>DASSGV010000024.1:0-5349 GCA_035693225.1 Gemmatimonadales bacterium | reverse complement strand
GTACGGGATGTCGGTGGTATCGTCCATCACGATCATCCCGCCGGACCCCAGCATCGACCCGGCCGCGACGACACCTTCGTAATCCATCACGCACGTCTCGACATCGCCGGCGTCCAGCAGCGGCACCGACGATCCGCCGGGAATGACGGCCTTGAGCGTCCGGCCCGGCCGCATCCCCCCGCACATATCGTAGATGAGCTCCTTCATCGACGTGCCCATCGTGATCTCGTAGTTCCCGGGGCGCTGCACGTGGCCGCAGACGGAGATCAACTTGGTGCCGGTGCTCTTGGGGTTCCCCTTGCACAGTCCCTTGTACCATTCGGCCCCGCGCACCAGGATGTGCGGCGCCGCGGCAAGGGTCTCGACGTTGTTGATCGTGGTGGGCAGGGCAAAGAGTCCGGCCGCCGCCGGAAAGGGCGGCTTGACCCGGGGATTGCCGCGCTTTCCCTCGATGGAATTCATCAAGGCGGTCTCTTCCCCGCAGATATACGCGCCGGCCCCGCGATGCAGCACGACGTGGATCTTCCGCCCGGTGCCGAACACGTTGTCGCCGAGGGCGCCATTGGCGTAGGCGTCCCGGACGGCGTCGGTCATCACCTTCCACGGCTCGGTGAACTCGCCCCGGATGTAGATGTAGCAGGTCTCGGCCCCGATGGCGTAGGCTCCCACCGCACACCCTTCGATGAGTGCGTGGGGGGTCCACCGCATGATCTCCCGGTCCTTGAAGGTGCCGGGCTCGGACTCGTCGGCGTTGCACACCAGGTAATGCGGCTTGCCGTCGTTCCTGGGCATGAACGACCACTTGAGCCCGGTCGGGAACCCCGCCCCGCCGCGCCCGCGAAGGCCGGACGCCTTGATGACCTCGATGACCGCCTCGGGGGTCATCCCCAGCGCCTTCCGGAGTCCGGCGTAGCCACCCCGCTCCACCCATCCAGCGTAGGAGCGGGCGCCGGCGTCGCCGAAGTGCTTCGACAGGACGACGGTCTCCTTGGGATGGCTCGGATTCGGATAGCCCATTACTGGTACCTCTGCAGCACGCCGGCGACCCGCTCCGGTGTCACGTTCTCGATGAAATCGTCGTCCACCAGGATCGGCGTCGGGAACCCGCAGGCGCCCAGGCACTCGACCTCGATGACGGTGAAGCGGCCATCGGGACTGGTGGCGCCAAGTTCCTTGCAGCCGGTCTCGCGGACGATCGCCTTGAGGGTGTCCTCCGCGCCGCAGAGTCCGCAGGGGCTCGTGGTGCACACCTGGATGAAGTGCCGCCCCACCGGGTGGGTGTGGTACATCGTGTAGAAGGTCACGACCCCGCGCACGTAGGCGGGAGTGATCCCCAGCACTTCCGCCACCTCGGCGATCGCTTCGGGGCTGATCCACCCGCGGGCCTCCTGGACCATCCAGAGCGCCGGGAGGAGACACGCCTGCCTGGTCGGGTACCTGGTGAAGAGCTGGTCGAGCTCCTGGCGCGCGGCCCCGGTGAAGACCGGCGCATAGGCGGCGGTGGTCGATGCGTTCACCGGTCGATCTCCCCCATCACGATGTCGACGCTGGCATTGATGGCGATCACATCCGAGAGCAGCGCGCCCACGCAGAGCGTCGGGAGCGCCGCAAGGTTGATGAACGACGGCGGCCGGATGCGCCACCGCACCGGCTTGGCGGTGCCGTCGGCGACGAAGTAGTAGCCGAGCTCGCCCTTGGGGTTCTCGATCGGGAGGTACGCCTCTCCCGGCGGGGCCTTCACGCCTTCCATCACCTGCTTGAAGTGGTGGATCATCGATTCCATGTCGCTCATCGCCTGGGACTTGCTGGGCAGGATCACCCGGGCGTCGGACACGTTGAGCGGCGCACCGGCGAGCTTGGCCAGCCGGTCGAGCGCCTGCTCGAGGATCCGGGTCGATTGCCACATCTCCTCCAGCCGCACCCGGTATCGATCGTAGATGTCGCCGTGCTCGCCAACGGGCACGTCGAAGTCGTAGGTCTCATATCCGAGATACGGCCGGTCCTTGCGCACATCGAACGGCACGCCGCTGGCCCGGAGCATCGGGCCCGACAAAGAGTAGTTGATGGCATCGGCCGCGGACATCACGCCCACACCCTGGGTGCGCCCGATCCAGATGGCGTTGCGGGTGAACATCGTGTCCACCTCCCGCAACGTGGTGGGGAAGGTCCGGCAGAACTCGCGCAGCCCCGCCTCCCACCCCTCAGGCACGTCGGCCATCATCCCACCCACCCGCGTGAGCGAGGTGGTGAGCCGGGCCCCGGTCCACGATTCCTGCAGGTCGTAGATCCGCTCGCGCTGCTGGAACGACCAGAGGAAGGGGGTGAAGGCGCCCAAATCGATGCCGGTGGTGCCGAGCCAGACGAGATGGCTGATGATGCGGCTCATCTCGCAGGCGATGACCCGGAGCACCTGGCAGCGCTCGGTGATGGTGATCCCCATCAGCTTCTCGGCCGCCAACGCCAGGCCGACGTTGTTGGCCATCGGCGAGAGGTAGTCGGTGCGGTCGGTGAGCGGCACGATCTGGTTGTAGTGCCGGTATTCACCGAGCTTCTCGAAACCGGAGTGCAGGTAGCCGATGTGGGGGATGACCCGCACGACGCGTTCGCCGTCGAGCTCGATGACCAGCCGCAGCACCCCGTGGGTGGCAGGATGCTGGGGGCCGATGTTGATGAGCATGTGCTCGCCGTGCAGGTCGTCCTCCCCCTGCGACGGCGCACCCAACGGCGCCTGGGAGACCCGTCCGTGCTGATCCAGCACCGGCGTGCTGAGCGCGAACTCGACCGTGCGGCCCGCCATCAGACCGCCCCTCGCTCGCCATGCGCCAGACGCGCGCGCATCTCGGCCGGAAGGTCGTCGTAGGACTCGGCGATCGAGAGCTCCTCGATCGAGTAATGCGCCTCGGGATTGGCGGCGAGGGCCTGGCGGGTCTGCTCGGCACGGCTGAAGTGCCCGCGCAGCGGAAAGTCCTTCCGGAGCGGATGGCCCTCGTGGTAGGTCTCCCACATCAGGATCCGCCGCAGGTCCGGGTGGCCCGCAAAGGAGATCCCGAACATGTCGTACACCTCGCGCTCCAGCCAATCGGCCCCTCGCCAGAGGTCGTACACCGAAGGCACCTCCAGCGGGCCTGCCTTGTCGAGCGCCACCTTGACGCGGAGATCGCGGGCGTGGGGCAGTGAGCGGAGCTGCCAGACCACCTCCAGCGGCAGCTCGGGGTCACGGTATTCGACGGCGGTGACATCGACCAGATAGTCGTAGGCCTGGGCCGGATCGTCGCGCAGCCAGGTGAAGATCTCGTGGGCGCGACCGGACTCCACCCGCGCGATCACGTCGCCACAGCTCTCGGACACCGCCGCCAGCCCCGCGCCGAAGCGCGCGCGCAGGGCCGCAACGCTCGGGTGCTCGCTCATGCGGAGCGGGTCTGCTGCACGGAGTTGCCGAACGGCTCCGAGATCTCGTCGAGGCGCTCCCGGCGGACGAAGAGCCCGTCGGGACCGACCAGGTGCTCTTCGCGCATGGCGGTGTCGGTGATGGTCTCGCCCGCGATCTTCTTCTGCAGGAGCGTGATCCCGTACATCAGCCCCTCAGGGCGTGGCGGGCAGCCGGGCACGTACACGTCCACCGGGATGATCGTGTCGATCCCCTGCACCATCGCGTAGGTGTCGAAAATGCCCCCCGAGGACGCGCAGGCCCCCATCGAGATGGCCCACTTGGGCTGGGGCATCTGGTCCCAGATCTTGCGGATGACCGGGGCCAGCTTGAACGGCAGCCGTCCGGCGCAGATCAGCACGTCGGCCTGGCGGGGCGAGAAGCTCTGACGCTCCATCCCGAACCGCGCGATGTCGAACCGCGAGGCCGCCGTGGCCATGTATTCGATGGCACAGCAGGCGGTCCCGAAGGGCATCGGCCAGAGCGAGTTCTTGCGGGCCCAGTTGACCAGGAAGTCGAGCCGGGTGGTCACCCAGTTGGGCGAGATCTCCGACATCGTCGTGGTGCCGGTCGCGGCCTCGGGCAGGGTCATTCCCATTCGAGCGCCCCCCGTTTCCACACATAGATGAAGCCCACCACCAGGATGAGCATGAAGACGAGCATTTCCACGAGGAGCAGTCCGCGCATCGCGGTGAGCTGCTGGAACGCCACCGCCCAGGGGATCATGAACACCGCCTCGATGTCGAAGACGATGAACAGGAGGGTGACCATGTAGAAGGTGACGGAGAATCGAGCCCGTGCATCCCCGAGGACCGGCATCCCGGACTCATACGGCGCCACCTTGACGGCGGTGGGCCGGGCGGTCTTCAGGGCCAGGTCCGATACCCTCGACACGCCGAGCATCAGGACCGCGTTGGCGATCACGAAGGCGATGACCAGCAGGATCGGCAGGTAGGACTGGAGCATGGGCTCGGCGTATCGTGAAATTTTTCACTTACGGAATCCTGAAGCTAATCCCCGGCCGAGTCGAGTTCAACCCGCCAACGGCCATCGGACCGGATCGGCAGAGCCGATTCCCGACCGCCCCCCCAGGGGATTCAGCCTGCCCCGAGCCGCGGGTATATTCGGACGCGAGCCAGCCCGTCCTCATTCCCCTTGCCCGCCCATCCCATGTCCATCAAGTCCGACCGTTGGATCCGCCGCATGGCCCAGGAGCGCGGGATGATCGAGCCGTTCGTGGACGGGCAGGTGCGGGAGACCGACGCCGCCGGACGGAAGGTCATCTCCTACGGCGTCTCGTCTTACGGGTACGACATGCGGGTGGCGCCCGAATTCAAGATCTTCACCAACGTGCTCTCGGCGATCGTCGACCCGAAGTCGTTCGACCCGAAGAGCTTTGTCGAGTTCTCCGGCGAGGTCTGCATCGTGCCGCCCAACAGCTTTGCGTTGGCGCGCTCGGTCGAGTACTTCCGCATCCCGCGCGAGGTGCTGACCATCTGCGTCGGTAAGTCCACGTACGCGCGCTGCGGCATCATCACCAACGTCACGCCGTTCGAGCCGGAGTGGGAAGGCTTCGTGACGCTCGAGATCTCGAACACGACTCCGCTTCCGGCGAAGATCTACGCCAACGAGGGGATCGCGCAGGTGCTCTTCTTCCGCGGCGAGGAAGAGCCGGAAGTCTCGTACAAGGACAAGGGCGGCAAGTATCAGTCGCAGGTTGGCGTGACCCTACCGAGGCTCTAGATCAACACCGCCGGTATCAGCCGGTGCCGCCGAGCACCTTCTCTTCTCCGCCGCTGATGGTCGCCGCGAGATAGTCCCGATTCATCCGCGCGATCGCGTCGATGCTGATCTCCTTCGGACACGCCTCCTGGCATTCGCCGTAGAGCGTACAGTGCCCGAACTCCTCGGCGTCCATCTTC
>DASSGV010000023.1:0-50951 GCA_035693225.1 Gemmatimonadales bacterium | reverse complement strand
GAGCGCCAGGGCATCGAGCACTCCGGCGACGTCGGTGTTGTCCCCCGCGAGTGCACCTCCCTCGCCCCAGAAGGTGTTCGCACCCGCGAGCGACGTGACCACTGCGGATGGACGCGCCAGCGCGGCCGCCAGCACGCCCTTGTGGGGGATGGTGGCGTTCCCGCCCCCGCCCACGGCGGCCAGTTCGGTCGCCAGCGCGGCCACCTGTTCGGCGGCGCACTTGAGCGCGATGTACACGGCGTCGATACCCAGCACCCGGAATGCGGCGTTCTGCATGACCGGCGAGAGGGAATGGGCGACAGGATCGCCGAGGAGTGCAAAGGTGCGGGTCCGTCCGGAGATCATCCCTTCGTACCGATCGCGGGCAGGCGTTGTACCGCCAGTCGGGTGAGGTGGTCCAACCGGTCGAAGGCGGCACGATAGCCGTCGATCTCTCCGCCCATCGGATCGAGGACCTCCGCCTCGGCTCCGCGCAGGCCCACGAACTCGCCCAGCAGGTGCGACTTCCCCGCACCGCCCAGCGCCTCGACCCGCTCCAGGTGCGATCGCGACATCGTGAGGATCAGGTCGGCGCGCGCGATCAGTTCGGCGGTCGCGTGCCGGGCGCGGTGCGCCGAGAGATCGAGCCCATGTTCGAGCGCCACGAGATACGCCCCTTCGGACGCCGGCGCTCCATCCCAGGGCGCGGTGCCTGCCGAGGCCACCTCGTGCGCCGCCCCTGCCTCCGTGAGCGCGCGCCGCAACAGCGCCTCCGCCATCGGTGAGCGGCAGGTGTTGCCGGTGCAGATCATCACGATCTTCACGGCGCCAGTCTCCCGACGGCGCGCCGCAGTTCCGCGCGCGGGATCGCTCCCTCGCGGATGAGCCGCGCCACGCTCCCGGTGCAGTCGACCAGCGTCGACGGCGGGACATTCCCGAGCACGCCGCCGTCGAGCACCAGCAGTTGCCCCGAGGCCACCGCGTCGCCAAAGGCCTCCGCCAGGCGATCGGCCCCGGGCGCCGGCGGCGTCCCCGGTCGATTGGCGGAGGTGCTGGTCAGCGGCTCCCCCAGCGCGTTGATCAGGCGCGCCACGTCGGTGTGGCTGGTGTGGCGCACGGCGATCCCCCCTTCCGGACCACGCAGCTGGGTCGGGAGCCGGGTCCCGGTGCTCGGCAGGGCGAGCGTGAGGGGCCCGGGCCAGAATGCCCGCGCCAACGCCCGTGCTGCGTCATTGAAGAGGAGCCCCAGCGACTCCGCCATCGGCACGTCCGACACCAGCACCAGGAATGGCTTCCCATCGGGGCGTCCCTTGAGCCGGGCGAGCGCACCGACCGACACCGGGTCGACCCGACCACCGAGTCCGTAGACCGTCTCGGTCGGGTAGCCCAGGAGGCCACCGCCCCGGACGTGCGCGACGGCCTTCGGGATCGTCGCGGCCACATCGCCGCCTGTGAACGGGAGGATCATCGAGGCACCCTGGCCAGGAGCTCCGCCAGCTCAAGATCGGCGGGCGAGGTGACTTTGATGTTCCGGGGCGATCCGGGGATGATGCGCACGTGCCCGCCCCCCGCCTCGACCACGCCGGCGTCGTCGGTGGCGGCGGCCGTCCGTGGGCGCTGATAGGCGGCGACGAGCATCTCGCGCGGGAAGCCCTGCGGCGTCTGCGCCCGCCAGAGCCCGTCACGCGGCACGGTGCGCTCGATCGTCTTCCCATCCGCCGCCACCTGCTTCAGGGTGTCGCCCTCGGGAATGGCCGGCACGATGCCCTCACCCGCCCGCGCACCGGCGATCACCGCGTCGATCAGGTCCCGCTCGACGAAGGGGCGTGCGCCATCGTGCACCAGTACGGTGCGGCACTCAGCTCGCAACGCGTCGAGCCCCGCGCGCACCGAGTCGCTCCGCTCCGACCCGCCCGCCACGAAGACCAGGCCTTCCCCTCGCAGTCCGGCCAGCCACTCCGGCGGATGCACGACACTCTCGGCGGGGAGCACGAGCGCCACCTGTGCCACGTCAGGGTGACCGGTGAACGGCCGGAGGGCCCGGAGCAGGAGTGGCACGCCGGCGAGGTCGCGGAATTGCTTGGGCACCCCGCCCCCCGCCCTGACGCCGCGTCCCGCCGCGACCACGACCACCCCGACGTCACGCGGCAAGTGCCGCCACCAGCGCCTCGATGTGATCGAGCGGGACGAGCTGGAGTCCGCCGCCCCGTCCCGCGAAGCGCGCCGGCACATAGGCGCGACTGAACCCCAGGCGCTGCGCCTCCGCCAGCCGGCGATCCATTCCTCCCACCGGCCGCACCTCGCCGCCGAGACCCACTTCGCCCAGGAAGAGCGCATCGACCGGTGCCGGTCGATCCTTCACGCTCGACACCAGCGCCGCCGCGACGGCCAGGTCCGCGGCGGGTTCAGTCAGCCGCACGCCGGCGCTCACCTGCACGAACACGTCGAGATCGGCAAAGGACGCCTTGCCCCGCCGTTCCAATACCGCCAGCAACACCGCGAGGCGCTTGTGGTCGAGGCCGGTGGCCACCCGCTGGGGCGTGCCATAGCCGGAACGGGCCGCAAGCGCCTGCACCTCGACCAGCATCGGCCGGGTGCCTTCCATGACCGCCGTGACGGCGCTGCCGCTGGTGCCCGATGCCCGGGCCGCGAGGAAGAGGGCCGAAGGGCTCTGCACCGGGATGAGGCCCCGTTCGGTCATGGCGAAGACACCCACCTCATCGACCGATCCGAACCGGTTCTTGGTGGCGCGGAGGAGCCGGTGATCGTGCATCCCCTCGCCCTCGAAGTAGAGCACCGTGTCCACGATGTGTTCCAGCGTCTTGGGCCCCGCGACGCTCCCGCCCTTGGTCACGTGCCCCACGACCATCACGGCCGAGCCGCTCTCCTTGGCAAAGCGCATCAGGAGCGCGGCGCATTCCCGGACCTGGCCCACGCTGCCCGGGGCTCCTTCGAGCACGTCGGTATAGACGGTCTGGATGGAGTCGAGGATGACGACGTCGGCACCGACGGTGGTGGTGGCCGCCAGGATCGCCTCGAGCCGCGTCTCGCCGAGCACGTGGACGGCGCTGGTGTCCTCGTCGAGACGCTGGGCCCGCAGGCGGATCTGGTCCGGCGATTCCTCCCCGCTCACGTACAGCGTCCGGTGTCCCGCCGCCTCGAGCCGGGCGCACGCCTGCAGGAGCAGGGTGGACTTGCCGATGCCCGGCTCGCCACCCACCAGCGTCAACGAACCGGGAACGATCCCGCCGCCCAGGACGAAGTCGAACTCCGGGAGCCCCACCAGCCAGCGCGACAACTGCGACTCGGAGATGTCCCCCAGGCGTGCCGGGGCCGGACCGCCGGCCGCCGCGCCCGACCGCCGCGCGACCCGTATCCCCGCGCGCGCCGAGGGCTCGACGACCGGTTCCTCGGCCACCGAGTTCCACGCCCCGCACCCTTCACAGCGTCCCACCCACTTGGAATGGTCGTGTCCGCATTCCAGGCAGCGATAGACCGACCGGGCCTTAGGCGTCATCGGGGATCGCCTCGGGCGGCGGCTCCCGGTCCGAGTGGTCGCTGAATCGGGTGACCGCCTTGTTGAAGAAGAGCTCGAACGATCCCGTGGGGCCGTTGCGGTTCTTCGCCAGGTTGATCTCGGCCACGCCATCGAGGTTCCGGCCATCTTTCTCCGCCTTGTCGCGGAGGTCCTTGTACATCTCGGGCCGGTGGATGAACACCACCTGGTCGGCGTCCTGCTCGATGGCGCCGGAATCGCGCAGGTCGGACAGGATCGGCGTACGCTCGCCGCCCCGCTGCTCCGAGGCACGGGAAAGCTGCGACAGCGCGATGACCGGCAGCTCCAGCTCCCGCGCCAGGCCCTTCAGCGAGCGTGAGATATCCGAGATCTCCTGCACGCGATTCTCCTGCATCTCCGGGCTCCGCATCAACTGCAGGTAGTCCACGATGATCAATCCGATGTCATTCTCGGCCTTGAGCCGGCGGGCCTTGGAACGCATCTCCAGCAACGTGAGCGACGGGGTGTCGTCGATCCAGATCCGCGCCTGGGAGAGGACGCCCGCGCCGCGCGCCAGACGGGAGTATTCGTCATCCCGCAGCCGCCCGGTCCGCACCTTGGAGCTGTCCACCTGCGCCTCGGCGCAGAGCAGCCGCTGGACCAGCGCCTCCTTGCTCATTTCGAGCGAGAAGATCGCCACGCCCGTCTCCGCCTCGAGCGCCGCGTGGGCGGCGAGGTTGAGGCAGAAGGCGGTCTTCCCCATCGACGGTCGCGCCGCCACGATGATCAGTTCCGCCGGCTGGAACCCCGCCGTCAACTGGTCCAAATCTCGGAAGCCGCTCGCCACACCGGTAACCGATTTCGCGTTGCCCTGGAGCTTTTCAATGCGCTCCATCGTGGGCCAGAGCATCTCCTTGATGCCCTTGAAGCCGTCATCCCGCCGCGCCTGGGCGATCTGGAAGATCTTCGCCTCCGCGCGGTCGAGGAGTTCCCCGGAGCGGCTGCGACCTTCGTAGGTCTCCTGGATGATCTGGGTCGCGGCCTCGATCAGGCGGCGCTGGATGGCCTTTTCCCGCACGATCCCGGCGTGGAACTCAAGGTTGGCCGCGGTCGGGACCGCATCGGCCAGCTCCGAGACGTACGGCAGGCCGCCGGTGCTGTCGAGCTCGCCCCGGCGCACCAGTTCGTCCCGGAGCGTCAGCTGGTCGATGACGATCCGCTGCTCGGCCAGGTGCAGCATCGCCCGGAAGATCCGGCGGTGCCGCTCGGCATAGAACATCCAATCCTCGAGGAGCTCGGCCGCCCGGAGCGAGGCGTCCTGGTCGAGGAGCATCGCACCGAGCACCGCCTGTTCCGCGTCGTTGTCCCAGGGCGCGCCGCGGGTCGCGGCCGGCGCGTCAGGCGTCGAGGAGTTGTCTGGCAATACGGACGTCATCCCAGGTCGGCTTCTTCCAGTTGGGGTTGCGGAGCAACGCGGCCGGATGGTACGTCACCACCAGCGGCACATCGCCATAGCGGTGGACCTGGCCGCGCAACTGGCCCAGGCTCTTGCGGGACTGAAGGAGCCCCGCCGCCGCGGTCGTGCCGGCCGCGATGATGACCTTGGGCCGCAGCAGCGCCAGTTGGCGGTGCAGATACGGTACGCAGGCCGCGATCTCGTCGGGCAAGGGTGCCCGGTTCTGCGGCGGGCGGCACTTCACGATGTTGAGGATGTAGGCACTCGCCCGCGGAACTTGTATCGAAAGCAGGATCTTGTCGAGCAGCTCCCCGGCGCGTCCGACGAACGGACGGCCAGTCTGGTCCTCGGTCTGACCGGGACCCTCGCCCACGACGACCAATCGCGCCGCGGGATCGCCTTCGCCGGGGACGGCGTGGGTGCGCCCCTCGCAGAGCGGGCACCGCCGGCATTCGCGCACCATCGCCGCGACGGCATCGAGCGTCGCCAGCTCCGCGCGGTCATCGCCCAGGGCGGCAGCGGGCGGCACGACCGACAGGCCGGGGCCAGGGATCGGGGGGGCACCTTTCCGCCAGTCTGAGCTGGGAGTCTGGAGCTCAGAGCTTGGAGTCGGGAGCTCAGAGCTTGGAGTCTGGAGCTGGGGCACGTGACTTTCCCGCGCTCCCGGTTCCACGCTCCCGGCACCCGTCTCCCGGCTCCGGACTCCCGGCTCGACCCTCCGGACTCCCAGCTCCAAGCTCCGGACTCCGAGCACCACTTCCCGCCCACCCAGCTCCGCCTGCTGCTTCAGGTACCGCGTCCGATCATCCATCGAGCCGCGCCTCCACGGCATCGAGGATCTTCTCGGCGGTCTCCCGCTTCGACTGCAGCGGCAGGATCATCGGCGTGCCGTCTCGACCCAGGATGGCCACGCGATTCGTGTCCACCTCGAAGCCGGCACCAGGCTCGAGGGCGTCGTTGATGACGATCAGGTCGAGCGCCTTGCGTTCCAGCTTGGCCTTGCCCTTCGCCAGCGCATCGCCGGTCTCGAGCGCGAAGCCCACGATCACGCTCCCCGGCCGGCGGGCGGGGGCCGTGGCGCTCAGGATGTCGGCGGTCGGTTCGAGCGGCAGCGCCAGTGCGCCATCCTGTCGGGGCCGCTTCTCCGCACTCGGCGCCACCGGCCGGTAGTCCGCGGGGGCCGCTGCCATCACCAGCACGTCGGCAGCGGCCAGCGCCTGCCGGACCGCTGCCTCCAGTTCGACCGTGGTCTCGATCCGCCGCAGGTCGATCCCCGGCGGAGGCGGCAGTTCCACCGGGCCGCTGATCAGCGTCACCTCCGCCCCCCGTTCCCACGCCGCCTCCGCCAGCCGGTACCCCATCCGGCCGCTGGAACGGTTGGTCACCACCCGCACCGGATCGATCGGCTCCCGGGTAGGGCCCGCAGTGACCACGACCCGCTTGCCGCTGAGCTTGGTGCGCCCCCGGAGGAGCCGGGCCGCATGGGCGACGATCGTCTCCGGCTCGCTCATCCGCCCGGGGCGTTCGGAAGGCCCTTCGGCGAGCGCCCCCGACTCAGGTCCGACGATCGCCACGCCGCGCGCCCGCAAGGTCCCCAAGTTCACCTGGGTGGCCGGGTGGGCGAACATCTGGTCATTCATCGCGGGGGCCAGGAGCGTGGGCCGCGCCCCTCGCGCCAGCACGAGTGCGGTGAGGAGGTCATCGGCCAGTCCCTGCGCCGCCCGTGCAATGACGTTGGCGGTGGCCGGCGCAATAATGAGCAGGTCGGCACGATGGGCCAGGTGGATATGCGAAAGCGCCGCGTCCGGCTCCCAGAGGGAGGTGAGGACACGGCGCCCGGTGAGCGCCTCGAAGGTGACCGGCCGCACGAACTCCGCCGCCCCGGACGTGAGCACCACGTCGACCTGGGCGCCGGCCTCGGTCAGGCGCCGGGCAAGGACGCAGCTCTTGTAGCTGGCGATCCCGCCCGACACGCCGAGGACCACGTGGCGGCCGGACCAGGCGCTCACGCGCCGGTCACGCTTCGGAGCGGCGGCGGCGGACCAGCTTGTAGGTCAGGTCGCCCTCGGTGAGCGCATCGAGCGACACCGTGGTGAGCTTCTGGTTGCTCTGCGCCAGGCGCTCCTTCGGAAGCTCGTTGGCGTAGCGCGCGAACTTGGCGGCGACGAGCACGCCGAGGTACTTGTTCCCGGCCTGCTTGGCGACCTCGACCGGCGTGTAGATCCGCATCTCCTGCCTCCGTCCTACTGGGTATCCGCGGCGTCGGCCTCGCGGGCCACTTCCCGCCGCAACGTTTCGACCTGTTGTTCCAATCCCACCTGGCGCGTCACCCGATGCCCCTCCCCGTCGAGGATCGCCGAGACCTGCGCCACGGCCGCATCGAGCACGTCATTGACGATCACGAAATCGTATTCCGAGACCGCCAGCATCTCCTGCCCCGCCCGCTTGAGCCGCGCCACATATCCTTCGCGCCCCTCGGTCAGGCGTCCCCGCAGCCGTTGGGCCAATGCCGCCCCCGAGGGCGGGAGGATGAACACGTGCACGGCATCGGCGAAGTGCTTCCGGACCTGCCGCGCCCCCTGCACCTCGATGTCCAGCACCGCCGTCCGGCCCGACGCCAGGATCCGGTCCACATCGGCGCGCAGCGTCCCATACTGGTGCCCGGCGTATTCCGCCCACTCCAGGAAATCACCGGCCTTGATCCGCCGCGCAAACTCCTGGGACGTCAGAAAATGGTACGACTCCCCATCGCGCTCGCCGGCCCGCGGTGGCCGGGTCGTTGCCGAGACCGAGTACCCCAGTCCAGGCCGCTCGGCCAGGAGGCGCCGTGCGATGGTGGTCTTGCCGCACCCCGACGGCGCCGAGAGGACGAGCAGGAAGGGCCTCACTCGAGGTTCTCGAGCTGCTCACGGAACTTCTCGAGTTCGCCCTTCATCATCACCACCTGCGCCGTGATGGCCGCATCATTCGCCTTGGCACCCATGGTATTGACCTCGCGCCCGAGCTCCTGCGCCAGGAACCCCAGCTGCTTGCCGACCGGGGCCGATCCCTTCAGTGCATCACGGCAGGCGGAAATATGGGCCCGGAACCGCACCAACTCCTCGGTGATGTCGAGCTTGTCGGCCAGGAATGCGAGCTCCTGTGCCAACCGGGCATCGTCCGTAGGCCGGCCATCGAGCAGTTGCACCACCGAGGCACGGAGCCGGTCCCGTTCCCGGACCAGCCGTTCCGGTGCGTGCCCGGATACCAGGTCCACCCCCTCGGCAAGCCGCGCGAGCCGGTGCTCCAGCTCCTTGACCAGCACCCCGCCTTCCTTCACGCGCATCGAGCGGCACTCGGCCAGCGCCTGACCCACGATCGGCGCCACCTCCGCCCAGGTGACCGAGGTCTCGCCCGCCACGGCGGCGGTCCCCAGCACGTCCTGTTGCCGCGCCACCAGTTCGAGGGTGACCTCGCCCGGGAGGCCCAGCGCCGCCTGCAACTCCCGCAGTCGTCCCGCCACCTGCTGTGCGCGGTCGAGGTCGAGGGTCAGCGGCGCCCGACGTTCGGCCCGTTCGGTCCAGCGCCCCTGGACCGCCACGTGGCCGCGATCGAACTCCTTGCGCACGGCCTCACGGAGCTCCGGCTCCAGCATCGCCAGGTCGTCCGGCCACCGCAGCGCCAGGTTGAAGTACCGGTGATTGACGGTCCGGACCTCGATCCGAAGCCGTCCACCGGCCACCGGAGCCTCGGCGGCACCATACCCCGTCATGCTCTGCGGCAGTGCGCCCCCACGGTGGCGGAAAAGACGCGAAATATAGGCTGGTGGCGGACTTGGCGGCAGGGTGCGTCAGTTGACGAATTCCCACCGGACGCCGAAGGTCTGGCCGCCGGTGGGGATCTGGAAGCCGGGTACGTAGCTGAGCAGGCTGTTGCGCAGGTTGATGCGGGTGTAGTAGAAGATGAGGCTGCCGATCTTGAGCTCGAACTGGCCGCGGAAAAAGGTGGCGCCGGGGAGCGTTACCGCAGCTCCGGTGGTGTCCCGCCCGATGATCCCCTTCCCCCACGCCTCCATCGCCAGCTGGAGCTTCAGGTCGAAGATGCCGCTCCGATACTGGCGCAGGAACTTCGACCGAATGGTGGCCGTGATGATCGAGTGGGTCGGCGGGACACCATCGACCGTGCCCCGTTCTGGATCGCCGTAGCGCGCCTCGAGGAGCAGCCACTGTCGCGGCGACACCCGGGCGCTCACTTCCAGCCAGTCCGCCGCGCCCACCGGCGCCAGCGTCGGGACCTGGATGTACGGCTGGAATCCGAGCGGACGATACTCGGCCGTATGCACCCACGCCGCCTCGAGGCCCACGACCCGTCGCTGCCACCCGGCGGACACCCGCCAGTCCTTGAGTTCCTGGGCGGGATCGGTGAGGACCGCCGGCGCCCCGACCTCCCGCCCCGCCCGCACGCTCCCTTCCAGCACCAACGACTGTGGCAGGGTGATCCCGGCCTGTAGCCCGATCCAATTGCTCTCACGGCCACCATCGTGCGCCTGGTGCACCGCCTCGCCGCTCACGGCCAGCCCGGTGACCGGCGTCCAGCCTCCATCGACCCGGGTGTCCAGGGGCGTCCAGCGGCTCCACGACAAGGCGCTTCCCTCCAGCTTCCACGTCGGCCGTCGGAACGATGCCGTGGCGCCGAAGAGCCCGGCGGTCTGCGAAACGCTGTCGCCGCTCCAATGGCTCGACCCGGCCAGGACGTCGAACTCCGCGCCGTCCCCTTCCTTCCCGGTCCGGTAGAACCCACGAAGGTATCCGTCGGTGCGATCGCCCTTGAGACTATGGCTGAGCGAATCGGACCCCGCCACGAGCTGCCAGGTGTCGCGCTGGGGCGAGGTCCGGAGCACCTGGTACTCGAATCCCATCCGGGCGGACGGGACATAGCCGCCGCGCAGGAGGATGGCGAGGTCGGAGGCGTTGGTGTTCTCGCCGCTGCGGGTCGGGGCGTTCAGGTATTCCGCGCCGAGGGAAAAGCTGAGTCCGGAGGCGTAGTGCCGCTCCAGGCCACCACCGAAGCGCGCGAATTTCCGGTCGCCGGCCGCCACCACGATCCTCGAGCGCGGCGCCAGCCGGTCATCGCGCCGGGTGTACAGACGGACGACCAATTGCCCGGGCCATCGTTCGATCTCGATCCGTTGGAGCAGCGTCAGGGGAAAACTTGCCGGGTCCACGGCGGCGCTATCCGGTCCCATCGGCAGCCACGGCACCCCATCGAGGAAATACCGTACCGACGCTGCCCCACGCCCCTGGTAATCAGGATATTCCGGCTGGCCGGTCCACCCGGCGCGCCAGAGATAGACGCCGGGCTGCGCTTGCAGGAGGTCGCCCAGTGTCTCGGCATCGTGCCAGTCGATCGAGTCGCGGTCGAGGATGATGCGCGACAGCGCGGGCGCCGGTCCGTCGCTGCCGAGGGCCGGCATCACCGGGACCCGGATCAGCTCCTGGGCCTCGCCATCGAGCAATTTCTGGGTCTCGTCCACCCCGCGCCGCAGGGAGTCGGTCAGGATCGTGTCGGCCGCGACGGAATCGGGATTCTGCGCGGCCAACGCGAAAGGGCCGCCCAACGCGGCCCCGGTCAACACCACGACCCACCCGAACCGACTACGCCCGCGCACGGCCCAGCACGAACTCGGTGAAGAGGCGGACACCCATTCCCGTGGGTCCCTTGACCGTGGTCGGATCCTCGCGGTCGGTGTACGCGGTCCCTGCGATGTCGAGATGCGCCCACGGGAAGCTCTCGGCGAACTCGCGCAGGAACCACCCGGCGGTGATGCTCCCGGCCGGCCGCCCGCCGGTGTTCCGCACGTCGGCGATGTCGGACTTGTTGAGCTCGCGATAGTCGTCCCACAGCGGGAGAGGCCACCCACGCTCGCCGGCGCGCTCCCCCGCCTGACGCACCTCCTCGACCACGGCATCGTCGTTGCCCATGATGCCGAGGGCGGTATGGCCGAGCGCGATGACGATGGCCCCGGTGAGGGTGGCCGCATCGAGCACCACCGCGGGATCATACCGGCGCGCGTACGACAGCGCGTCCGCCAGGAGCAACCGCCCCTCGGCGTCGGTGTTGACCACCTCAATGGTCTTGCCCAGGTGGCTGGTCACGACATCGCCCGGCTTGACCGCGGTCCCCGACGGCATGTTCTCCGCCGACGGGATGAGCCCGATCACCCGTACCTTGGGACGGATCCGGCCCAGCGCCTCGAAGGTGCCGAGCACCGCCGCGGCGCCGGACATGTCGTATTTCATCTCCTCCATGTTCGCCGCCGGCTTGATCGAGATGCCGCCGGTATCGAAGGTGACGCCCTTCCCCACCAGCACCACCGGCTTGCCGGCGGCACCGTCGTACTCGAGCGCGATGAATCGCGGCTCTTCGGCACTTCCCTGCGTGATCGCCAGGAGCGCGCCCATCCCTTCCTTCACGATCGCGGCCCGATCGAGGACGGTCACCTTGAACTTGTGGCGGGTCGCGAGCTCACGCGCCTGCTCGGCGAGGAAGGTCGGCGTGCACACGTTGCCGGGGAGCATCTGGATCCGACGGGTGAGCGCCTGTCCGCCCGCCACCGCTCCCCCGACCGCCACTCCTGCGGAGAGCTCGGCGGTGTCGGTCGGTGCCAGGATCGTCACGCTCGCGAGCGGCGCCTTCGGATCCTCGGCGGGGCGCTTCATCTCCGTGAACTGCCACGCGCCCTGGCCCAGCCCCTCGGCGATGACCTGCCCGGCATCCCGGGCCGACACCGACCCGCGGCCCTCGGGCGTCAGGAAGAACTCGGCTGTCCCCGCACCCACGGCCCGGGCCCGCTTGGCGCCGATCGCGGCGGCACGGCGGAGCTGGGTCCGTGTGACGCCCTCGGATCTGCCAAGGCCCACCAGCACGATGCGCGCCGCCGGGCCGGGTGGATACAGCACCGCCACCTCGTCCTTCCTGCCGCCGAAATCGCCGGCGGCATACAGACGCGAAATGGCCCCCGCGCTCGCCGAATCGACGGCGGCGACGGAGGCCGGAAGCGATCCCTGGGGGACCGCGAGCACCAGGCACGCGGTGGTACGCGTCCCCGGCGCCGCTGGCAGGGCGGTGATCTCGAGGGTCATACCGGAAGGGTAATGCCTAACGGGCGAAAGTCACCAGGCGCCGATGGTGATCCCCACCGCGGCGTTGTACCCGGTCGAGGTACGGCGGCCGACGGCGCCGTCGATATGCAACGGCCCGAGCGCCAATCCGGTGCCGACGGAGAACGAAGTGGCGCCATCACCGAACCGGATGCCGGCCCGGAGCGGGATCAGGGGGATGAACCGCACCTCGGCACCGAGCCCGATGGTCGTCCCCTTCTGCGTCACCAGTGCGTGCGGATCGGTCGACTCGTGCAGGTAGTCCGCCGAGAACTGGATCCGGCTCGACAACCTGTATCCCACCGCCAACCGGACGCTCGGCAGGAAACGCTCGTTGCTGGCAAGGTCGCTGGCCGCGGCCTTGAGCGAATCGGTCGCTGAATCGATGGCCACCTGATTCGAGGTGCCGCCGCTGCTGTCGGGCGACACGAAGGCGTTCAAGCTCCCGACCTTGCCCTGATCCTTGAACCGGAAGGAGTTGGCCAGATCGTAAATGGTGAGGCCGGCCGAGAGCTTGCCGCTGGTCCACGCGGCCCCCAGGTCGAAGCCGGTGCCCGTCCCGTTGATGGCGTTGTGCTCGTCATACAGCGCCACCGTGACGAAGCGCACCGATGCGCTGTCGGGGGTGAGCTGTCCCTTGCCGTCACGGGCATCGAGCAATCCGTGGCCCATCACATACTTGGCCGTGACGCCCACCGAAAAACGCTCGTCGGCGGCGTGGGTGATGTGCACCGGGATCGGGATCCCGAGGCTCACGCCGACGTGGGAGACCGCGAAGGCCTGGAGCGCACCATTGGTGAATGACAACGTGTCGCCCTGGCCGCTCGGTCCGGCGTTGCCGTACAGCATCGTCGCGACGGCATCGTGCGGCAGATCCCCGCGGATGCCGACCGTGGTGCCCGCCGTGATGGCCACCGGGCCGATCGAGAGCCCCGCTTCGGTGATCTGCGCCCGGGTCCGCAGCTCCAGCGAGCCGTTCGGCCCGATCTCGTCGAGCCACTGCTGCTTCACCGAGTTCGGCAGGGTATCGCCGCCATACTTCTTGATGTCGGACAACGCGATCGGGTCGGCGGAGGCCGAGAGCCCGACCCCGGGGAGTTCCAGCGAGAACGCGGGGTTGCCCCGCTGGCCCAGGTTGGCGGGGTTCCAGTATCCCGCGCCGAACCCACGCGCCAGGGTGCCGTAATTCTCGCCGAGCCCGGCAGCGCGGGCGCCGGCGGGGACCACTTGGGCGTTCAGCGCGGCAGGGAGCGCCGCCACGAGTGCCGCCAGGAGGAGTCGACGCATCGGTCACTTCCCCCCGTAGACGAACGACAGGAGCACATGCCCGGCCACGGTGACCACCTGGGAGGGTGTGAGCGTCACGGACTGACCTGGCCCGGTCCCGCTCACCGAGGCCGCGACCAGGATCGAGAACTGTCCGGCGCTCGTCAGCGCCTGGATCTCCGACTGGGTGATGTTCAGGGTGTCGGTGGATGCGCCGACCGCGAAGTTCAGGACCTTCGCGGGGATGACGTCGGTGGCTCCCTGCTTGAAGCTGACCGACCCTGACCCGGACGCCGTGAACGGATTCTGGATATCCAACCGGAGCTCGGCCCCCTGAAGATTCGACTGCATATCGGAACCGATCCCGGACCAGTCGACGCTCACCGAGTCGCTTTGGATGCTCTGGCTCGCGAGCTGCACCGTGACGCCGGCGAGTGACACCGTGTCGGTGAGCGTCGTGACCTGGAACGAGCTGGTCGTGTCGATGGTGACCGGATCGCCCTGCGGGACCGTCACGGTGGCCACCACATTCACCGCGCCCAGAATGGGATTCGATCCGAGGGAGATGTTGCGCGTGAGCGCGCTACCGCTCGGCAAGCTGTCCGAACCGCCGTCGACACTGTCGCGGGCGATGACGGTCCCGGACGAATCCGAGATCACCGTGACGATCGAGCCGATCTTGCCCACACCGGGGCGCAACACGTCGAACCCGAGGCCGTTGTCGAGCCGATACGAGAGCGAGAGACCGCCAGGCGTGATCGAATAGACCTGGGATGGCAGCGAGTCGGAGTGTGTCAGCGTGATCGTGAAGGCCGGAACAGAATCCACCGTCCCGTTGACCGCGCCACACCCGGGGCACATCTGACCCAGTGACCGCCGGACCGAGTCTCGCTTGACGGTGGTGATGAACACCCCGCCCACCGTGTCGACCGACGCGGGGAGGAACTGGGCCACGCCGATCGTGTCCGCCTTGATCGGCAGGATCCAGGTGTTCGAGATGATCGGCAACGACGTGGGGAGGTCGTTGCACGCCACGGCGGCCGACAGGCCCAGGGCGAGCGCGAGAGAGAGCGAACGTCGGTCGATCATGATGGGGCCTCGCTCGGGAACGGATACCCGAGGTGGGAGTCGAACCCACACGGGGGTCGCCCCCCGGCGGATTTTGAGTCCGCTGCGTCTGCCATTCCGCCACTCGGGTGTGCGGGAAAGCTCGCCCACCACCGGAAGTTCCGCAAGACGCAAGAATGGCCCTAAGATACCGTACGGGAAGGATCTTCGAGGTGACCTGGCACACACGACCCCGGTGACCATTGCAGGTCGCCTCGGTCTCGGGTGGTCACCGCTCCGTCAGGAACCGGGGTCGGCAGGGATCTCATTGGCGCCCCCGGCGACGGGGGCCCGACGCGCATTCTGGATCCGCTGCAGGAGCCGCTCCCGAAGGACGTAGTATTGGGCGCTCTGTACCGGGGAGAGGTACGCCCGCAATTCGGCCATCTCCTCCTGACCGAGCCGGGCATAGTTGACGCGGATCACCAGCAGGCTGTCGGTCAGTCGGGTGACGCTGTCGGGATCGGCGGCCACGCCGGGCCGCAATTGACGCGCCAGGAGCTGGTCGAGCCGACGGGACTCTGTTTCCATCGCGCGGCGACGGGCGAACATCCGTAACGCCGTCCCCCGCAGCCGTTGCGCCTGCACCGGCGAGAGACCGAGCTCATCGGTGACCCGCTGGACGAAGAGATCCTCGATGCGCTGGACCAGGGCGCCGCGCTGGCGCGCCGGTGCACGCTGCGCTCCCACGGCCGGTGCGAGCAGCACCAGTGCGAGCAGCGACCCACCCACGACTTGCATCATCCCTCCATCGATCGAAGAACGGCCGACAATTGATCGTCCGAAAGCCCGCTCAAGTCCGGCGCATCGAGCGTCCGGACCGACCCGAGCGGGGCGTCCAGGGTGCCGAGCACCGACTCGAGTTGGGGCGTGGTCAGTGAATCGAGTTCCGGCAGGAAGACCGGGACCGGCGACAGCTCGGCCCCGCCCCTCTCTGCCCGGGGCCACAACAGCAGTGCGAGCATCGCGGCCGTTGCCAACAGCGCGGCGCCACCGAGCCAGCGAGCCGACAAGCGCACGCGGCGACGCTCGTCCCCAAGACGCTGCACCACACCGTGTGCCATCTGATCCGGATCGAGGTATGGCGTCGCCCACCGAAGGGCGGCCACCGACGACACCACCCGCCACCCCGAGGCGCAGTCGGGACAGGTCGCCAGGTGGGCCAGGTCCGTGGTGTCCCAGTGTGCCTCGGCGCGGGCCACCGCGGGCATCCGCTCGGTCAACTCCTCGCACCTCGTCATCGCACCCGCTCCCTCAATCGCCGGACTGCGTGATGGTAATGGACCCGTGCAGCGCCGCTGGTGGTCCCGAGCGCACGCGCGATCTCGTCATACCCCGCGCCTTCCTGCACCCGCAACAGGAACACCTCCCGCTGCAACCGGGGCAGCCGTGCCAGCTCGGCCCTGATCCGATCGGCCGCCTCGTCCGCTTCGAGCTCACCTTCCGGGGTCGAGGAGCCCGCCAGTTCCCGATCGGCGAGCGGCAGGAGCACGCGGCCCTTTCGTCGGCGCCATTGATCGCGCAGCAGGTTCCCGGCGATCGTGACCAGCCAGGCGCGGAACCCCGCCTCGCCGCGCCAACTGTCGATGCGCCGGAAGGCCCGGAAGAAGGCCTCCTGGACCAGGTCATCGAGTTCATCGCGATCGGCACCGGAGGAATGGAGGAACCGCGCCACGGCGCTGGTGTGGCGCCGCACCAGCTCGGCGGCCGCGGCCTCATCCCCGCCCCGCCACGCCGCGATCAGTTCCACGTCCGACGGGGCTCCGGCGTCCGGCTGGGCGTTCATCGGTACGGGTCAGACGCGAATGCCATCACCATGTTAAGCTACGAGGGTGCCCCGCCACGAGGAACGCCTCGGATGCCCCGCCCCGCCGTGCTCGCCCACCGTGGCGCCTCCGCCTACGCCTACCAGAATTCGATCGCCGCCTTCCGGCTGGCCCGGGAGATGGGGGCCGACGGCATCGAGCTCGACATCCACGCCACGACCGACGGTGCGCTGATGGTGCATCACGATCCGATGCTGGAAGGCGTGGGCGTCATTGCCGGGCACTCGCTGAAGGAAGTCCGCCGAGTGACGCTTCCCAACGGCGAACCGGTCCCCACGCTCATCGAGGCACTCGAGGCGGTCGGCCCGCTTCAGGTCTGGATCGAAGTGAAGACGCTGCCCGCAGCACACGATGGCCGCCTCCTCGAGGCGATCGCCCGGGGCCCGCACCCCGACCGGTATGCCGTCCACGCATTCGATCATCGGATCATCGCCCGGCTGGGAGCGTCGACTCCGACCCTGCGTCGGGGGGTGCTGTCCGCGAGCCGACCGGTCGATCCACTGGCCCAGGTCGTGGCGGCTGGCGCCCACGTCCTCTGGCAGGAGAGTTCGCTCACCGACGGAGACCTCGTGGCCGCGCTCCACGCCGCCGGCAAACAGGTCATCGTCTGGTCGCCGAATGACCCCGAGGAGCTGGCCCGCCTCACCGCACTCGGGGTCGACGGACTCTGCAGCAATTACCCCGACCGCGCCCGGGTAGCCGCCGGGCTCCCGCTCCGTCCCTGAGCGCTGGACGTCTTCCCGATGGCGCACCATTCTTGACCGGGTGAGGTTCCGTCACCCTGCCCTCCTGGCCCTCGCGGTCGCCTCGCTCCCCACCCTGGGGGCGGCGCAGGCGCGGGCGTTCGGTGCCGACGCGGCTGCGCTCGCCCCGTATCGCGACAGTTTCACGGTGCTGGTCCGATCCACGCCGCTGGGCTTCCGGACGGTGGAGCTCGACCGGGTGCGCAGCGGCTGGCGCTACGCCGACGTGACCCAGATCGGCGCCTTCGTGCTGCAACGGACCGAGATCGACCTCGACGCGGCGGGAGCCATCCGGCAGGTGATGCAAGGAGGCCAGGTCCAGGGCATCGATATCCGGACCAGCCTGACGTATCGTGGGGGACGGGCCGTCGGCGTGACCGTGGCGCCGGCCGGGGGAAAAGCGGTGACGGTCACCGTGAACGCCGCCGTCCCGGCGGGTACCGTCGACGACAATGCGATCCCGCTCTACCTTTCGACGCTGGCGTGGGGATCCGACACCGCGTGGTCCTTTCCGGCATTCGTCTCGGGCGAGAATGCGCTGCACACAATGCGCGTCCACATCACCGACACCGCGACCGTCGATGTACCAGCGGGCCGGTTCTCCACCTGGGTGGCGGAACTCGACGGGGGTCCGACGGCAGTCCGGTTCTTTGTCACCAAATCCAGCCCTCATCGTATCGTGCGGGAAGAACTCGTCGGGACTCCCATTGAATTCGTGCTGGTGCACTGAGCTGAACCGGGCGTCGGCGCCATCCGCGGGTGCCACTCCCCCCTGCTCCTCTTCAACCGAACGAGACATCAGATGACCCGAGCACCACGTCAATGCATCCCGCAGCTGCTGGCGATGGCGATCCTGGCCGGGTGTGCCGGCCATGCCGGACCGAGCAGTCCCACGCCGAAGTCCGGCCCGGACGGTGCCGATGCGCAATGGAGCGCACTGCGCCCGCAATACCCCTCCACCTACCAACGGCACCCGAATGCACCGGTGTTCATCAGGAACGCGACCGTGATGACGGCCGTGGGGCCGGAGATCGCCGGCGCCTCGATCCTCTTCCGTGACGGAAAGGTCGTGGCGGTCGGCAAGGACCTGGTCGCTCCGGCCGATGCGACGGTGATCGACGGCACCGGCAAGTTCGTGACCCCCGGCATCATCGACGACCACAGCCACCTGGGCGTGTACGCGGCACCCGGGACCTGGGCGGAGAGCGACGGCAACGAGGCCACCAATCCGGTCACCCCGAACGTCTGGGCCGAACAATCGTTCTGGCCGCAGGATCCCCAGATCCCGCTCGCGATCGCGGGGGGCGTCACGGTGATCGAGGCGCTTCCCGGCTCCGCGAACCTGATCGGAGGGCGCTCGGCCACGCTCCGGCTCATCCCCGCCCGCACCGTGCAGGCCATGAAATTCCCGGACGCGCCCTACGGGCTCAAGATGGCGTGCGGCGAGAACCCCAAGCGGGTGTACCAGAACCGCGGGCCCTCCACCCGGATGGGCAACATGGCGGGCGACCGGGCGGCGTTCATCGAGGCCGAGCAGTACCGGGCCAGGTGGGACAAGTGGCTGAAGGACCGGGTGGGAGATCCCCCGGCACGCGACCTGGGGCTCGAAACGCTGGCCGAGGTGCTGCGCGGCAACATCCAGGTCCAGAACCACTGCTATCGCGCGGACGAGATGGCGCAGATGATCGATCTCTCGAAGGAATTCGGCTTCAAGATCCGTTCGTTCCACCACGTCGTCGAGGGATACAAGATCGCCGACCTGCTGGCCAAGAACGGGATCGCCGCGTCGGTCTGGGCCGACTGGTGGGGATTCAAGATGGAAGCCTACGACGGCATCCCCGAGAACGCGGCGCTCCTCACCACCGCCGGGGTCAGGACGGTGATCCATTCCGACAGCGAGGACGGCATCCAGCGGCTCAACCAGGCGGCGGCGGAAGCGCTCTACGCCGGACAGCAGGCGGGGATCCCGATCACACGGCTCGACGCGATCCGATGGATCACCGCCAATCCGGCGTGGGTGCTCCGGATCGAGCAGCAGACCGGCACGCTCGAGGCCGGCAAGGACGCCGACGTGGTGCTCTGGTCCGGCGACCCGTTCTCGGTGTACTCCAAGGCCGACAAGGTATGGAACGATGGCTGGCTGGTGTTCGACCGGAATGACCCGAGTCACCAGTACCAGACCGATTTCAATCTGGGCCAGGCGGCCCCGGGGGTGGGACAATGAGCGCGGACCGGCGGATGGGCGGACGGGCGGTCGGGGTGATCCTCAGTGCGGCGCTGCTCGTCGTGCTGAGCGTTGCACCAGCGACCGCCCAGGTGGTGGCGATCACCGGCGGAACGGTCTATCCCGTGTCCGGCCCCAAGATCGAGAACGGCACCGTCCTCCTGCGCGACGGCAAGATCATCGGCGTCGGTGCCGGGATCGCGATCCCGGCGGGGGCCACCCGCATCGACGCGACGGGCAAGTGGGTCACGCCCGGGCTCTTCCACGGCTTCAGCGACTACGGGCTCACCGGTGTACAGTCGGTCGATGAGACCCGGGAAGGCTCCGAACGCGGCGACGTGAACCCCGCCTTCGACGTTGCGGAAGGGATCAACCCGGCTGCGGTCACGATCCCGATCGCGCGGATGCAGGGGATCACCACGGCGCTCGTGGTGCCGAGTGACAACATGATCGCGGGTCAGGGGGTCGTGATCGACCTGGCCGGCGGGACCGTCGAGGACATGGTTGCGACCGACCACGCCGCGATGGTCATCGCGCTCGGCGTCGAGGCCAAGGACGCCGGCGGCGGCAGCCGGGCCGGGGTGCTGGCCCGGTTTCGGCAGCTCTTCCAGGACGCCGTGGAGTATCAGCGACGCAAGGCCGACTACGACCAGAACCGGATGCAGGCGCTGTCCGCCCCGGCCGCGGAGCTGGCGGCGCTGGCGCCGGTGCTCGCCGGGAAGGAACCGGTCATCGCCCAGGCCAACCGCAAGAGCGATATCGAGAGCGCGCTCCGGCTGGCTCGGGAGTTCCACCTCAAACTCCTCATCCGTGGCGGGGTCGAGGCGTGGATGGTGGCCCCGGCCCTGGCGCAGGCCGGGGTCCCGGTCCTGGTCCAGAACCTGACCGACGTGCCCCACTTTGACGGACTGAATGCCCGGCTCGACAATGCCACGTTGCTGGCGCAGGCGGGGGTCAAGGTCATCCTGGCCCAGAACGACGACAGCCGCGATCGCGACCTGCGCTTCGCCGCCGGGAACGCCGTGCGGAACGGAATGAGCTGGGACCAGGCGCTCCGCGCGGTGACGCTCTCCCCGGCAGAAGCGCTCGGCGTCAACGATCGATGGGGTTCGCTCGACGCCGGGAAGTCCGCCGACGTGGTGGTCTGGTCCGGCGATCCCTTCGAGTTCTCCAGCCGGGCCGAGCACGTGTTCATCCGCGGCGTCGACATGCCGCTCAAGAGCCGGATGACCGAACTGCTGGATCGGTATCGGACCCTGCCGCCCAAGTACTTCTAGTCCTGGCGGACGAGCTCGCAGGGAGATCAGAGGCAAGAGACAGGAGACAACGCAGTTCCGTGAGCCCACGGAGCGGCGTTGTCTCGGTCTTGCTCCTCACACAGCAGCATGGAGGAGAAAACGCGGGCCCGCATATACGCGGAACTGCGTTGTCTCCTGTCTCGCCCCTCGCCCAGCAGCATAGCGGAGAAAACGCGGGCCCGCATATACGCGGAACTGCGTTGTCTCCTGCCTTGTCTCCCACCCAAACACCCTGGAGAAGAAAACGCAGTTCCGTGGGTTCAAGGATCTGCGTTGTCTCTTGTCTCTGGCCTTACCCCTCCTGCGGTGACTCGCTGGGCGGCGGCGTCTCCCCCACACTGACCACTTCACCCTTGGCGGCGGCAAGTTCCTTATCGATCCGGGCCAGCTCGGCGAGCGCCTTGTCGATCGCGACCATCAATTCGTCCCGGCGTGCCGGGTCGGGGGCGGAGCCGCGGCCCTCGCCGTGAACGAGCTGCCCCAGCTCCCGCAGCCGATGGTCCCGTTCACCGCGGATCCGCTGCTGGTCGATGCGGAGCCGGGTCTGCTCGACGGCGGCCTGGGCCTTTCGGCCCGCGGTGCCCACCGCCTGGTTGACCCGTTCAAAGAATGTCGCCATCGCTCACCTCGCTGAAGGTCCCGTCACCATACGCCCGTCGCCCGGCGATGTTTCAGAATGCACAGTCGGAGGGCAAAAGAAAAGGACGCCGGTACTTCGGCGTCCTGGATCGTTGCGGGTCGATCAGTTCGCGGCGACGGGGTAGACCGAGACCTTCCGGCGGGCCTTGTCCTTGTGCTCGAACTTGACCACTCCATCGATGAGCGCGAAGAGCGTGTCATCGGTGGCACGCCGGACATTGCGTCCCGGATGGAACTTGGTGCCCCGCTGCCGGACGATGATCATCCCGGTGGTGACCTTCTCGCCCCCGAAGCGCTTGACGCCCAGGAACTGGGGATTCGAATCGCGCCCGTTGCGGCTGGAGCCAACGCCCTTCTTGTGTGCCATGGTATCCTCAGCCCAGCTTGAGGCCGGTGATCTTGACGTCGGTGAACTTCTGCCGGTGGCCGGTCTTGCGGCGGTAGTTCTTCCGGCGCTTGAACTTGAAGATGTACAGCTTCTCGCCCTTGACGTCGCCGACGACCTCGGCCTCGACCTTGGCGCCCTTGACCAGCGGAGTGCCCGCCTTGATGGTCTCGCCGTCCGAGGAGAGCAGCACCTCGTCGAAGACGACCTTGTCACCCGGCTGCTTGTCCATCAGCGGCAGGCGAAGGGTCTTTCCCTTTTCGGCCCGGAACTGCTTCCCCAAGGCCCGGAAGATCGCGTACATGTGATCCTGTCCCGAATGCGGAGTACGATGCAAGCCCGGAAGAGTAGCCGGGAGCATGAGTTAGGTCAAGACGCCGGCTGAGCGTGGTGCTGGATGCCAGGCGTCAGGTACTAGGTCCTAGGCTCTGGGTGTGACCGGGACCTTGGCGGGTTCCCTCGACCGGGGAGGAACTTCGCTGCCGTCGATGGAACCATCCCACGCTCGGAACACCTCGTACCGAACACCCAGTACCTACTCCCTCCCGACATCACGCCACCGCGTACAGCTCGGTCACATCCCTGCCCGCCGGGCGGCTCATCAACCGGAACTCGTCGAGGCGCATCATCGGGTCGTCCCGGACCTCGAGCTCGATGCCGATCTGGCGCCCCAATGACTGGACCAGCTTGGGCTCCTCCTCGAGGAGATAGAGGGCCACGTCGGGGTGGAGCCGGACCGCGAGCTGGCGGTCGCGATGTTCATACCCGGCTCGCTGGAGGGAGCGTTCCAGGCGACGGGCCACGACCTCGGGCCGCAGGACGCGGCCCGTCCCCGAACAGGTCGGGCAGTCGGTGGTCATCGACTGCCAGAGCGAGGGACGGACCCGCTGGCGCGTCATCTCGATCAGGCCCAGCTCCGACACTGCGTGCGCCTTGGTGCGCGCCCGGTCGTGGCTCAGGTGCGCCCGCAGCTCGTTGAGCACCCGCTCGCGGTTCTGGCGCGTCTCCATGTCGATGAAGTCGCAGACGATGATGCCGCCCACATCCCGCAACCGGAGCTGCCGGGCGATCTCCCGCGCCGCCTCGAGGTTGGTGCGCAGGATGGTCTTCTCGGGGTCCTTCTTGCCGGTGTAGCGGCCGGTATTGACGTCGATCGAGACCAGGGCCTCGGTCGGCTGGATGACGATGGACCCGCCGTTGGGGAGCTCGCAGCGCGCCTTGAAGAGATCCTTGATCTCGCGCTCGATGTCGAACTTCTCGAAGAGCGGCTGGGCCCCGGTGTACAGGTGGACCCGCTCCTTGAGCTCGGGATCCACCTGCTCGAGGTACTGCTCGATCTCGTGATGCAGTTCCTTCGAATCGCACCACAGGCCGTCGACCTTGTCGCTGAAGAGGTCGCGGATGATGCCGCGGGTCAGGCTCGTCTCGCGCTGGATGAGGGCCGGTGCCCGCACGAAGCGCATCTTCTTGTTGATCTTCTTCCAGAGGTGCAGGAGCGAGTCGATCTCCCGCTTGAAATGCTCCTCGGTGGTCCCCTCCGCCACAGTCCGCACGATGACGCCACCCTCGCCCTTCGGCAACAGGCGGGAGACCATTTCACGCAGCTTGGAGCGCTGCTCCCGGCTCTCGATCTTCCGACTCACCCCCACTTTGGAGGCGAACGGCATGTACACCAGGAAGCGCCCGGGGAGGGAGATCACCTTCGTGACCCGGCACCCCTTGGTACTGATCGGTTCCTTGGTGACCTGCACCAGGAAGGTCTCCCCCTTCTTGACCACGTCGGCGATGTTGGGCACGGCGCCGCGACGGCTCACCTCGCGCTGACGGGGAGCCGGCGGAGGAGCGCTGCGCTCCTTTGACGGCTGGGGCTGGCCGTTGCCGCGCCCGCGCTGCCGCCGGCCCTTTCCTGCCGGCTCGGCCGCTGGCCCCGGGGCGGCCTCCGATCGGCCAGCATCCGGCACGCCGGCCTCCGGAACACCGTCGGACTGGGAGGAAGCGATCTCCTCCACGGCCGGTGCTTCAACATCGGCGTCGGCCTCGAGCTCCGGCGCCAATTCAGCGGCGGGCTCGCCCGAGGACACCAGCTCGGCAGCGGGCTCCGGCGCGTTCTCCCCCTCGATGCCGGTGGCACCATTGCCCCGCCGGCGCCGCCGGCGCCGACGGGAACGGCGGTGCCCGCCACCCTTCGACGACTCCTCGCCCCCGTTCTGGCCGGCCTCCGGCGCAGGCTCCGCCGCCGGCCCGCGCTCCTCGTCCGCCGGGGGGTCGTCAACGCCGGCTTGATCCGGCTCCAACGTGGCGGTCTCCGGGGTGACGACCGGGTATTCGGAGGTCGACGGCTCCTCGTCCGGATCGTGTTCATCATCCGGTTCGAGGACGTCCGACGCGTGGAGGAAGGCGCTTTTTTCGAGCCCTACATCGACGAAGGCGGCCTGGATGCCAGGGAGGACCGCTTCGACCCTGCCGAGGTAGATGTCGCCGACGATGCGGCGATTGTCGGGACGATCGACCAGGAGCTCAACAAGGCGGTCGTCCTCGAGGATGGCGACGCGCGTCTCGCGCTGCGTCCCATTGATGAGAATTTCGCGCTTCACGCGCTGTACCCTCGGCCGACCCGGCTGGGGCGGCCTGAGAAATGTGAGTGGGCGACCACCCGGCGTACTGCCCGAGGCGGCCAGCCGCTGTCCTGTGGCCCGTGAGCGGGCCCTTGCCTTCCAGTGTCGGATCGGGGATGACCCCGCGCCCGCCACCCATACGGCCGCGACCCCTGACCTGCCTGATGGGATCGCCGATCATGATCGAATTTCGCCCGGTCCGAATTCCCGGCCACAACACGGCCACGCCATCCATGGAGCACAGCAAGGCGCGTGTGCCCAACAGGATGAACGGAGACGGCTGGCGCTGGGGAAATGACTTCATAGGCGAGCTAAATATATGCAATGGGCGGGGTTACGGCAATAGAGGGGGGCGGAGGGACGCAGCGGCGCAGAGGCGGAGGGGCGCAGGGGCGCAGGGGCGGAGGGACGCAGCGGCGGAGGGACGCAGCGGCGCAGAGGCGGAGGGACGCAGGGCGGTGGCTCTAAGCGCCGGTCGACCTGTCCGCCTGTCAGTTCCCCGATCCGATCCGGGCCTCCAGCGTTGCCCGCCATTCCGGGCAGAGCGCCGGGACTGCCAGGAGCCGCTCGACGACCTCGGTGGGAGCCGACTTGTCCTTCTTGATCCGGTACGCGTCGAGGACCGAGATGCCCTGGCGCTCGGTGTGTTCGAGGACGAAGTGCATTCCGGCGGCGGCGGTGCCTTCCTCGATCACGCGGCAATACCAGCCGGTCCAGCCGTTCAGGCGGATGCGGGACACGATGTCCGGCACGCCGAGCCGAGCGGCCAGGGTGGCGCAGGGCCCGCGAGCGGAGGTCACCTCGACCAGGGATGTGCCGAAGCGGAACCGATCACCGACGTGGACGGTCGATTCGTCGAGCCCGGCAAGGGTCAGGTTCTCGCCAAAGGCCCCCGGCTCGACCGGCCGGTCCCATTCCCTGGCCCACGCCTCCTGGTGCGCACGGACATAGCAACAGAGGGCCCGTGAGGGCCCGCCGTGATGCCGCGCATCGGCCTGCTGGTCGCCGATGATACCGAGGCTGCCGATCCGGACGGGGCCGGGCACCGGGCGCTTGTCGATGGCGGTGGTGAACGTCTTCCGACCGAACATCTCCTCCCGGGCCGACCCGACGTGGACGGCCAGGACGATGCCGTCCGGGATCCCGGTCATCCGTTGATGACCTCGCCCAGGATCGACCGGGCGATGACCATCCGCTGGATCTCGCTGGTGCCCTCGCCGATCTCGCAGACCTTGGCGTCCCGCATCATCCGTTCGACCGGGTAATCGGTGGTGTACCCGTAGCCCCCGAAGACCTGCACCGCCTTGGTGGTGACGCGCATGGCCAACTCGGAGCAGAAGAGCTTGGCCATCGCGGCCTCGGTCTTGAACGGGCGCCCGCGGGTCTTGAGCCACGCCGCGTGGTACAGCAGGTGCTTTCCCGCCTCGATCTCGAGCGCCATATCGGCCAGCTGGAAGTGGATCCCCTGGAAGCTCCCGATGTACTTCCCGAACTGCCGCCGGGTGCCCGCGTATGCCAGCGCTTCCTCGTACGCCCCCTCGGCGATCCCGAGCGAGAGCGCCGCGATCCCGATGCGCCCGCCATCGAGGGTCTTGAGGAAATTGATGAACCCCTCCCCCATCGTGCCGAGGACGTTCTCCCTGGGGACGATGGCGTCCTCGAAGATGAGCTCGCGGGTGTCGCTGGCGCGCCAGCCCATCTTGTCCTCTTTGCGCCCAGCGCGGACCCCCTTGACCTTCGGGAGCTCGGCCGCGTGCCCGATCCCGAGCGCCTTGCAGCGCTCGAGGTCCACGGTGTCCTTGGTGACGATGAAGCTGGTGATGCCGCGGCTGCCGTGGCCCGGACCGGTCCGTGCGGTGGCGACGAAGACCTCTCCCACGCCTGCATGGGTGATGAATCGCTTGCTGCCGTTCAGGACGAAATGATCGCCCTTGTCGACCGCGGTCGTGGCGGTACCGCCCGCGTCCGAGCCGGCCCCCGGCTCGGTGAGCCCGAACCCGCCCAGGACCTTCCCCGACGCGAGCAGGGGCACGTACCGGCGACGCTGCGCCTCGGTGCCGAAATCGACGATGGGCGAGGTGCCGAGGTTGGTGTGGGCGCTGATGGTGAGCGCGTGGCTCGCGTCGACCTTGGCCATCTCGTGGATGGTGATGTAGTAGCTGAGCTGGTCCATCCCCGCCCCACCGAGGTCCTCGCTCCACGGGACGCCGAGGAGGCCAAGATCACCCATCTTCTTGATGTTCTCCCACGGGAACTCCGCAGTCCGGTCGAGGTCACGTGCGACCGGGGCGATCTCCTTCCGGGAGAACTCGCGGACCATCTCGCGCACTTCACGGTGTTGATCGAGGAAATAGAGCGCATCGTCCATGAATGACCGCCGAAAGTCGGGTGCGCGGAATGGAATGCGGCAGGAACCGCAGGAATGGACGGAATATAAGCGAACGAAGGTGGATCCCGGTCACGCCGATGCCGCGGCTCCGGCCAGCACGCCGAGGATGGCCTCGCCGTGCTTGATGAGGGTCTTCGGCCCGACGCCCTCGATCCTGGCGAGCTCGCCGCGGCTTTGGGGACGGAGTTCGACGATCCGGCTCAGCACCCGGTCGGTGACGATGACATACGCCGGCACCCCAGCGAGCTCGGCCAGGTCGGCGCGCCACTGCAGGAGGGCGTGGGCGGCGGGATCGGACGACGGATCGGCACTGTCAACGACCGGCACAGTGCCGAGGGCGTCGAGGATCGGCACGCCGTACCGCTCGGCCACCACCGGCCCGACACCAGGCACATCCGCGAGGGCGGCGGCGGAATTCGGTGGATCCTTCGCCAGGCCGATGATGGCGCCGACCTCAAGCAGTTCGATGGCGCCACGGCCCAGCCCTCGCTGCCAACGCTGCAAGGCCTGGAAGCGCCGGCGCGCGGCGGGCTCGAGTCGGACCGGGGCGGCGGTGGTGCGGCAGGAGTCGCAGCCGGCACAGGTCCGGAGCGTTTCGCCGAAATACTCCAGGAGCCGGGCGCGCCGGCACCCGTGTCCCGTCGCATACTGTTCCATCGCGGCGATCCGCTGCAAGGTCCGGTGTCGGCGCTGGAGCACCGGCCGCCAATCGACGCCACCGCGTTCGGGATGGAGTTCGCGCCGCAGCCGCTCGATCGATGCGAGCGTATTGGCCGCGACGCCCCGCCAGGGTGGCGGCTCCCGCCAGACCCGCTCGACAAGGGCCTGGGGTGGGAAGGTCACCTCGAGTTGGGCCCGATGCAGCCGCGCGTCGTCCGCACCGATCAGCAGGACGCAGCGCGCAAACTCCCCATCCCGGCCGGCGCGTCCAGCCTCCTGGTAGTAGCTCTCGAGCGTCGGCGGAATGGTCCAGTGCACCACCAACCGAACGTCGGGCTTGTCGATCCCCATCCCGAAGGCACTGGTGGCGACGACCACTTCGACCTCGTCGCCCAGGAAGCGATCCAGCGCCTCGGCGCGCTCGGTCTTGGTGAGGCCGGCGTGATAGGGTGCGGCCCGGAGGCCGGCACGGACCAGTGCACGGCTGAGCCCTTCGGTCGCATTCCGGGTGGGCGCATAGACGAGGGCCATCCTGTCGCCGCGCTTCAAGAGCGCGAGCAGGGCTGCCCACCGCTCCGCGCGGCTCGCGACCCGGACCGCGCCGAACCAGAGATTGGGACGGTCGAAGGAGCCGAGATGGAGGTCGAATCCACGGGGCCTGCTCCACGCGCCAAGCTTGAGGGCGGCAGCGATGTCGGCGCGGACCTCGGGAGTGGCGCTCCCGGTGAGGGCGACGACCGGCGGCGCGCCCAGGCGCCAGCGAAGCCGGGCGAGCCGGCGGAACCCGGGGCGGAAATCGTGGCCCCACTCCGTGATGCAGTGCGCCTCGTCGACCGCCAGGAGGGACGGACGGAGCCGCCGGCGGTCGAGCTCGCCGGTAAGTCGTTCGAGCCGCTCCGGTGAGGTGTAGAGGAGCTTCATCTCTCCCGCGGCGACCGCGTCAAGGACCGCGTCCTGGCCTTCGGCCTTGAGCGTGCTGTTGAGCGCGGCGGCCGGGATCCCGCGGCGCGCGAGGGCGGCGACCTGGTCCTGCATCAGCGCGATCAGGGGAGAGACGACGATCGTGAATCCCGGCAGGACCAGCGCCGGGATCTGGAAACAGAGCGACTTCCCGCCGCCGGTCGGGAGAATGGCCAGTGTGTCGCGGCCGCGGAGCACCGAGCGGACCACCCGGCGCTGGGTCGGGCGGAGATCGGGGTAGCCGAAGTGGCGCTGGAGGACGGCGCGGGCAGGCGCGAGGTCGGGATCGGTGGCCGGTGCTGTCGGGGCGAAGCTTGTCATACGATACGGTACCAGATCGCAGGCGCCGATCCGTCACCAGAACCACCCGGGACCGAGCCCGGAAAATGCGGTCGCCTTGCCCCGTGCCCCACGGGTGGTAGCTTGAGCGGACAGCGTTACCCCCGATGACCACTTTCCTGCACTGCCCGCATTGCGGCGGTCGGATGGAACCGACCGACCGGAGCTGCCCCTTCTGTGGCAGCCGCCGGAGCGTGGCCGTGACCGGTGGGAGCTTGGCACTCCCGCCGCCGGTGGCGGATGCCAGCGATCCCGGCCTCGCGACGGAACTCCAGATGACCCTCCACCCCGGGATCATCGTGCTTCGGGAGCTGGGGCGTGGCGGGATGGGGCTGGTGTTCCTGGCGCGGGAGCCGGCGCTCCGGCGGTTGGTGGTCATCAAGGTGCTGGCACCGGAACTGGCGCAGGATGCCACGGCGCGGGCGCGCTTCCGACGCGAGGCGGAGGCGGCCGCGGCAGTGGCCCATCCCAACGTGGTGGCGGTATACCAGGCGGGAGAGCTTCCGCGCTCGGGGACCGCGTACCTCGTGATGCAGTTCATCGACGGGCCGACGCTCGCCGAGGAGTTCCCCGTCGGGACCGTGGCACCGGAAGCGCGGGCACGTCGCGTGATGGCCGAAGTGGCCGCGGCGCTCGCGGCGGCGCATGCGCGCGGGCTCATCCACCGCGACATCAAGCCCGCCAACATCATGCTGGAGCGGGAAACGGGCCGGGCGATCGTGCTCGATTTCGGCGTGAGCGCGGCGCGCCACTCGGCCGCACATCACCCCGGGCCGCGTATCACCCAGGAGGGGGTGACCCTCGGCACCCCCGTCTATATGAGCCCGGAGCAGGCGGCGAGCGAGCCGGCGACCGACCGCAGCGACGTCTACAGCCTCGGGATCGTGATGTTCGAGCTGGTGACCGGACGGGCACCCTTCGATGAGAAGACGCCGGTGGCGCTGGCGGCGGCGCACCTGCACAAGGCACCGCCGCCAGTCGAGTCGCTGCGACCGGACCTCGACCCCGAGCTCGCCGGACTCATCGATCGGTGCCTCGCCAAGCAGCCCGAACGCCGGCCGGATGCGGCCGCGATTTCGCGGGCCCTGATGCCGGCGTCAAGCGCCGGGCTCGAATGGCCGCCGCCGGGACTCGCGCGTCTGCACGGCGCAGGCCGCCGGGCACTCCATCGATTCCGGTTGGCCACCGCAGCGGCATGTGCTTACGTGATCGTGTTGGCTTGGCTGGGCACATCGGTGGCGGGGCCGGGATGGCTGATGCTGAGTGCAGGAGTGGTGGCGCTGACGTTGGGGCTCAATCTTGGTGCCGAACGGACCAATGGGAGGATGCTGCGCTGGTTCTCAGCGGGCCGTCAGGCCGGGTACCCGACGCGGGTGCTGATGGATGTGGCACTCGACCATCCGCAAGACGGCGGTGCGCTGATCGGCGGCTCGGGGATGTTCGCCCTGACCCCCCCTGCTGTGCGACGGCAGTGGTTGACCCGGCGCAGATCGGCGGGGACCATCCTGGCTGTCGGCATATTCTTGGCGGGCGTGGCCGTCGTGCTCTGGGCCGGTGGATGGCTTCACGTTGGGCCAGGATCACCTTTTCAGATGCTCACGGTCGGCGACGCGATCGGGCTCTTCTCTCCCTGGTTCATTGCTGAGGCACTGGCTGTTGGACTCACCGGGGCAGAAGTACGGATCAGACTCAACGTGAGGCGGCGCCCGGAGAACTTCCTGGTCCGACTGCGCGCGCCAGTCATCCGGCAGGATCTTGCGGAAGGATGGCTCGCAGATGCGGGCGAGCCCGCGCTCCCGCCCCGCACACGCTGGGGTGCGGGTGTCATCCGCCTCGGCTGGAGCATGTGGACGATCCCTGCCATTGCGTTGGCGGCGACCTTGCTCGGCCTTACGTGGATGACCGCCTGGAACAGGACGGCATACGGCACCGCCAATCTGCACGCGTGGGACGCTTGGCGCTCGATCGCCAGTCCATCAGGAGGTGGCGACGTCCCGCCTCCATGGCGGCGAGCGGTGGCGATTATGGACTCGACCTTGGCCGGTTGGGGTGACGCCACTGCGGATACCGCAGACGCGCGGCTCTTCCTCCGGGGTGGTTACGGACCAGCCCGCTCGCCGGCACTCATTCTGCAGGAGGCGACCCGAAGACCCGACTCGGAGGCCGTTGCCACCGCTTGGGAGATCCTCCCTGACCCACTGCCGCCACAACTCCTGGCCCGGCTGGCCTCGGACACGGTCGCGGACGGCCTCCTGACACTTCGACGAATGGCCCGCTCCTCCCTGTCCGCGGCGTGGTACCTCATGCCTGACCGGCCATCGCTCGATATCGGCGGTTCCGCTTTTCGGCTGCTACGAGACGAGGCAATCCGGAATGCGGCAGCCGGGGCACTTGCCTTGGCGCGGCACGATCTATCTTCGGCCGATGCGCGAGCGCGCGAAACGCTGGCCCTCGCCCGGCTCCTGCTCCAGGCGCCGGCGCCAGCTGCCCGCGATCTTGGCATCGCCCTATCCAGACTTGGGGCGAATGTGGCCCAGCGGGTAGGGCAAGCACGCCGTGACCGCGCGATGACGGACCGGATGATCCGGCTCCAGCGTGCGGTGTCGGATATGGAGGGCCCCGGCTTCGAGTTCCCCGAAGCCGCGGCCGCGCTTGCAGCCGCCCATCCGGACTCGGCAGAATGGGCCAGATTGATCGGGAACCGGAATATTGCGCCGGCCGATCGGTGGGCGCTGCTGCGAGCGCTCGTGAATGGCACGTGCTGGGATCAGCGCGAGATCATGAACGGTCCGGAATCTTCCAGAGTGAAGCTGGTCCATGACATGGAGGCTGCTGTCGCGGACCTTCCGGGTGCTCCAGTATTGACCGGCCTGCTCCGTCAGCAGGTCCAGGCGTATGAGGATCCGTGGGTGATGTTCGGCGGCTCTGTCAGTGCGGCGAAGCCGAACTTCCTGCTGCGCGGCTTCTTCCGGGTCGCAATGCGACCAATGGCCTGTGAACAGGCGAGACGCGGTGGATTCTTTATGTAGGCGGCTGTTTCGGCGCCAAGAACCGCAGGACGAACGCCGCGGCCAGGCACCCGATGGCCACCCACACGATCCGGTGGTCGTCGCGGGTGATCCCCACGATGCCGATGGCGACGCCGGTGGCGGCGAGCGCAAAGCGAAGCCGGTCGAAGGGGCGCACGAGAGAGTGCGCCCTTATTTCTTCAGGAAGGCGGCGATGGCCGCACGGAAGTCGGGCGTGGTGCGGGAGAGGGCGTTGACCTTGGCACCAAGCGCCACCCCGTCGGCGAACGACTTCCCCTCCTGCTCATAGAAGAGCCGCTTGGTGAAGGCGAACGCCGTGGCGCTCTGGGCCAGCAAAGCAGTGGTGACCTCCGCCACCGCCGCCTCAAGTTTTTTATCGGCCACGACCCGGCTCACCAGGCCGAGTTCCAGCGCCTCCCGCGCGTCGACCGACCGGCCGGACGCCACCAACTCGAAGGCCCGCTTTTCCCCCGCCGACCGTCGCAGAATGGCCATCACCATTGCGGGAACGAACCCCCGCCGGATCTCGGGATAACCGAACTCGGCGCTCTCCGCCGCGAGCACGATGTCGCACGCGGTCGCGAGACCCGCCCCTCCCGCCAGCGCCCGTCCGTGAACGACCGCGATGACCGGCTTGGGAAGCGCCCGGATGCGGGTGAAGACCGCACCCAGCCGGAGCGCCGCCTGCTCGTTCACGTCGGGAGCGACGTCGGCCGAGGCCAGGAGCTCGTCGAGGTCGGCACCGGCACAGAAGTCCTTCCCCGCCCCGCGGATGACGATGACCCGAATGGCGGCATCGAGGTCGGCGCGCTCAAGCGCTTCGTGCAGGCGCTCGATGACGACCGAGGAGAGCGCGTTCCGCTTGTCGGGGCGTGCAAGGGTGAGGGTGAACACCCCGGCGGCGAGGTCGGTGGAAAGCATCGGGCTCACGACGCCGGACGCTGCGCGGCGCGCGGGAGCGTCCGCCGGATGGCCGCGGGAACGGGGATATGCATCCGGAGGAGTGCCGTCGAGTAGACCTTCCCCTGGGCGTCGGTCTTGAGGGAGAGGGTGCCGCCACCATCGAGCGCGCCGTGCAGCAGGAAGTTGAGCGCCCGCAGGTTCGGCAGCTCGAAGCGCTCGACCCCCGAGACCATTCCCTTGAAGTGACGCGCCACCCGCGCCACGGTCACCTCCCGACGGAGGAGATCGTACCATCCCGGCTTGAGCGCGATCAGGCCGACGTTGGCGGTGTCGCCCTTGTCTCCGGAGCGGGCGTGGGCAAGCCAACGGAGCTGAACGGGCGCACGGGCGGACTGGCGCACGGACGCACTGGCGGATGGGCGCACGGGCGCACGGGTGTTCCGCAGCACACGCCCCTTCTTGGACCCCGTCTGCTTGACCTTGGCCACGACAACCTCCGAATCCATTTCGATCAACCGGTGCATTCGACTATCCGGGCATCCGCCTGCCCCTCACGCCTCCAGGATCTCCACCTTCACGTGCGGCTCGATCTCACGGCGGTCGATGAGCGCGGGCCAGTACGCCACGATCTCCTCGACCGCGGGCCGTCCACCCGCGAACCCGGTGACGCTCGGCGGGCCGGTCAGCACCAGCGGCGCGATCTCCCGGGTGAAGCGTTCCACCGGCGCGCGGGTCCGGGCCCGCACCCCGACCCTGAGCTGCACCTCGGCCAGATCGGGGGATGGCTTCCCGGACAGACGGCCGTGCGTCGCATCGACACCGACATACTCGGTGAGCACCTGTTCGAACTCGAGCCCCAGGTCCTTGAGCCGCTGGCGCAGGATCGTGTCGGCGGCACGCGCCTTGTCGTAGGCGTCGGGCCATGAGTACACCAGGGTGCCGATCGCCTTGTATCCATAGAAGTACGCCACCGACACCTTGAGCAGGTCGGTACGGGGACGGCCCCGGATCCCCTCGACGGCGACGCGATCCTTCCCGGCCTCAGCCAGCTGGACGGTGGTGAAATCGACGGCGCCATCGGGGGTGATGTAGTTGTGCGGGTCGCCCATTTCGTAGACCAGCTGTTCCGACACGCTCGCCACCGACACCACGCCACCGGTGCGGGGATGCTTGGTGACGACGAAGGTACCGTCCGCCTTCGCCTCGACGATGGGAAAGCCGGGGTCGGCCATTCCGGGGACGCGCCGCCAGTCCTTGAGGAGGTTGCCCCCGGAGGCCTGGGCACCGCATTCAATGATGTGCCCGGCGATCGTCCCGGCGGCGATCCGGTCCCAGTCATCCCGCGCCCAGCCGAACTCGTGCATCAACGGACCCAGGGTGAGGCCGGTGTCGGTCACCCGTCCGGTGATGACGATGTCGGCGCCGAGCCGGAGCGCCTCGACCACGGGCGCGCTCCCAAGGTACGCATTGGCCGACACCACGGCGCTCCGGATGTCGGTGAGCGGGCGACCGGTGTCCATGTCGGTGAGCGCGTGCCCCTTGGCGATCAGTTCGTCAAGCCGTGGCAGGATGTCGTCGCCGGTGACGAGCCCGACCTTGACCTTCCCGGCCAGGCCGAGCGCGCGGGCGGACGCGACCACCTTCTCCGCGCAGGCGCGCGGATTGACGCCACCCGCGTTCGACGTGACGCGGACCCGGCGTGCGACGAGCTCGGGGAGGAGGCGCTCCATCAACGGCGGGAAGTCCTTGGCGTAGCCGAGGCTCGGATCGCGCGAACGCTGCTTCTGCATGATGGACATCGTCACCTCGGCGAGGTAATCCATCATCAGGTAGTCGATCGGGCCGCCGAGGACCTGGCGGACCGGCGCCTCGAGCCAGTCACCCCAGAATCCCTGGCCGGCGGCCACGCGCACGGTGCGATCCATCAGTGCTCCCCCGGCCCGGCCGGTGATCCCAGGTGAAGTTCGCGGACCCAGATCGGTGCCGCGCCGACCTGCGCCGTGATGACTCCGAGGGGCGCAAAGCCGGCGTCCATGATCCACGCCACCTGGGGCACCGGGAATCGGATCGACCGGGTGGCGCCGGGCGCCACCGTGAGCGGCGCCGACGGCGCAGGCGACAGGTCCATCGGGAGGGTCGAGTCCGGGTCGGCATAGAGCCGGATGACCAGGGTGCAGCTCCACGCGGTGGTGTCATCGGCGGTCGCGAGTCCCGGGGAAAGCAACACCGACGTGGCTCCCGGCGGGAGCTTCGTCGCGAGCCGACCCACGGCGTAATTGAGCGCCAATTCACCCAGCTGGTGCCCCGACGCATCGAGGATGTCGATCCCCAGGTCGGTGAAACGGCCCCACTGGGCCGGATCCATCGTGAGGTCGACCCGGACATCGCGTGCCCAGGGCGGCGCCACAAAGGGGACGCTCACGGATCCAGAACCGTGTTCGACCAGGTGGACGATGCGGGCGGCGCCGATCACCCGGCCTCCCAACACGACCGCGATCGGTCCCGACGTGGGGTTGGTCACGCTGGCACTGACGCCGGCGGCATCGCGGGCCGCGCTCAGCACCAACGGTGCCGTCGTGATCCTGACCTTGGGCGAGGCGGTGGCCCCAGGCGGGGTCGCGGCGTCGATCTCGTAGACCCCGCTCACCACGTCTCCCGCATCGACGGAGAAGGTGGCCATCCCGTCGGTGGCGGAGGCCTCCAACTCGTGGCCGTCGCGGAACGGCATTCCCCCCGGTTCGTGCAGGAAGGCGCCGATCGCTTCATCCGGCCCGGTGGTGGCGACATCCACCTGGAAAGGCCGACCGGCAGCGGCAGCGAAGAACCAGCGCCGCTCTGCGCCTCCCGCGAGGAGGGTGGAACGCTGCTCGAAGACCGGCGTTGCCGGCACGGGAGTGACGATGGTGTTCTCCAGGCGTACCAGCGCGCCTGCGAGAGTGTCGTCACCCCAGCCCGTCACGACCCCGGCGTGTAGTCCAGGAGCCGCCAAGGCATCGGTCCGGTACCGCACGGCAACCTGGACCGGCGTGCCTCGCAGCGTGACCGGGCCGGGCGGGACCAGCCACGAGGTGTCGGCGCGGAAGGTGAGCGAGAGGGGAGCGGAGTCGCCAGCGGGCCGGGTGAGCGTGAAGGACTGGAGCGTATCGCCTGGGCCCTGGAGTCCCGCCGGACGGTACGCGGCGGTGGCCGCACCGATGAGGGGCGCACCCGCTGCAGCGTCGACCTCGGGATACGGGACTCGACCGGCGAGCCAGGTCCAGGCCCGGCCCACGTCGGGAAGTCCGTCGCCCTGGTCGAGGTACGCCTGCCCTGCGATCGGCTGCGCGGTGACCATCAGCGCCTGGCGGATGCGGCGCGCCACGACCGACTGATGTTGGTCGGTGAGCGCCGAGACGAGGACGGCCGCGAGTCCGGCAGCATAGGGCGCCGCCATGCTGGTGCCTTGCAGGACCTCCTGGCCGCGCCGCCAGCGCGGGACGAGCGAATAGGCCATCCCGGGCGTCGCGATGTCCGGTTTGGCGCTCTCCCCGCCGCGTGAGCTGAAGTAGGCGAGGACATCCGGCGTACCGGCCACCCGCGAGAAGAACACGCCCGGCAGCGTGGCGCCGACCGAGATGGCACGATGCGCAGTGCCGGGGAACCCGAGGGACGACACACCGGGCCCGTCATTCCCGGCGCTCACCGTGAAGGTGACCTCGGGGTGGCGTGCCAGGACCGAATCGATCAATCGGTCGATCCGGGCGGTGACGCCGGGTTCGTTGCCGACGCCGAAGCTGAGGTTGGCCACCAGCGGGAGGCCGCGGACCGACGCGAACCGGATGGCATACTCGAGCGCACTGATGATGGCGCCGGTCGTCGAGATGCCGCCGTGCGCGTCATCCGCGATCTTCAGGCCGATGACCTGCGCGCCCGGCGCCACGCCATCGAACCCGGACACGCCGTAGAGGTCGTGGCCGGCGGCGATCCCGGCCACGTGGGTGCCGTGCCCGCCGGTGTCGAAGAAGAGATCGAGTGTCGGCGCACCGTCGGGTCCCGACAAGTTGGCGGCCACGACGAGACCGGGGGTCTGCCCCGACGGCGCCCAGCCGAAAGTCTCCCGGGCCACGAGGTAGTCGTGGATCGGTCGCTCGTTCCGGAGGCTGCCATCGCCATCGGTGTCGGCAAAGAGGACCCACCCGTCCGTGGCGCGGGTGACGACCACGGTCAGCGTGTCGCCAACGATGTTGTTCCAGTTGACATCAGCCTCTGCCCCTTCGCCCAACGCCGATTCCCGGAGCGTCCCGGCGTACCAGGGGCCGGTGCCGTTGACGCCGCGCACCCGGCTGAATCCTGCCAGGCGATGTCCCTCCACCGTCACCACATCGCCGATCGGTGTCACCGGCGTGAGCGCCACCCTGCCTTCACCGGAAAAATCCCGCAGGTCGAGGAGCTTGGGCAGGCCCGTCGTGGTGGTGCCGAGCCCGCCCTGCCCGGGATCGATGCCGCCGTCGAGGATCGCGATGAGGACGCCGCGCCCGTCCCAGGTGGGGTGGGCCCGGAGGAATGCAGGGATGCCGGTGGATGCGAGTGGCATCAGTCCGCGCGCTGCCGCGTCGGCGGGGGGCAGCAGGTAGGCCGCGTCGGGGCGGACCAGGGCGGCGGACGACCTTGCCGGCGTGGCCGTGGGCTCAAGGATGCGGGTCGAGGGTCCGCAGGCGGCGAGGAGGACGGCCGCCGACAGGGCGAGGGAACGCGTCATCCGGGTCAGCGTGCCGCCGCGTCGAAGGGAGGCAGCACGTAGGGGCCGAAGTGCGGGCCGGGGTAGCGACCGACGACCTCCAGCAGGAACGCCAGGATGGGCCGGGTCTCTTCGACGGTGATGATGGCATCGACGAAGCCGCGCGCACCGGCGTACTTGGCGTCGAGCTGATGCTCGTAGTCGGCCTTCATCGACTCGACCTGGGCGGCGAGGGCCGGCGCCGGCGGGGCGCCGGCCTTGCGGGCGCGATCAAGCTCCGGTCCGTGCACGGCACCGACCGCCGACTCCCCTTCCATGACCGCCATCCGGCCGGTGGGCCAGCTCACGATGAAGTCGGGATCGAATCCCTGGCCGGCCATCGCGTAATACCCCGCCCCGGACGCATGATTGAGCGTGAGCACCAGCTTGGGCACCGGGGCGGTGGCCATCGCCTCCACGAACCGCGCCCCGGCGCGGATGATCCCCGAATGCTCGGCCTCGGGACCCACCATGAAGCCGCTCACGTCCTGCAGGAAGAGGAGCGGGATCCCCTCACGGCCGGCGTTCTCGATGAAATACGCCGCCTTGTCCGCGCTCTCGGTGTAGACGATGCCGCCGAAGGTCGGTCGGGTGCCGGCGCGACCCTTGACGACACCGCGCGCGTTGGTGATGACCGCCACCGGCCGTCCCTCGATGTGCGCGTGGCCGCAGAGAAGCTCCCCGGCGACGTCGGGCTGGAACTCCGCCAGCAGGCCCCCGTCGAGAACGCACTTCAACACCTCCCGCATGTCGTAGGACATCCGGTGGTCGTGTGGCAGGAGGTCGTAGAGGTCGGCGGGGGGCCGGGCCGGTGGGCGGACGGGAAGGATCCGCTGGGTGGTGGCGGGATGGGGCAGCCGCGCGAGATAGGCGCGGATCTGGCGCAGGCAGTCGGCATCATCGGGCGCCCGGTAGTGGGCCACCGCGCTCACCGACGTATGAGTCGCGGCGCCGCCAAGGGTCTCGGCGTCGACCACCTGGCCGGTGGCGCCTTTCACGAGGTTCGGCCCGCCGAGTCCCATGAAGCTGGTGCCTTCGACCATGAAGATCACGTCGGAGAGCGCAGGGAGATAGGCGCCGCCCGCCACGCAACTGCCCATCACCGCGCTCACCTGCGGCACCCGGAGGTAGCGCCGCATCAGGGAGTTGTAGTAGAAGATGCGGGCGGCGCCGTACTGGCCCGGAAAGACCCCGCCCTGGTAGGGCAGGTTGACGCCGGCGCTGTCGACGAGGTAGACGATGGGGATCCGTTCGCGCATCGCCGCTTCCTGCGCCCGCAGGATCTTGGTGATCGTCTCCGGCCACCAGCTCCCCGCCTTGACGGTCGCGTCGTTGGCCACGACGACGCATTCCCGTCCCTCGATCCGCCCGATCCCGGTGATGACGCCGGCCGAGGGCGCCTGTCCGTCGTAGCGGTCGTACGCCACGAGGAGGCCCATCTCGAACCAGGGGCTCCCGGGGTCGAGCAGGCCGGCCACCCGTTCCCGCGGCGTGAGCTGCCCCTTGGCGTGCATCTTGGCGGCCCGCTCGGGTCCCCCACCCTGCCGGAGGCGGAGCGCGAGCGCCTGATACTCGTCGGTGAGCTCACGGAGCCGCGAATGGCGCGGCATGGCGGTCAATCGCGCACGTGGGCGGTGGCCCACTCTTGGATGTACGCGATGAGCGAAGTGGTCGGCGTGCCCGGACCGAAGAGCCGGCCGATACCCAGCGCCTCGAGCCGATCGATGTCATCCTGCGGGATGATGCCGCCCCCGGTCACGAGGATATCGCCCCGGCCCTCGGCGTCGAGGAGCTGCTTGACGCGCGGGAAGAGCGTCATATGCGCACCGGAGAGGATCGACAGGCCGACGACGTCCGCGTCCTCCTGCACCGCGGCGCGTGCGATCATCTCCGGGGTCTGGTGGAGCCCGGTATAGATGACCTCCATCCCGGCATCGCGGAGTGCGGCGGCCACTACCTTGGCACCGCGATCATGGCCATCGAGTCCGGGCTTGGCCACGAGCACCCGGATCGGGCGCTTGCGGGCGGTGGCGGGGGTCTGTGCGGACGCCATCATCGTTATCTGACCTCAGGCAGCAAGGAGTTCATCGACCAGGTGACCCAGCGACGGCACCGTCCAGACGTCAGGCCGCCTCGGCGTGCCGGTCTCGGCGGGCTCGAGCAGCGCCGCGTGCAGCCCGGCCCGGCGGGCACCGACCACATCGACCGCGTAGGTGTCACCGACGTACAGGGCGTCGGCGGGCGCCAGACCAAGGGCCGCGAGCGCCGGCGCAAAGATCCGGGGGTCGGGCTTCTCGATCCCCACCAGCGCCGAATCGACCACCACCTCGAAGAGCGGTCGGAGCCCGGCCGCTCGCAGGGCCTCCTCCGCTCCGCCGTCACTGTTGCTCACGACGCCGAGCCGGAGGCCCGCTGCGCGCAGGCGCTCAAGTGCGGGGCGCGTGTCGGAGGCCACTCCGCTCCAGAGGCCGCGTTCGGCATGCATCGCCGTGAGCACACGGCGGACCGGTTCCAGTCGATCGTGCGGCACCCCGGCGGTCCCGAAGAGGAGCTCCAGATAGCGGCGCGCGCGCCCGCGATCATCTCCGCCGGTCTCTTCGAGCGCGCGGGCGGCGACCGGTGCTGCGGCCACCAGCTGCCGAACAGTGAGCGGGACACCTGCCGCTGCGCTGACCGCCGGCGCGATCCGGGCATAGTCGAGGTGGAGGAGCGTGTTGCCCACGTCGAACAGCACGGCGCGGACCTTCACTTGAACCGCAAAATGGCCGCAAGGCCATCCACGCCCCGGGCAGCCTCCGGGTCATAGAGCACATTGAGCGAGAGGCGCTGCCGCAGAGCCTCCTCAAGCGCGTCATCGATCAGATCCACCACCGGCTCGGGGTGGCCCTCTCCGCGCCAGGTCTCAGCCTGTCCGGAGAGCACCAGGCGCCCCGATCCGCTGAGCCGGAATCCCGGCAGTGCGGCCTCGCCGTTTACCAGGAGCGTCCGGACCTGACCCGCGGCGAGTGCGGCGAGCGTCTGGGCTATGCCGTTCGTGGCCCAGCCGCCCCCCAGCTGTTCACGCATTTCCGCCACATCGGCACGCTCGCGGGCGCGCTCCCAGTCGCGGCGTACGTCGAGTGCGGTCGCATAGACCCGATGCAAATCCGCATCCTTGGGCGAGAGGGCGCCGTGGCCGATGAGCCGTTCAGCCAGGTACGGATGCAGGAAGGGCTCCACCGCCGCCGCCGTCGGCCCCTGGCCGAGGATGACGATGGCGCGCGCCGGATCGGCACGATCGAGCACGAAGAGCTGGTGGGCCACCGCCTCCCAGTGCCGCTGCTGCACGCTGCGAATACGATTGTGGTCCGGGTGCATCGCCGCGCGGGAATGTGCGCGCTGGACCACCCGCGGGCGCGACCGTGCACCCGCCGGTGCCAGATCGGCGGCCTCCAGCGTCGGACCGACCGCCTCGGCGCCGAACGCCGTCACCTTGAAGAAGCGCGCGCGGGCCCGATCGACGGCCACCACCCAGAGCGACCCGATCTCGTCCTCGATCCGTGCCAGCTCGCGCACGAGGGGCGCCCGATCGACTGACAACCGGGAGCGATGGACCGATGGCAGCGGGATGGCCTCGAAGAGCTTGCGCGCCCCGCTCACGAAGACCGCCACCCCCTGCGTGTGCGGCAACCGATCGGCCGTGCCGAGGTAGTCCCGCAACCGGTCGAGGTCGGCGTGGGCGTGTTCCCGCTCGAGCCGGGAGAAATCCCGGCGCTCCAGCGTCCGCTCCGCCGCCTTCAGGCGGTTCTTGAGCTTGATGAGGTACTTGCCGCGGGCCCGGTCGCGCGGCTCGAGCTTGAGGTAGCAGGAGACCACGGGAACGCCGCTCCGTTCCCGGGTCAGCCGCTCGATCTGGCGCGCGATGGACGATGGCATGATGGCGCGGGCTAAAAGAAGACCGGTTCCCGATAGGAACCGTAGACATTCTCGAGCACCTGGCGGATCTCGAAGAGGGTGCCGTAGGCGCGGGCGCATTCGAGCATCGCCGGGATCACGTTCTGGTCGGCCACCGCCGCCGATCGCAGTGCCTCGAGCGCGCGGTCGACCCGGGCCTGATCGCGACCGGCACGCATCCGCGCCATCCGGTCCCGCTGCTGGCGCTCTGCCGCGTCGGAGATCTTGAGGATCTCGGGTGCGACCTCCTCCGCTTCCTCGAACCGATTGAGGCCCACGACGATCTTGGAGCCGGCCTCGACCTCGGCCTGGAACCGCGCCGCCGACCGCGCGATCTGCCGCTGGAACCATCCGGAGTCGATGGCGGCAACGACGCCCCCCTGGGCCTCGATCTCGGCGAAGAGCCCGAGGGTCTCACGTTCCATCTGGTCGGTGAGCGCCTCCACGAACCAGGAACCGCCCAGCGGATCGTGGGTGTTGGGGACGCCGGTCTCGTAGGCCAGGATCTGCTGGGTGCGGAGCGCCACCCGCACCGAATGCTCGGTCGGCAGCGCGAGTGTTTCATCCAGTGCGTTGGTATGCAGCGACTGGGTGCCGCCCAGGACCGCGGCGAGCGCCTGGTAGGCCACCCGGACCACGTTGTTCATCGGCTGCTGCGCGGTGAGCGAGACCCCCGCGGTCTGGCAGTGGAAGCGCATCTTCCAGCTGCGAGGGTCCCTGGCTCCGTACTTGTCACGCAGGACGCGGGCCCACACCCGGCGGGCCGCCCGCATCTTGGCGATCTCCTCGAAGAAATCGTTGTGCACGTCCCAGAAGAAGGAGAGCCGGGGCGCGAACGCGTCGACGTCGAGGCCGCGCGCCATACCGTGCTCCACATAGCAGAAGCCGTTGGCCAGCGTGAAGGCGAGTTCCTGCGCCGCCGTGGCGCCCGCCTCCCGGATGTGGTAGCCGGAAATGGAGATGGTGTTCCACTTCGGAGTGTGGACGCTCCCCCACTCGAAGAGGTCCACGATGACCTTGAGCGCCGGCTCCGCGGGATAGATCCACGCGTGCTGCGCCATGTATTCCTTCAGGATGTCGTTCTGGATGGTGCCCTGCAGCCGGTCGATCGGGACGCCCTGCTTCTCGGCCGCGGCCACGAAGAAGCAGAAGAGCATCGCCGCCGGACCGTTGATCGTCATCGACACCGACACCTGGTCAAGCGGGATCCCGTCAAACAGGGTCTCCATATCGGCCAAGCTCGAGATCGCGACGCCACACTTTCCGACCTCCCCCTCCGACCGCGGATGATCGGAGTCGTACCCCATCAGGGTCGGGAAGTCGAACGCCACCGAGAGCCCCGTCTGCCCGCGCTCCAGCAGGAACTTGTAGCGGCGGTTGGTGTCCTCGGCCGTGCCGAAGCCGGCGAACTGCCGCATCGTCCAGAGCTTGCCGCGATAGCCGGTGTGGTGGATGCCCCGGGTGTACGGGAACTCTCCCGGCAGGCCGGTGTCGGCGGCGGTGTCCGCGGCGACATCGAGCGCCGTATAGAGCGGATCGACCGCGTGCCCCGAGATCGTGGTGAAGTCGCCGTCGTGGCGGACGGGCATTGCCCCGGCCACACGACGCCACTCCGCGACCTCGGCGCGCAGCTGCTCCAGCTCCCGTTCCTTCCGGGCCAGTTCCGCCTCGAGATGTCGGGTCGCCATCGGTTCCTCTCCTTGCCTAGACGCGCGCACCCTGGCGCACCTGTTCGAGCACGTCGGCCGCCACGTCGTACGGGCTGAGCCGCCCTGCCGCCACGTCATCGAGCCGTTCCTGCACCAGGCGATCGGCCTGGCTCTCGTCCCAGAGCCATTGCTGCAGATGCCGGCCCACCACCTCGCGGATCCGATCGATGATCCGGCGCCGGCGCCGTTCCCCGAGCTCCCCGCTCCGCTCCAGCCACGCCGCGTGATGGTCCAGCGCCGTGATCAACTCCGGGACCCCATCCCCCGCCGCCGCCACCGTGGCGAGCACCGGGGGCAGCCAGGTCTCGGCATCAGGGTCGCCGGCCTCGTGCCGCACCCGTCGGGCGGTGAGCGACGGCGCCTTGAGCGCACCGTGGTGCGCGGGGACGTGGCGAAAGCCCTGCCCCGAGCGGATACCGAGGGAGACCTCGATCTCCTGGCGGAGCCGGTCAGCGCCGGGACGATCGGCCTTGTTCACGGCATACACGTCGGCCGCTTCCATCACGCCCGATTTGAGCGCCTGGATGCCGTCCCCTGATTCGGGTACCAGCACCAGGAGCGTCGTGTCGGCCGATCGGGTCACCGCGAGTTCCGACTGGCCCACGCCGACGGTCTCGATCAGGATCCGATCGAAACCGGCCGCGTCGAGGACATCGCACACCTCGCGCGTGGCAGTGGCCAGGCCGCCCAGCGAGCCACGGGTCGCCATTGAGCGGATGTAGACGTCGGGATCGAGCGCCACCGACTCCATCCGGATCCGGTCGCCGAGGAGGGCGCCGCCGGTGAAGGGGCTGGTCGGATCGACCGCGACGACCGCGACCCGGTGCCCCGCCGCCCGGAACGCCAGGACCATCCGCTCGGTGAGGGTCGATTTCCCGGCCCCGGGGGGGCCGGTGATCCCGATCCGCCGGGCCCGGCCAAGGCGCGGATTGATCGCCACCAGCAGGTCCTCGAATCCGGCGCGGCCGTTCTCCACGATGGAGATGGCGCGGGCCAGCGCGGGAGTGCTGCCGGCGACGAGTTCAGCAGTGAGCGCGGCGACGTCCATATAAGGAAAGGTCGCGGGAGCGGGCCGAGGGGGCAAGGAGGTCCACCCGATGCGCCGCGCAGCTACCTCACAGGATCAACCATGCCGCGGTCAGGAACAGCATCAGGAAACCGCACACATCCGTGAAGGTGGTCACGAAGATCGAGGAGGCGATCGCGGGGTCGATCTTGAAGCGCTTGAGGACGAGGGGAATGAACGCCCCGGCGAATCCGGCGACGAAGAGGTTCCCGGTCATCGCCAGGAAGACGCAGAGGCCGAGGAGCGGAGACTCGTGGATGAGGAGCGCCACGATGGCGCTCACCGCGCCGGTGGCCAGCCCATTGATGAGCCCGACCAGCATTTCCTTGCCGATCACGCTCCAGAACTCCTTCATCGTCAGGAGGCCGAGGGCCAGGCCGCGGACTGAGACCGCGAGGGCCTGGGTCCCGGCGTTCCCGCCCATCCCGGCGATGATCGGCATCCAGATGGCCAGGTCGTTGATCCGGTTGATGGTGTCGAGAAAGAGCTTGACCACGCCGCCGGCCAGGAACGCCGTGGCCAGGTTGATGAAGAGCCACGGCAGGCGGCTCCGCACCGCGCCTGACCAGGTGCCGGCCACCTCTTCATCGGCGCTGGTGCCGCCGAACTTCAGCATGTCCTCGGTGCCTTCGGCCTCGACCACGTCGATCACGTCGTCGAAGGTGACCCGCCCGAGGAGCCGCCCCTCGAGGTCCACCACCGGGATGCTCGGCAGGTTGTAGCGCGACATCAGCCGCGCCACGGCCTCCTGGTCCTCCTCGGGGCGCACCGAATGGACGACGCCCTCCATGAACTCCCGCACCGGGCGGGCCGCGGCACTGGTCACGAGGTCACGGAGCGGCAGCACCCCTTCGAGCTTCCCGGACCCATCGACCACGAACACCTGATAGAACTCCCCCGCCTCGGCCGATTGCCCGCGGATCTCCTCGATGGCCTCGGCGGCGGTGTCGGTGACCCGGACGACCATCACCCGGGCGGTCATCAGGCCGCCGGCGGTCTCCTTGCCGTACCGGAGCAGCGACTGGAACTCGGCCCGATCCTCTGCACCCACCTCGTCGAGGATGCGGCGCTGCTCGTCGGGTTCCATCTCGCCGAGGATGTCCGCGGCGTCGTCATCCTCGAGCGTACCGACGATCCCCGCCGCCTCGCCCGGCGCCAACGCCGCCAGCGTCTCCTCGGCGTGCTCGTCCTCGGGCATCATCACCAGCGCCTGGCCGGAGAGGCGCGCCGGCAGCGTCCGGACCGCCGCGAGACGCTCGTCCTCATTGAGCGAGGCGAACACGTCGGCCAGGTCCGCCGGGTCGACGTCCCGGGCCCGGAACTGGAATTCGCGGATCCGCCCCGCCCGAACGAGCTCCGCAAGTTCGTCCAGCACGCTCTCACGTTCGGTCACAGGGTCTCCGGGTCGAGGCTGGTCGAGTGCCCTGCCACCCGCACGATGATCTGCTCCGCGCGCGCCGGCGAGGCCTGAAGGACGTCGAACTCAAGTCCGCTGAGGATGAATCGCTCACCGGTCTCCGGAATGCGGCGCGCGAGGTCGGCGAGGAGCCCGGCGACGGTGGTGGCCGCCGTCGCCGGGAACGACACCCCGAACCGGCCCGCCACCTCCGCGATCGAGGTCGTGGCATCGACTTCGATCGGCGCCGGACGGGCGGCACCGACCGCGGGCGTGCCGACCGGCCCGTCCAGTTCATCGTAGATCTCCCCGACCAGCACCTCGAGGAGGTCCTCCAACGTCACGATGCCCAGGGTGCCGCCGAACTCATCGAGGACGACGGCGAGGTGCCGCCGTTCCCGCTGCATCTCCAGGAGCAGTTCCCCGCAATGGCGGATCCCCGGAGTGAAGGTCACCGGCAGCACCGGGAGCGGGACCTCCTCGCCCACGGTCAGCAGGTCGAAGGCGTGCACGATCCCCACGACCTCATCGAGCGTCCCGCGATAGACGGGCACCCGGCTGTAGCCGCCTTGCGCGAACGCCTCCGCGATCTCCCCCCGGCTCGCCCCTTCGGGCACCGCGACGACCTCGGTCCGGGGCGTCATCACTTCACGCACCGGTCGCTCCGAGAACATCATCACACCGCCGGCCATCACGAGTTCAGGATCCACGGTCGACCCGCCGCTGGCGATCGAGCGCAACAGCAGATCGGGGTCGGTCTCGGCGGCACTCGGGAGCACCGGTGCCAGGAGTGCTGACCAGGGCCGGATGAAGGGGAGCACCGTCGGCACCGAACGGATGCCGCGAATGCGGGCGAGCCAGCGCGGGGCGAGGTAGGCGACCGCGAGAATGGCGGGAAGGCCAAGGAGGACCGCGACGAGCGCGAATGCCGTCACCCCGAGCCCGCCGAGGAGGGCCGGCAAGGCGGATCCGAGCAGGACTGCGCCCAGTGCGGTGGCGGCCGCCGCCGCGCCGAGGTACTCGGCGACGTGGCCGAGCCAGGCGGGCGCCTCGCCGGCGCCGTGAAGCCGACGTGAGGCGGCGCGGGTGATGGCCCCACGGCTCTCGCCGATCAGGACGCCGGTGACCGTGCCGCCGGCGACCGCGAGCGCCAGCCCCAGGACCAGGACCAGGGTGATCACAGGTCCTGCTCCAGGTCCGGTTCATCCCCATCCACCGTCGCCGGATGGATGCGCTGGACATGGACCCGCCGCACCCGCCGACGCGCCACCTGCTCCGCCACCACCCGGAAGCCCTCCACCTCGATCGCTTCCCCGGGACGCGGCACCCGGCCGAAGAGTGCCAGCGCCAGGCCTCCGACCGTATCGACGTCCTCGTGCCCAAAGCTGTGCCCCAGCACCGCTTCCAGTTCGCTCAGCGGCACGGAGCCCTGGACCCAGAACCGGTCGGCGCCCTCCCGCTCGATGGGAGCGACCTCGTCGGTGTCACGCTCGTCGCGGATCTCGCCGACCACCTGCTCCAGGATGTCTTCGAGGGTGACCAGACCCGCGGTGCCACCGAACTCATCGACCACCAGCGCCAGATGTCCGTGCGCACGCTGGAAGTCTCGCAACTGGCGGTCGAGCGTCTTGGCCTCGGGGACGAAGGCCGTCGGTCGGATGAGCTGCCGCCACCCGGCGCGATCACCCTCGGCGTGGACCGGATGCCCGAGGAGGTCCTTCACGTACACGATCCCGAGCACGTGATCGGGATCCTCGTCGAAGACCGGCAGCCGCGAATGGCCGTAGCGACGGAACGCCTCGAGGACCTCGTGGGTCTCTGCCGACGCGTCGATCGCGACGATGTCAATGCGCGGGGTCATCACCTCCGCCACCGTCGTATCGGCGAGTGAAAAGACACCCAGCAGCATGTCCCGCCGGCCCGCGCCCAGCTCCCGCTGGCGGAACCGCTCGGAGGGGGGCACGCCGGAGCGGTCGGCCCAGCCGACGAGGGCAAGGAGGGGCCGAAGGATCCGGAGGGTGCGGACTGCCGATGGCCGGACGAGCATCGCGGCCTCCGGTGCCGCGGCGGCGAGCAGGCGGGGGATGAGGTCGCCGACGGCCCAGACGGCCACCACCACCAACCCCAGCCGAGCCGCGGCCCACGGCGCGCTCCACTGCCACCAGCCGATGGTGGCGGCCGCCGCCGCACCCGCAAGGCCCAGGAGCGCCAGCCGCGCCACATGGAGCGCCCGCGGCAACGGCAGCCCGGCGGTGGCGGGGGCGAATTGGTCAGCGAGGAACCGCGGCAGCTCGCCCTCGGCCTCTGCCGCGAGCGCGAACCACGCCGCCCAGACCGTGCATGCGGCGGCACAGAGTGACGCGACGATGACCTGGAGGGAGTACGTCACGCGAGGCGTCCGACGAGCCGTTCCTGCCGATGCCACATCGCCGAGCGCATCCGGCCCGGGCCGGCGGGATGATCGTGACCGAGCACGTGGAGAGTGCCGTGGATGATCAGCCGGATCAGCTCCTCCCGGAGGGGGCGGCCGGCCTCCCGCGCCTGGCGGTCCGCCACCGCACGGCAGACGTAGACATCGCCCGCAAGGGCACCATCGGGAAGTCGGAGCGCAAAGGCGATGACGTCGGTGACGCGGTCGTGGTGCAGATGGCGGCGGTTGAGTCGGCGCATCCGCAGGGGCCCGAGGAAGGTGATCGACAGCTGGGTGAGCGGCCGGCGCGGTCGCTCCGCGGCCACGACCGCCCGCACCACCCGACGCACCGAGGCCGGCGGCAACGCCGGGCGGCCGCCGACCGTGACGTCAGGCGCCACGGATCCGGGGGATCTCTCCGGCGACCTCGCCGGGTGGCACGGGGTACCTCACCCGATCGTGATACATCCCGCCCAGCACGCGGGCGAACTCCGTCTGCACCCGGTCAAGGTCGTGGAGCGTGAGCGGCGCGTCATCGAGCTGGTGGGCCGCGACCCGCGCGGCCACCACCCGGGTGATCGCCTGGCGGGAGGCGTCCGGTGTCGGATCGGCGAGGGCGCGGACCGCCGCCTCGGCCGAATCGGCGAGCATCGCAATGGCGGTCTCGGCGCTCGACGGCCGGGGCCCCGGATAGGTGAAGGCGCGGTCGTCGAGCGGCGCCACCCCGCCCTGCCGGGCGCGGTCGAGGAAGTATTCGACCTTGGTGGTGCCATGATGCTCGGCGATGAACGCCCGGAGCACGTCGGGAAGGTGATGCTCGCGGGCCAGCGCGAGGCCGGCCTCCACATGCTCCCGGATGATCCGGGCCGATTCCGCCGGGTCGAGCTGATCGTGCGGACTGGTGGCGCGGGGCTGGTTCTCCACGAAGTACTGGGGCCGGGCCAACTTCCCGATGTCGTGGTAGTAGCAGCCCACCCGGGCCAGCAGCCCGTTGGCGCCGACCGCCTCGGCCGCCGCCTCGGAGAGGTTGGCCATCGCGATGCTGTGGGCATAGGTGCCGGGCGCCTCGAGCGCCAGGCGCTTGAGGAGCGGGCGCGCGGGATCGGAGAGCTCGAGCAGCGTGAGGTCGGTGGTGACGTGCGTCGCCGATTCGGCGAGCGGCATCGCCAGCTGGGCCACCGCGACGCTCACGACCGCCACGCCGACGCCCCACGCGGCGCTCACCAGCATCGCCGACGGGGTCCACGCGAAGGTGAGGCCCAGCGCCAGCGACGTGACCACGTACGCCCCGACCATCAGCGCCAGGGTGGGATAGATGCTCTTTCGCCGCCGGATCATCCGGATGCTGAGCGCGCCGGCGACGCCGCCGGTCAGGCCAAAGATGAGCGCGGCCTGATCGGGGAAGATCCATTGCGCGCCGATCAGCACCGCGAGCGTGACCGCCGCGAACACCGCGAGCCGACCGCTCCACAGCATCGTGACCACCATCGCCACGAACGGCACCGGCGAGAGCTCCGGACGATCCGGGGCCCAATGCACCACCAGCGCCGCGGCCGCGATCGCGACGGCGAAGAGCACCGTCACGAATGTGAGCTCGCGCAGCGAGCGATAGGTCTCGCGTCGGTAGAAGGCGAGCAGGGCCCAGAAAGGGGCCAGGAGGACCGCGTCGTAGAGGAGGGCCCCGATGAAATGCAGGGCCGGAGGCCGCCCGGCCGCGGCCGGCACGCCGGTGCCGGGGAACGCGAGGGCCGCCGCCAGCGCCAGTCCCATCAGCAGGGCCCAGCGGGCGGCGTGCCCACGGACGAGTCCGGCCTCGGGCCCGGCCATCAGCCGTTCTGGTCCTCGGCGTACGCCTTGATGATCTCGCGCACCAGCCGGTGACGGACGACATCGGCCTCGTCGAGGTAGCAGAAGGCGATCCCCTCGATGCCGGGAAGGATCCGCTCGACCTGGATGAGACCGGAATCTTCCCGGGTCGGGAGGTCGATCTGCGTCTTGTCCCCGGTGACGACGACGCGGCTGTTCACGCCGATGCGGGTGAGGAACATCTTCATCTGCGCGCCGGTGGCGTTCTGCGCCTCATCCAGGATGATGAACGCGTCGGCGAGGGTGCGGCCGCGCATATAGGCGAGCGGCGCGATCTCGATCGTGCGGGTCTCCAGCGCCTTCTGGACCTTGTCGGGCGGCATCATGTCCTCCAGCGCATCGTACAGCGGCCGGAGGTAGGGATCGACCTTGGCCTGCAGGTCGCCGGGAAGGAAGCCGAGCGATTCCCCGGCCTCCACCGCCGGGCGCGCCAGGATGATGCGGCGCACCCGCTTGCGGGCCAGGGCCTCGACCGCCTTGGCAACGGCGAGGTAGGTCTTTCCGGTGCCGGCGGGGCCCACGCCGACAACGATGTCGTGGATCCCGATGGCCTGGACGTAGTCCTTCTGTCCCTGGGTCTTGGGGACGATGGTCTTGCGCATGCCGGGGAGGACGATCCGCTGGTCGCCGGCGGCTCCATTCTCGGGAGGGAGGCCGTCGGCGGCATAGCGGTGCACATCCTCGACCGACACCGCCTCGCCCATCCGCGCCGTGTCGATCATCCCCTGCAGCACCGGCGTGGCGCGCTCCACCTGCTCCAGGACGCCGGTGACGCTCACGGCATCGCCCCGGAGGGTGACGCGGACGCCGAGGGAGCGCTGGAGCTCCAGCAGGTTGGCGTCGTTGACGCCCGCCAGCAGGAGCGGATCGGCGCCTTCGGTCGACAAGCGGTGGGTGAGTTCGTCGGTCAAGGCGACTCCCGGTCGTGAACGGTGAACGGTAAAGAGTGAACGGGCCACCCCGCACCCCCCGTTGACTGTTTACCGTTCACTGTTCACTCGAATGTTCAACGCATCCAGGTCCCGCACGTCCACGGTGGACGGTGCCCCCTCGAACAGGGCGCGTGCCGCGGTGGTCTTCGGGAATGCGATCACGTCGCGCAGCGAGGGCGCACCGGCAAGGAGCATCGCCACCCGATCGAAGCCGATGGCAAAGCCGCCGTGCGGCGGCGCGCCCGACGCGAGCCCATCGAGCAGGAAACCGAAGCGTCGCTGCTGCTCCTCGGGGGAGACGCCGAGTTTCCGGAAGACCGCACCCTGCATTGCGGGATCGGTGATGCGGATCGATCCGCTGCCGAGCTCGTTGCCGTTGTAGACCGCATCATAGTGGAGGGCGCGGCAGCGCCCCGGATCGGCCTCGAAG
>DASSGV010000022.1:0-9882 GCA_035693225.1 Gemmatimonadales bacterium | reverse complement strand
CGCCCTGGGATGGAGCACCGGCGTCCGAAGGGGCGTATCTCGTGGCGCTCGAACATGGGCTCGATCTCTCGGCGCACCGCGCCCGGCACGCGACGGCCGAACTGATCGCGCGCGCCGACCTGATCCTCACGATGTCGCGATCGCACCTGGAGCGGGTCGAGGCGCTGGGCGGTGCGGGGAAGTCGCACCTGCTGGGCGAGTTCGCGGGGCTGCGCGGAGCAGAGGCGGAGGTCCTCGATCCGATGGGCGGCGAGATCGACGGCTATCGTGCCGCCTTCGACCGGTTGGACCAGCTCACCAGACTGGCGGTGCAACGCCTGCCCGCGATCGGCACGAAGGGATGATCTCCGGACGGACCCGCACCTTTGCGCTCCTCGGCGATCCTGTCGCCCATTCCCTCTCGCCCGTCATGCAGAACGCCGCCTTCCGGGTGCTGGGCATCGACGCCGTGTACATCGCGCTCAAGTGCGTCGCCGAACAGGTGGCCGCGCTCGCGACCGAACTGGCCGCCGTGGGCGGGGGCGGGAACGTCACCATCCCCCACAAGGGCGTGCTGGCGGCCGCGCTGGCGCGTCCATCCGCAGTGGTCACGTCGCTGGCGGGCGCGAACACCTTCTGGGGCGAGGGCGGTGCACTCGCGGGGGACAACACCGACGTCGCCGGAGTGCTCGATGCCCTGGCGCTCCTCGAGGCACCCGGCAGCGCGTGGCTGGTGGTCGGCACCGGCGGCAGCGCGCGCGCGGTGGCCGCCGCTGCAGCGGAGCGGGGTGCCGGACTTGCGGTCCGATCACGGGATCCGGCGCGGGCCGCGCGATTCAATGAATGGGCCACGAGCATCGGTGTGCGTGCGGTCGATCCGGCGGAGTGCGAAGTGCTCATCAACGCCACGCCGCTCGGCCTGCAGGGCGGCGACGCCCTTCCCGTACTGCCGCGGGATCATCCGCGCGCCAGGTGGGCCCTCGACCTGGTCTACGCTGCGGGCACCACGCCGTGGGTGCGGGCGGCGGTCCGCGGCGGCCTCCGCGCCCTGGATGGACGCGAGGTCCTGATCGGCCAGGGACGCCGGGCATTGGAACGGTGGTTCCCCGGTGTCCGTGCACCGGTCGACGTGATGCGCGCAGCGGTGCAGCGTGCCTTGGCGTGATCTCGCCGCCACCGCGGCGGCGCTCGATCGCTGGCTCCTGCCGGGGGAGTGCCTGCTGTGCCGCGGATCGGCCGGGACCGCCGACGAGTTGGTGTGTGATCGGTGCCGGCTCGCCTGGCGGCCGGTGCCGCCGCCCTGGTGCGCGCGTTGCGGGCAGCCGCTCGAGGCGGAGATCGCGTGCCGCCTCTGTGCCGGGTGGCCGGCCGCGCTGGGCCAGGTGCGGAGCGCTGTCTGGCTGGAAGATGGCGCGCGGCGCGCAGTGCATTGCCTCAAGTATGAGGGATGGTGGCGGGTCACGACGCCGATGGCACGAGCGATGAAGGACCTCGAGCCGCTTGCGAAGCCGATTATCTTGGTACCGGTGCCGTTGGCCCCGAAACGACTGCGGACGAGAGGCTACAACCAGAGCGAGCGGCTTGCGGCGGCATTGGCGCGCACCATCGATCGGCCGGTGGCCTTGGCGCTGCGCCGCGTCCGGGAGACGCCGACCCAGACGGCCCTGACCCCCGAGGCGCGGCTGGCGAACGTGTCCGGTGCATTTGCCGCCGATGGGGTCAGGGGCCGGGCGGTCGTCCTGGTGGACGATGTCTTCACCACCGGGGCCACCCTCGCCGCCGCCGCCGAAGCGCTCGCGGTCGCCGGTGCTGCGCACGTTGCCGCCGTCACCTTTGCCCGCGCGAGGCCGGTGCTGGGCTGACGGGTCGGCGCGTCAGGACGGCGGGCCAACACTTCGCATCAACCTTGGAGCAGGGGAATCATGGCCATTCGTGTCGCGATCAACGGGTTCGGGCGCATCGGCCGCAACGTGGTGCGGGCCGCGCGGAAGATGCAGGCCCCGCTCGAGTTCGTCGCCGTCAACGACCTCACCGACAGCAGGACGCTCGCGCACCTGCTGCAGCACGATTCCGTTCACGGCCGGTTCGACGGGAGCGTCGGATCCACCGCCGATGGCATCACCATCGACGGCCACCCGGTCCGGGTGCTGGCCGAGAAGGATCCCGGCAAGTTGCCGTGGAAGGAACTGGGCGTCGATATCGTCCTCGAATCGACCGGCCGGTTCACCGACCGTGATTCGGCGGCCAAGCACCTCGCGGCGGGCGCCCGGAAAGTGGTGATCTCCGCGCCGGGGAAGCAGGAAGACATCACCGTCGTCTACGGCGTCAACCACGAGAAGTACGACGCGAGCAAGCATCACATCATCTCGAACGCCAGCTGCACCACCAACTGCCTGGTGCCGGTGGTCCGCGTGGTGCTGGATCGGTTCGGGTTCGAGCGCGGCTTCATGACCACGGTCCACGCCTACACCAACGACCAGCAGATCCTCGACCTTCCGCACAAGGACCTGCGCCGAGCGCGAGCGGCGGCGATGTCGATCATCCCCACCACCACGGGCGCCGCCAAGGCGACGGCGCTGGTCATCCCCGAGGTCAAGGGGAAGCTCGACGGGATCTCGCTCCGCGTACCGACGCCCGACGTCTCGATCGTCGACCTCACCTGCGTGGTCACGAAGGCCACGACCACCGAGGAGGTGAACGCGGTGTTCACTGCCGCGGCGTCCGCAGGCCCGCTCGCGGGGGTGCTGGCGGTGAGTGCGGAACCGCTGGTGTCGATCGACTACACCGGCGATCTCCATTCCAGTACGATCGACCTGCTCTCGACCAACGTCATTGACGGCACGCTGGTGCACGTCTCGTCCTGGTACGACAACGAGATGGGCTACTCGGCCCGCTGCGTGGACCTGATGCGCTACGTCGGCACGGGCCGTTGAAGCGTACCCTGCGCGCGCTGGAGACCGCGGCGCTGGACGGTCGCCGGGCGCTGGTGCGGGTCGATTTCAACTGTCCCCTCGAGGGCGGTACGGTCGGCGATGACACCCGCATCCGGGCCGCTCTTCCCACCATCGGATACCTTCGCGACAAGGGATGCCGGGTGGTGCTGCTGTCCCACTTGGGACGGCCCAAGGGCGGACCGGATCCGAAGTTCTCCCTCCGACCGGTCGCGACGACGCTCGAGGCGCTTCTGGGCGCGCCGGTGACCTTCATTCCCGATGCACTCGCCGACGGCGCGGTGCAGGTCACCAAGCGCCTCCCGCGGGGGGGCGTGGCCCTGGTCGAGAACACCCGCTTCTATCCCGGCGAGGAACAGAACGACGCCGGCCTGGCGCAGCGCTTCGCGGCGCTCGGTGATTTCTATGTCGATGACGCCTTCGGCTCGGCGCATCGGGCCCACGCCAGCACCGAGGCGGTGGCCCACCTCCTCAAGCCTGCGGTCGCCGGATTTCTGATGGAACGCGAGCTGAACTTCCTGGGCCAGGCGCTCGACCACCCCCGGCGCCCGTTCATCGCGGTGCTGGGCGGCGCCAAGGTATCGGGCAAGGTGGACCTCATCGACGCGCTGCTCCCCAAGGTGGACGCCGTGCTCATCGGCGGCGCGATGGCCTGCACCTTCTTCAAGGCGATGGGCCTGGAGACCGGCACCTCGCTGGTCGAGGCCGACCGCGTCGACATGGCGCGCGGCCTCATCGGCAAGGCGGGTGCCAAGCTGGTGCTCCCGAGTGGTGCGGTGATCGCCGAGCGGCTGGAGGCGGGGGCGGCGCGCCGATCGGTGGCCCGGAACGCGATCCCCGCCGGCTGGGCGATGTTCGACATCGACGCGACCACGGAGGCGGAGTTCGGCCGCCGCATCGCTGCCGCGGGGACGGTGCTCTGGAACGGACCGATGGGGGTGTTCGAGACGCCTCCCTTCGACCACGGGACCCTCGCGGTGGCGCAGGCGCTCGCCGCGGCCACGGCCCGCGGGGCGGTCACGGTGGTCGGCGGTGGTGATTCGGCCGCGGCGGTGGCCCACGCGGGACTGGCGGACCAGATGAGCCACGTCTCCACCGGCGGCGGCGCCTCGCTCGAGTTCCTCGAAGGACGGCCACTTCCCGGCGTCACGGCGCTCGACGATGCGTAGTCGGGTGGCCCTCGGGGCCGGGTTGGCGCTGGCCTTCAGCATCGGCGGGGTCGGATGCCGCCCCTCCGCCGCTCCGCCGCTCCGTTCCTCCGTCGCTGTGCACGACAGCGCGGGCATCCATATCGTACAGGATACCGCCGCGGCCTGGGCTCCCGGCCAGGCCTGGTCGGTCGATTCCGTGCTGGTCGACCTCGGCGGCGCCGATGGGGCGTTCAGTGGATTCGCGAACCCCGCCACGATGACGCGGCTCCGCGATGGCCGCATCGTGGTGGCCGATGCCGGGCTCGACCTGCTCATCTACTTCGCCGGGGACGGCCACTTTCTCTACACCGTCGGCAGTCGCGGCCGGGCTCCTGGCCAGTTCCAGTCGCTCTGGAGCGTTTTTCGCGGCGCGGCCGACAGCGTCGTCGCGTATGACATCGCGGCGAGCCGGGCCACCACGTTCGATCCGAATGGCGCCTTGGTGGATACGCTCACCGTTCCGGTGCCTCCGGGGACCAACGGCTACCTGCCGATCGACCGGTCCGCCGTCGGAACGCTGACGTTGCTGCGCAACACGACGCCGGTGCCGTTCCCGGGGCGCGCCTGGTCGGTGGCGGTGGACTCCGGCGCGGTGGTCCGCTTCTCGCCGACGGGCGTGCTGATCGACTCGATCGGCCCGTTCCCGGTCTCTGAGCTCGTGGGCCTGCCGGTGCCGCAAGCGGGTGGTGGCACGGTGATGCTGCCGATCGACCGCCCGCTCGGCCGGAAGGCGGCATTCGTGGTGCAGGGGGACACGGTCTGGGCCACGACCGGCGCGACGCCATCGATCGACAAATACGTGGGCGGTCGGCACACCGGCATCATCCGATGGCCGGGTTCGCTCACGGTGGTCTCCGCGTCCCTGGTGGCCGAGTACAAGCGCCGCCGCGAGCGCCCCGGCGCCGGTCCTGTCGGGATCATCGATTCGGTCTTCAATGCGTCGCTCGATTCCGTCCCGATCTCCGATTACCTGCCGGGCACTGGCCGTCTCTTGCGAGACTCGCGCGGCGACCTCTGGGTCCAGGTCGGGGGCTTGTCCGACCTGGCGCCTGGCGATGCCTCGTTGCACTGGAACGTGCTCGCGCCCGATGGGAGCTGGTTGGGACAGGTGACGCTTCCGCCCCGCTTTGCGGTCCAGGAGATCGGTACTGACTACCTGCTCGGATCCTGGCTCCCCGATTCCGGAGGTGCCTTCCACGTGCGACTCTATCGCCTGACCAAGCCGGTCGTCGGAGGGGCGTGATGCGCGAACTCGTCCTCGCCGCCAATTGGAAGATGCAGGTGACACCCGCGGAGGCGCGTGACTACGCGGCCGATTTCCTCACGCGGGTCCGGCCGCGGCTCGGGCGGGATCTCTGGTTCTTTCCGCCGGCGGTGTCGCTCGAGAGCACCGTGCGCTCCTTCCTCGACCGCGCCGACGTGCGAGTGGGCGCGCAGGATGTGTATTGGGAGGCCAAGGGCGCCTTCACGGGAGCGCTCTCGGTCCCGCTGGTGGCGGCGACCGGCGCCGCGGGGGCGCTGGTGGGGCATTCAGAACGCCGCCACATCTTCGGAGAGACCGACGCCGACACCGCGCGGAAGGTCCAGGCACTCCTGGCTGGCGGCTTGGTGCCGCTCCTCTGCGTGGGCGAGCAGCTTGCCGATCGTGATGCGGGGCGGACCGAGTCCGTCGTCCTGCGCCAGCTCGGCGCCGCGCTCGCCGGCCTCGCTCCGGTGCAGCTTGCCCGCGTGCTGCTGGCATACGAGCCGGTCTGGGCCATCGGGACCGGGAAGGTGGCCACCCCGGCGGATGCGGCACAGGTGCACCGGGTCCTGCGGGCAACGATGACGTCGCTCGGAGCGCCGGGACGCTGCCGCATCCTGTACGGCGGCAGCGTCAGTCCGGCCAACGCGGGTGGACTCGTGGCGGAGCCCGAGGTCGATGGTCTCCTGGTGGGTGGGGCCAGCCTGACGCCCGAGGGTTGGGGCGCGGTCGTGGCGGCGACCGACGCGGTGTGAGCGCGAGCGTTGCCGGGATCCCGCGGTCCCGTTAGTATTCCGCCGCTCAAGGAGAGAGGCATATGTACACGTTGTTCCTCGTGCTGGTCATCATCGTCGGACTCCTGCTGTCCGTGGCCGTCCTGCTGCAGGCCGGGTCGGGGGGCGGGCTCGCGTCGATGGGTGGCGGCCAGATGATGGACTCCAACATCGTCGGCGGACGCCAGGCGGTGACGCTGCTGACCAAGGGCACCTGGTGGCTGGGTGGCGTCTTCCTCTTCCTGTCGTTGATCCTCTCTGTCATGTCGGCCAATCGCAGCCAGACGCCGAGCGCGGTGCAGCAACAGCTGCAGTCGACCCCGGTGGCCCCGACCCAGCCGTCGCTCCCGTTCAGCAACGCGCCCGGCACCGCTCCCGCAGGGACCACGGCTCCGGCCGCTGGCGCCCCCGCCGCCGGGTCGCTGCCGACGAGCACTGCGCCTGCACCCGCCGCCACTCCGGCGGCCCCGGCGAACAAGAAGAAGTAAGTTGACACCACCGAGCGGATCTGTGGGCGGGGTGGCCAGGTGACCGGCCGCCCCGCCTTCGTCTTGTTGGAGGACGGTGCGTGGTTCGTCGGCACGGTGCCGGTGACGAGCACCGAGGCCTTCGGCGAGGTGGTCTTCACCACCGGGCTCTCCGGTTATCAGGAGACGTTCACCGATCCGAGCTTCCTCGGCCAGATCGTGGTGATGACCGCGCCGATGATCGGCAACTACGGGATCAACGCGGATGACATGGAGTCGGCCAGGCCGCAGGTGGCCGGGGTGGTGGTGCGGGAGCTGGCGAAGCATCCATCGAACTATCGCTCCACCCAGGGCCTGGGCGACTGGCTGGCGCAGCACCAGATCCCCGTGATCGAGGACGTCGACACCCGGGCACTCACCCGTCACATCCGTGCCAGGGGGGCAATGCGGGGCGTCATCGCCGAAGGCATCGGCCCGACCCCGGAATTGACCGCGCGATTGCTCGCGAGCCCGTCGATGGACGGCCTGGACCTCGCGTCCAAGGCTGGCGCCGGGGCAACGGGATCGTTCGGGTCCGGCCCCCGCGTGGTGGCGTATGACTTCGGGATGAAGCGGAACATCGTCCGGATGCTCGTCGGGGCGGGGCTCGAGGTGGTGGTGGTGCCGGCGGGGACCGGTGCCGCAGAGGTGCGGGCGTTGGCGCCCGCCGGGCTCTTTCTCTCCAACGGTCCCGGCGACCCGGCGCCCCTTGCCCAGGCCATTGCCAGCATCCGTTCGCTGGGCGATTCCGGGATCCCGACATTCGGCATCTGCTTGGGGCATCAGCTCTTGGGACTTGCCTACGGGGGACGGACGGTCAAGCTCCCGTACGGACACCGGGGTGGGAATCACCCGGTCAAGGAACTGGCGACTGGGCGGGTGCTGATCACCTCCCAGAATCACGGTTTTGCCGTGGAGGGGGAAAGCGCCGGAACCCGCATTCCGGGCGCTCCGGAGCTCGAATTGACCCACCGGAATTTGAACGATGGGACGGTCGAAGGGCTCCGCCATCGGACCCTCCCGATCTTCGCGGTGCAGTATCACCCGGAGGCGGCGCCAGGTCCCCACGATGCCTATCCCCACTTCCAGGAGTTCCTGGATCTGCTGGCCACCCCCTCCCCGGCCGGGAGGGGATGAGGGCCCAACCCCTTGACAGTCAACAGGTAAGCTCGTAGAGTCTCCTGCGTCCGCCCCGATTGCCGGGGCGCTTCCGGAACCCCGGCGGAGGGGACGCATGACCAAGGCAGATCTCGTCGAGCAAGTCACCGCGTCCATCGCCCGCACGGCCGGCCCGATGATCTCCAAGAAGGACTGCGCCCGTGTGGTGGACGCATTCCTCGATGCCGTGAAGGACGCCCTGAAGGCCCAGCACAACATCGAAGTGCGGGGGTTCGGCACCTTCAAGATCCGCCGCCGGAAGACCCGGATGGCGCGCAACCCTCGCACCGGCGACCCGGTGGAAGTGGCCGCCCGCCCGGTGCCGGTGTTCAAGCCCAGCAAGGAGTTGCGGGCCTTGGTGGCGGAAGAGGACGCCCCCACCGAGCAGCCGGTCCTCTGAACCGGGCCATCGCACAATTCCCCGGGGGCCGCTCGCAGGCGGCCCTTTGCATTTCCTCGGAGCCCACGTGCCTTCTTCCCGGTCGGTCACCGTCACGGTCAGGTTCTTGGCGCGCTACGCCGAGTTGGCGGGCCGGGAGACGGTGACGGTCCAGGCCCCCGGTCCCGCCACGGTCGACTCGATCCTTGCACGCCTCAGTGAGGTCCTCCCGGCCGCCGGCAGGCTCCCTGCCAAGCCGTTGTGTGCGTGCAACTTCCGGCAGGTCCGCGGGACCGAATTGGTGGCCGATGGCGATGAGATCGCACTGCTGCCCCCGATGGCGGGAGGCTGAGTTGCCGTTCCTCACGGAGCAGGATCTCCAGGTCAACGTGCTCGCCGCCGAGGTGGCGGCTGCCGATCGCGGCGCGATCGTGTCCTTCGTGGGGACGGTGCGCGATCACCACGCCGGCCGGAGCGTGCTTCGGCTGGAGTATTCGGCGTACGCCGAGATGGCCGAATCGGAGTGCGAGGCGGTCATCCTGGAGGCAGAGCGGCGGTGGTCGGTGGCCGTTACCCTGCGGCACCGCATCGGCCAGCTCGCGGTGGGCGACGCGGCGGTGGCGGTGGTCGTGGCCTCGGCGCATCGGGAGGCGGCCTTCGACGCCTGCCGGTTCGTGATCGACGAAGTGAAGCGTCGAGTGCCGATCTGGAAGAAGGAGTACTATGCCGACGGCTCGGTGGCGTGGGTCGATCCGACCGCCCCGGGCGGCACAGTCCCCTCGGAGCGTCTCGATGCCTGAGCGTTCCGCCGCTCCGCCGCTCCGACCCTCCGACCGACTCGGCCGCCCTCTCCGCTCGCTCCGCATCTCCGTGACCGATCGGTGCAACCTTCGCTGCCGCTACTGCATGCCGGAGGACGACTACGCCTGGCTGCCGCGGGAATCGATCCTTTCGTTCGAGGAGATCACCCGCCTCGCCGTCATCTTCTCGCGCCTCGGTGTCGATCGGTTGAGGCTCACCGGCGGGGAGCCGCTGATGCGGCGCGATCTTCCGACCCTGGTGAAGCTGCTGCGGATGGAAGCGCGGCCGAAGGATCTCGCACTCACGACCAACGGTCTGCTGTTGAGCGGCGAGGTGGCCGGCCTCAAGGCGGCAGGTCTTGAGAGGATCACCGTCAGTCTGGATACGTTGCGTCCGGAGCGGGCGCGGGAGTTCTCCCGCACCACCCGCCACGGCGACATCCTGGAGGGGATCCGCGCGGCGGCGGAGCAGGGGTTCGGGCTCAAGCTCAACGCCGTCGTGATCCGCGGCTTCAACGACGACGAGCTCGGCGACCTGATCGCGTTCGGCCGTGAGGTCGGCGCCGAGGTGCGGTTCATCGAGTACATGGATGTGGGTGGGGCAACGCGATGGCGGATGGAGGATGTCGTCTCGCGGGACGAGATCGTTTCACGCCTGGGTGGCGCCGAGCCGATGGCAGGGCGCGGGAGCGCGCCGGCGGAGCGGTATCGGTTGAAGGATGGGACCACCTTCGGCGTCGTGGCGAGCACCACCGCGCCCTTTTGCCGAGACTGTGACCGCGGCCGACTCACCGCCGATGGTACATTCCTGACCTGTCTCTACGCCCGCGATGGGCTCGATCTGCGGGGCCCGCTCCGTGCCGGGGCGAGTGATGGGGAGCTGACCAAGCTCATTGCCGATCG
>DASSGV010000021.1:0-7091 GCA_035693225.1 Gemmatimonadales bacterium | reverse complement strand
CGGTGTTGATCCCCGCCCCGCCCAGCTCTGCCGCGCGCTCGACCAGGAGGACCCGTTTCCCGAAATACGCGGCCTGCACCGCCCCTTTCTCGCCGGCGGGCCCGGAGCCGATCACGATGAGGTCGAAGTGGGGCATCGAGGGGCAGGATAGGAGAAAAGAGACAGGAGACAAGAGACAAGAGAAAACGAGACGCAAGACGGGACGGCGTGGTGCAGCACCATCCGGCCATCCCTCTGTCATCCCGACCGTTCGAAACCTCCGCCCCGCGGGCTCGGCGTCAAGCGTGGCGGGTACCGTTCAGTCGATCATCACTTCGACGCCGTCGGTGGCCTCCCCGGCGGTGATGAGGATGACCAGCGGAAGTGACAGAACGAACGAGATCGCGATGAGGAGGAATACCCTGTTGTACGCGATGACCGCAGCCTGGGAGAGGAGGCTGCCGTGCAGGAGGGCAAGGGCCTGCTCGCGGGCCATCGCGACACCGCCACCGAAGCGATGGAGCATCGCCCCGGTGACCGCGGCCAGCCAGCTTCGGGTGGCCGGGTCGTACGCGGTCACGTGCGCCGAGAGCACCGCGTAGGTGCGGCTGATCCCGCCGGTGATCTGCGTTGCCGCGATGGCGATGCCGATGCTGCCGAAGACCTGCCGCACCACGTTGTAGAGTCCGGCGGCGGCGGTCATCTGGCGCCGCTCGATGGTGGCGAGCGCCGCGGTCGAGAGCGCCACGAACAGGAGGCTGAACCCCACCCCCTGCCACATCTGGGGGATGAAGATGTCCCAGAAGCCGATGTCGGGTGTCAGCTGCCCAAGCGCCCAGAACGAATACGCGCTCACCAGGAGCCCGCCCGCAATGAGCACCTTGGGGCCGAGCTTGTTGTAGAAGCGGCCGGCCAGCGGCATCACCACCGCCATCGCCAGGCTCCGCGGCATCAGCGCCAGTCCCGATTTCATCGCGGGATAGCCGAGGTTGTTCTGGAGGAAGAGCGGCAGGATGAAGAGGCTCCCGTAGAGCCCCATCCCGAGGATGCCCCCGAGCGACGTGGCGGCCGCGAAGCCGCCATTCTTGAATAATCGGAGGTCGACGGCGGGGTGGTCGGTCTCGAACTCCCGCCAGAGGAACACCGCCATCCCGACCGCGGCGACCAGCGCCAGCCAGACGATGAAGGAGGAATCGAACCAGTCTTTTTCCTCCCCCTTCTCCAGCATCAGCTGGAACGCCCCGAGTCCCACGGTGAGGAGGCCTACGCCCAGGAAATCGATCGGCCCCTTGTCGTGCCGCAGGTAGGGGGGGTCGAAGATGTAGCGCTGGACCAGGATGATGTTGATGATGCCGATCGGCACGTTGATGTAGAAGATCCAGGGCCACGAATAGGTGTCGGTGAGCCATCCACCGAGCGTGGGACCGAACGCCGGGGCCAGCACCACTCCCATCCCGTAGATCCCCATCGCGAGTCCCTGCTCCTCCGCCGGGAAGGTCTCCCGCAGGATGGCCTGGGACACCGTGATGAGCACCCCGCCCCCCAGCCCCTGCAGCACCCGGAAGAAGATGATGAGCGGCATGCTCCCCGCCGCACCACACGCCATCGACGCCACGGTGAAGGTGACGACGCTGGCGAGGTAGATGTTCTTGCGACCGAGATGGGCCGAGAGCATGCCGATGATCGGCATGATGATCACGTTGGCCAGGATGTAGGCGGTGATGACCCAGGTGATCTCCTCGATGGTGGCACCGAGGGTGCCGGCCATGTTGGGGAGCGCCACGTTCACGATGCTCGAATCGAGCACGGCGATCATCGTGCCGGTGAGCACGGTGACGGTGATGGTCCACTTGCCCGGGGCGGGGCGGGGCTCAGCCATGGCGGAGGGGCGCAGGGACGGAGGGGCGGAGGGACGAATGGGCGGATCGTTCCGAAGCATCGGGCCCGGGGGCGGTCGGTGCCATCAACGGGCCAAGGATCTGCATCGCGCGGAGCACCAGCTGCTGGTCGGCGTCGGGGAGCCCGCCCAGGCGCTCCTCCAGGTGCGATCGGACCAGACCCATCGCCACGTCGAGCTTTGCCCGCCCCGCCGCGGTCAGCGCCAGTCGGGTGCGGCGCCGATCGCCGGCGTCCTCCCGCCGAGTGGCCTCCCCCCGCATCACCAGCGCGTCGACGAGCTTCGACGTGGTGGGCAGCCTGAGCCCGAGATAATCGGCGAGGTCGGTGAGGGAAGAATCGGGAGCGGACCCAAGAGAGGCGAGCGCACGAAACTCCGACAAGGTCAGTCCCGCCGGCCGGCTCCGCCGCGCCTCGGCACGCACCAACCGCGTGACGAGCAACGAGGTCTCGAAGACGGCGTCGGTCATTACTTTCATAAACTAAGTATTACCCTGCCACGCCTCCGGCGCAAGCCGGCCGTGCCTTCCATTACCTTCCCTCCGGTCTTCCTGACCCCATATGCGCCTCTTCCCCGCTCTCCCCGCCCTGCTGCTCCTCCCCACCCTCCTCGGCGCCCAGAACCCCCTGGAACGGCCGACCGACGGTGTCGACGTGCGCTACGCCACCAGCCAGCCGACGGTGCAGTACATCATCCACGTCGACTCGACCGACCTTTCCGGATTCCAGGTGGAGATGCGCCTTTCGGCGCTCCCCGACACCTTCTCCCTCGCGATGGCACGGCACCCCGAGGTGGATGACCGCTATTGGCGCTTCGTCAAGGACCTGCGGGCAGAGACGGCGAGCAGTCCGGGAACGGTCACCTCGGTCGACGATGGCGTCTGGCGCGTGATCGCTCCCGGTGGACGAGCCATCGTGCGCTACCGGATGCAACTGCCACCCCCGCAACCGCTGCGCGCCGCGTGGAAGCCCTTCCTGGCCCGCGATGGCGGACTGGTCGGTGGCCCCCAGAGCCTGCTGTACATCGAAGGTGCCACCCTCGCCCCGGCGGTCGTGACCCTCGACCTCCCCGCCGGCTGGGACGCTGCCACGGGACTGGAGCCGACCTCCGATCCACGCACCTACTTCGCACCGACGGCGGGTGTCCTGCTCGATTCGCCGATCCTCATCGGCACATTCAGCGACCGCCACTTTTTCGTGGATGGTGTCCCCCACCGGATCGTCTACTGGTCACTGGCCGGTACGCCGGCCTTCGACACCCTGACGTTGACGCGGGGCATCGAGGCGATCGCGCGCCAGGCGATCGGGATCTTCGGCCGGGCGCCGTACCGGGAATACACCTTTCTCCTGCAGGACAACGCATACGGTGCGCTCGAACACCTCAACTCGCTGACCCTCGGAGCGCCGAGCGCAGACCTGGCCAAGGACCCGACGGGGCTCCTCGAGGAGATCGCGCACGAATATTTCCATACCTGGAACCTGCTCCGCATCCGACCCGCGGAGTGGGGTGACGTGACGTATCGTGCCCCGCGACAGCCCGCCGAGCTGTGGGTGAGCGAGGGGATCACGATGTATTACGCCGACCTCCTGCTCCGCCGGGCGGGGCTGCCGGTCGAGGATTCGACCCGGGAGGATCATTTTGCGCGGTTGATGGAGCGGTATCTGGCCCGGCGCTCCGGCTATGCCAAGTACTCGGCCGAGCAGGTAAGTCGGGTGGCGAACGCGGTGCCGGGCGCGCTCGGCGACTACCTCCTGAGCACCCATCTCCAGGGGGAGATCCTCGGCACCCTGCTCGATTGGAAGGTCCGGAGCGCGACCCAAGGCCGGCGTTCGCTCGATGACGTGATGCGGAAGATGATGGAAGGCTTCTCGGGTGCCGCCGGATTCTCAGACCACGACTTCGAAGCAACGACCGAAGCGGTCTGCGGATGCAAGCTCGCGGCATTCTTCGGTGCGTATGTGCGAGGTCACAAGCCCATTCCGTTCGACGACTACCTGCGGATGATCGGCCTGCGGGCGGAGGTCTCGTGGGCGCCGGCGCGGAATGACAGCGGGCAGCAGCGGCCCGACCTCCGGGTCACCTCGTGGATGCCCCCCGGTGTGCACAACCCGGCGCTGCTGCTCCTGACCCCTGAAAGCGCCTGGGGAACGGCTGGGCTCCACACCGGTGATCGGGTGCTGCGGCTCGACGGGGCCCCGATCTCCGATCCGGCGGAGTTCCGCGCAGCACTCAGCAGGCTCAAGATCGGCCAGCCGGCGCAGGTCGCCATCGAGCGCGGTGGCCAGACGATCGGCGTCCGGGTGGTGATCCGCGGATACGATGTCCCCACCGTCAGACTGGTCCCCATCGACCATGTCACCCCCCGTGAGCGGGCGCTGGCGGAGGCGTGGATGGCGGGGACACCGTAGGAGGGAGCGCCGCAGGACGGACGGCCGACCGGCACCTGTCATTCGCGCCCCTCCCCATTCGACTACCGGGTACTGACCGCAGATTCCACATTCCACGACCCGGAGACCCCTCGTGCAATACATCTTCCTGCTTTACAGTCAGGAATCGGGCTACGACACATTGACCGAGGCCGAGAAGGCCGGTTGGTGGGCCAAGATCAACGCATACAACGACTCCCTGGTCAAGGCGGGCCACTACAAGTTGACCAGCGGGCTCCACCCGAGCGCCAGTGCCCGGACCCTCACCAGGATGCACGGCACCCTCGACATGGTGGACGGCCCCTTTGCCGACACCAAGGAGCAGCTCCTCGGCTTCTACATCGTCGAGGTCAAGGACATGGAGGAAGCGACCGCGCTCGCCGCCCGGGCGCCGATGGCGGAATTCGGGCATGTGGAAGTGCGGGCCCTCAACACCCGGGGCGGATGAACGACGAGTGTCACGGGCCGGACGACCTCATTCGACCAGTGGGTACAGGACGGCAGAATCATCACCCACTGCGAGGAGACGGCAATGCAATACCTGATGCTCATCCATTTCAACGAGGCCGAGTGGCAGGCCCTCCCCGCGGCAGAGCACGCGCGGCGGCGGAAGGAGTTCGACGAGTACAGCATCACGATGGCGCACGCCGGACGTCTCAAGGGCGGGAACCCGCTCCAGCCGAGCGCCACCGCCACGACCTTGCGCAGCAGCAAGGGGCGGCTCGAAACGATCGACGGCCCCTTTGCCGAGACCAAGGAACAGCTGGCGGGGTACTTCCTGATGGACGCCAAGGACCTGGACGAGATGCTGGCGCTCGCGGCGGAATGTCCCGGCTGGAAGTACGGGAGCGTGGAAGTCCGGCCGGTGGCGCCGCGTGGGGACGGTGGCTGAGCTCGTGATCCAGGGGGAGTTGGACCGGATCTATCGATCCGACTCCCGCCGCGTCCTCGCCACCTTGATCCGCCTCCTCGGCGATTTCGACCTGGCGGAGGAAGCGCTCCAGGAGGCCTTTGCCACGGCGCTCGAGAAGTGGCCGGCCGCCGGGATCCCCCGAAATCCATACGCGTGGCTCGTCAGCACCGGCCGGTTCAAGGCCATCGACAGGCTGCGACGGAGCGCCAGATTCGCGGGGCCATCGGAACTCGACGAGGCGGCGTCCGGGGGGTCCGGCCCGCCTGAGGGGCTCGGTGAAGAGCCCGGGATCGTGGATGATCGGCTTCGACTGATCTTCACCTGTTGCCATCCGGCCCTCGCCCCCGAAGCACGGGTGGCGCTCACGCTCCGGGTGGTCTGCGGCCTCTCGACCGCGGAGATCGCCCGGGCGTTCCTCATCTCTGACGCGAGTCTTGCCCAGCGGCTCCACCGCGCCAAGGAGAAGATCCGCGACGCCGGCATCCCGTATCAGATCCCCGAAGGCGCAGCACTTCCCGAGCGGCTCGACGCCGTCCTCGCCGTCATCTATCTGGTCTTCAATGAGGGGTACGCCTCCACGGCGGGCGCGGAGCTGATCCGCGCGCCGCTCTGTCAGGAGGCGATCCGACTGGCGCGACTCCTGGTGGAGCTGATGCCATCCGCCACCGAGGCAGCGGCGCTGCTGGGGCTGATGCTCCTGCACGACTCCCGCCGTGAGGCGCGGGTGTCATCCGCCGGAGACCTGGTGCTCCTCGACGAGCAGGACCGGAGCCGCTGGGACCGGGAGGAGATCGCGGAGGGGGTGGGGCTGGTGGAGCAGGCGCTCCGATCGGGATTCGCGGGGCCATACGCGGTCGAGGGGGCTATCGCCGCGCTGCACGCCCAGGCGCCGTCGTCGGAGCGCACCGACTGGCGCCAGATCGCGGGGCTCTACCAGTATCTCCTTCGCTGGCGACCAAGCCCGGTGGTGGAGCTCAACCACGCCGTGGCCGTGGCGATGGTGGACGGGCCGCAGGAGGGGCTGCGGTTGATCGACTCGATCGCCGCGCGGGGAGGGTTGGAAGGCTATCGCTGGCTTCCGGCCGCGCGGGGCGAGCTGCTGCGGCGGATGGGACGGCATGACGAGGCGGCGGTGGAGCTCCGCGCCGCGCTCGCGCTGGTCACCGTCGAGGCGGAGCGGAGGGTGCTGGAGAAGCGGTTGCAGGAGGTGGCGAGCGGCGGCTGACGCTTGGCCCGAGTGGGGGTCACCGGCGGCGACCAATGCGCTCACACTGGCGTCGGCGTTCGTTCCCGGGGTGCCAGAAATCCCTGCTCGACTTCGTCCTGGGCGGCGACGAGGCGCTCCACGGCATCGGACACCTCGGCGGCGATGTTGAGATGCGTGGTGAGACCCTCGACGGTGAGGGCGCCCGCGTGGAGGCGGAGGAGATTCAAGCGGATCGTCTCGAGGGCGCCCACCGCGTCGCCGAGGCGTTCCTGCACCGCGTCCCGGATCGACCTGATCTCGTCGTACTCCTCGTCTGCCGAGTGCTCTCCTGCGACCGCAAGAGCTTCCTGAAGGGCTTCCAGCTTCCCGCGAAGCGTCTGCGCATCCCGTTGCAGCCGCTGCAGCAGCTCGGGCAGATCGCCGAGCGCGTGACGAGTGGCTTTGGGGAGCCCCTCGAAGAGCTGTTCCGCCGCCATCCCGAGGGAGAGCTCGGTGGCCCGGTGGGTCATCGCGGGACCGATGCCACGGTGCCTCACCAGCGGCCGGGCGAGCGCAAAGGCCCACTTCCCGATGCGGCTCCGCCACACACGACCCCAGAATTCAGCGTCGATGTCGGTGCTGCGCTGCCGCAGCGACAGATAGCCGAGAATGGTGGCGATCGCCGTGAGC
>DASSGV010000020.1:0-2666 GCA_035693225.1 Gemmatimonadales bacterium | reverse complement strand
TTCACCTTCGCCCAGGTGGCGTTGGGGCTGTAGATGCGGGTGACGTTCGAGGTGTACTTGATCACCTCGTTGTAGATCGTGTCCGCGTCGGTCCGGAAGCTGGACGTCGTCGATTCGACGGCGCCGACCACGATCACGACCCTGGCCTGCGGGTACGCGGCCAGGGCGGTCGCCGGGAGGGCGATGAGGGGCGCGAGCGAGATCAGGGCGGCCAGAATGGCCGCGGGGCCTCCACGAAAGCGCATACGAGACGGACTCCGGTGAGCGGTGGACCGATGCGAGATGAGTGCCCGCCCAGCCTCGCCTCGGAAACGCCCCGCCTCAATGCCGCAATGGTCCCGGTACTCCGCCACGCCCCGCTCGGACGATCCCACGCCGCGCTTCCCGTTGCTTCTGAGCACCGGTGCCGGTCACCGCTCTGGCGGCGGGTCCTCCAATCGGGCGAACGCAGACCTGGCGGTCGATGGGGCATTCGTGGCTTTCCAGGCGGTCGACCGGGCGTCGCGGAGCCCATCGAACGCGCCGAGCGCGCGCCGCTCGGCCGGCTTGAGCTCCGACCTGACCGACTCGACGTCATCGACGACCGCCAACAGTCGAACCAGATCCTCCAGGTCGCGGCCAGCTCGCCTCGCGGCCCAAGCCCGGAGCTTCATCGCAATGGCTCCCGCGACCGACGGGACCGGCAACGCCGCTTCGCCCATGCCATCGACGCGCACGGTCACGAGCGTGGGGCGACTTCCGATGCGCAACGACATGAGGCGACCAGCTGAGGAGCTGCCGCCCGCGCGGTCCTCTGGCGGGTCGTGGCCTGCCCCGTCTGGTATGCGGTCTCGGTCGCGTCGAGATAGCTGTACGTGTCGGTGGTCGAGCCACCGGTCGTCCGGGTGGCAGGCCGGTCGAGGGCGTCGCTCAGCGGCCGACGCCTCGGTCATTCCAAGCCGAAGATGTTGCGGCCCCGGCGCATGCGCCTCGGGGTCTTTGACAATTCACCACTGAGGCTCGTCGACTTCCGGCGGTCACCTAATGCGCCGCATTTCGATGTCGCCGCTGCCGCCACCATGCGGATACGACGCCTTCTTGGTTCCGGAGTGCCGGTAAAGAGAGTCGGCGTGGCTCATTGAAGAGGACGATTGACAGTACCAGCACGCACGTAATCACAAGCGCAACGAAAATCGTTGTGCCTAGCTGGGTGAGGACAGACCGTGTCGTTTGGTCCGCGGCGGGGAGCAGCAGCGCCAGGACCAAGCCGACTGTGAGGAGGCAACCCGCCGCATAGATCACCAGTTGAGCACGAAGCCAGCCCTCCAACGCCGCCGCGCCGTAGGGCCAAAAGGTCTGGTAGCGGCGCCGAAGGTCCTCAAGACCCCGACCCCTCCAATAGCCAACAAACGGCCGGGCAGCAAGTACCAATATCGCGACGCATATCAACAGCGCAGTCGCGTTATCCAATGTCGTGGCCCCCTGGCATCCGGGCCCTACCTGAAGACATCCGATTTCAGCTTCTTGAAGGAAGGACTTGGCGAAAGTAGGTCATACACCGCACCGCCCGCTACGTTGCCTGCAAAGCTCCCGGCGGCAGCCAACCCAAGACAGCCAAGGGCGGCTGCACCACCGCTTAGCGCTCCGCCGATCCCGCAAGCACCAACCGCGAGATCTGCGAAAGTAAGTGAGCCGTATGTCTGGGCCAGGGCACGCTCCACGGCCACATCCGGTGATTTCCCATCAGCAAGGTTACCGCCCGTTGAAAGCGCGAAGCCAATGCCCGGAAGGAACCTCGCCCCAGCCTTGAACAGGAATGACCTACCGAATGAAGTCATGCCGCCAGCTCCGGGGAGCAACCGCCCTGCGGCCTTACACGCGCCGGCGTCTTCACAGTAGCGAAGGTCACGTGCCAGATCTCCCACCCAATCGCGAGACCCTTTTGCACCGTCTCCAAGAGCAACGAGGATTTCCAATCCGCCCAACGCCTCATGTACGGCGAGTTCAGTTCTGTCGACGTCCGAGATGCCGCATCCCACCCCGATCACCGGGTACATGCCGTCCCCAACCGACGTCGCGCCGCAAAGAATGGGATCCAATTGATCGAGCTGTAGTGGAGGAGCGCATCGCATGTCGCAACTGTCATGTGGAGTGCAATCCAGGAGGCAGCGGTCGTCAACGGCTCCGTGGGGCGGGCTCCAACTGGCGCGGCGACCTCCGTAGATCGCTTGCCTCGATGCCCGGGTGTCGGTGGCAACACTCGTGACACAGCTGGTCCCGATATCTTCACACGCGCGATGCCCATCCGGGTCCACAAGCGTCGCCGGGTTGGCGAGGGCATACAGGAAGCGGTTCATGCTCGCGGGGTTGGCGGCCGAGCCCTGAACCGAGTCCTCCTGGGTGAACGCGCCGAGTTGCGGGCTGTAGTCGCGGGCGCCCATGGCCAGGAGCGCGCCTGCCCCGACGTCGTTGGCGAGGTTGAGGAGGCCGCGATAGCGGTACGGGTTGGCTGTGGAGCCCGAGGAGGTGAGCAGCTGGCCATAGGGGTCGTAGCGGTAGGCGTCGGTGAGGGTGCTTCCCCCGGCGGTGCACATGGCGGCGACCGAGCCGTGCAGGTCGAACACGAGCCAGCTGACGGTGCTGCCGGTCTTGACCGCGAGCCGCGTGCCCTCGGCGTCGAGCAGGGA
>DASSGV010000019.1:0-47211 GCA_035693225.1 Gemmatimonadales bacterium | reverse complement strand
GCACGCCGCCCGCTCGCCGTTCCCGGGGAACTACGGACCCGTCACTAAGTAGTTATCCCAATGGATTCCGTTGCAACGCGGGCCTTACCTTGCGTGCTGGAGGAGTCAGGGATGCCCGTCACGTGCGTCGGTCTCAGTCATCATACAGCGTCGTTGGCCGTCCGCGAGCGCCTGGCCTTTGGCCGGGAAGAAGCACTCGCAGCCATGACCCAGGTGCACCAGCCGGAGCTGCGCTCCGCCGGGATCGCCGAACTGTGCCTGGTGTCCACCTGTAACCGCACCGAATTGTACGCGGCGGCCCCCGACCCCGCCTCCCAGTTCACGGACGTTCCGGCCCTCCTCACCGAGGTCCTGCTCCGGTCGAAGAACCTCAGCCGGGCGGACGTGTCACCCTGCCTCTACGGACACGCGAGCACGGCTGCGGTCCGGCATCTCTGCCGGGTCTCTGCCGGGCTCGATTCGATGATCCTGGGTGAGGCGGAAGTGTTAGGGCAGGTCGCGACCGCGCACGAGTGGGCGACGCAGGCGGACGCGGCCGGACCGATCCTCGAAGCGACCTTTCGTTCGGCCGTGCGCGCCGGCCGCCGGGCCCGGGCCGAGACGGGGATCGGTCGGAACCCGATGAGCGTCGCCTCCGAAGCCATCCGGCTGGTGCGCGAACTGGGGCCGACGACCTCCGCAGTGCTGATCATCGGGACCGGCAACGTGGCACGGCTGCTGGGCACGATCCTGAGGAGCAAAGGGTTCACGGATCTGACCGTGATCGGGCGCACCACCGAACATGCGCACGGCCTGGCGCAGGCCATCGGCGCCACTGCACGGCCTTGGCACGAGCTTCGGGAGGCGCTCCGCGATGCCGACGTGGTCCTGACCTCCACCGCGGCGCCCCATGCGGTCATCACGCACGAGCTGGTGCGGTCGGCGATGCATGGCCGGGCACGGGACCGCGGACTCTCATTCGTGGACCTGGCGTTGCCTCGCGACGTCGAAGCGCAGGTCGGCACCCTGCCGGGGGTGAACGTATTCGACCTCGACACGCTCCAGGATCGACTGAGTGGGAACCGCGCCAATCGCCACCTGGAGGTCCCCCAGGTCGAATCCATCATCGAGGAGGAAGTAGCCCTCTTCCAGGCCTGGCGGCACGGCGCCGTGCTCCGGCCGGTCCTCGCTGCGATGCATACCCGCGGGGAGGAGATACGCCGGCAGGAGACGGACCGGGTCCTCCGCCGGCTGGACGGGATGGATCCCGAGGTTCACCGGCAGATCGAGACATTATCGAAGGCGCTGGTCGCCAAGCTCCTGCACCACCCCTCGGCCCGACTGCGGACCGAGATGGATCCGACCCGGGCCCAGCTCTACGTCGGTGCGGTGCGTGACCTCTTCGGCCTCGACACACCGCCAGCCCGAACCACCCGTACCCGGCAGGGCCCCGCATGAGGACCGCCACGGGCGTGGTCCGTCTGGGGACCCGTGCCTCCCGACTCGCGCGGTTCCAGACCGACCTGGTGCGGCGAATGCTCGCCGGGCTGCTTCCCGCCCTCGAGTTCCGGACCATCGTCATATCGACGGAGGGTGACCGCGATACGCGCACGCCGCTGCCCGAGATCGGCGGCAAGGGAGTGTTCACGCAGGAACTCGAGGCAGCACTCCGCGCGGGAGTGATCGACCTGGCCGTCCACTCCCTGAAGGACGTGCCCGTCGAGCCGTCCCCCGGGCTGACACTCGCCGCCATCGGCATGCGGGAGGATCCGCGGGATGTACTCCTTTCCGCGCGGGGATGGACCATCGAGACGTTGCCGCCGGGCGCCGCGGTCGGGACCTGCAGCACTCGTCGCGCCGCGCAGCTGCTGGCGGTCCGGCCGGACGTCCGCCTGCCTCCCTTGCGGGGCAACGTGGACACCCGGGTCGACAAGGCACGTGCCGGTGAATTCGACGCGATCGTGATCGCCGCCGCGGGTGTGCACCGGCTGGGACTCGCGTCCGCCATCACCCAGTATCTCCCGCTCGACGTGATGCTGCCCGCCCCTGGACAGGGCGCGCTGGCGGTCCAGTGCCGGGCCGACGATGACGAGTTGGTGACGCAGCTGCACCTGCTGGACGACGAGACCGTGCGGACGGCGACGGCGGCCGAAAGGGGTTTCCTCGAAGGCCTGGGCGGTGGTTGCGCCGCGCCGATCGCCGCCTTCGCACGAATCCAGGACGGGCAGCTGCAGGTGCAGGGTCTCGTGTCCTCACCTGACGGACAGCGCCAGGTGCGCGTCACGGCTGACGGACCGGCAGACGACGGGCGCCGGCTCGGACTGACCCTCGCGGCCGACGCCCGTGCCAGGGGAGCGGAGGCCCTCCTGGCATGACCGGTCTCCACGGCCGGTCGGTGGCGATCACCCGATCCCGGGCGCAGGCCGCACCCTTCGCGCAGGCGCTCGCGGCCCGGGGCGGGATACCTGTCCTCTTTCCCACGATCGAGATCCGACCGCTGGACGATCCTGCGGCCCTCGACCACGCCCTGCACGGCGCTCACCAGTATGCCTGGATCGTATTCACCAGCGCCAACGCCGTGACCACCGTCTGGGAGCGGCTGCGGATCCTCGGACAGACCACCCTGCCGGGCTCCACGAAGATCGCGGCCGTCGGATCGGCTACGGCCGCGGCGTTGGCCGCGCGCGGTGCCCGGCTCGCGGCGATGCCGACGGATTTCAACGGGGCCGCGATCGCCGGCGCACTTGGCGGACTCGCGGGATGCCGGGTGTTGTTGCCGCACGCGGACATCGGCCGCGCGGAGACGGCGGAGGCCATTCGCCAGGCTGGAGGCGCGGTGGAGGAGGTCGTCGCCTATCGCACCGTACCGGCGGCGCCGGACCCCGCTGGCCTGACCTCGCTGCGCGCGGACGTGGACGTCGTGACGTTCACGTCGCCATCCACGGTGCGGAATTTCGTCACGCTGGTGGGCCCGGAGGCGCGCGATCTGCTGGGCCGCAGCCTGGTCGCCTGCATCGGGCCCGTCACCGCGGCGGCGGTGACCGACCTTGGCCTGATGCCACCGCTGCAGGCCCCCCATGCGACCAGCGAGTCGCTGCTCGACGTGCTGGAGACTCACTTTACCCCGCACCTGGAGAGCGCATGATCGGCCGGCCCCGCCGCTGGCGCCTGACGCCGGCCCTGCGGACCCTGGTACGAGAGACCGAACTCACTGCCGCCGACCTCGTGGCGCCGTTGTTCGTGAGCGAGCGGATCACCGCCCCGCAGCCGATCGCGTCCATGCCGGGAGTCCGGCAGTGGCCGATTGCCGGGATCGCCGAGGAGGCACGGTCCCTGGCGGCACTGGGCATCCGTGCGGTGCTGCTGTTCGGGATCCCGGCGCACAAGGACGCCGTGGGAAGCGGCGCCCATCCGGCGGATGGCGTGGTGCAGCGCGCCGTCCAGGAGATCAAGAATGCCGTGCCCGACCTGGTGGTCATCACCGACGTGTGCCTGTGCGAGTACACCGATCACGGACACTGTGGCCTGATCAACGGCCTCGCCGGACCGGCGGACCCGCGGCTGCCCGAAGGCTACGTGCTCAACGATCGCACGCTCGAGATCCTGGGCCGGATCGCACTCTCCCATGCGACCGCCGGCGCGGATGTCGTGGCGCCCTCCGGGATGCTGGATGGGATGGTGGCCACCATCCGGCGCGACCTGGATGCAGGTGGATTCGCGTCCCTGCCGATCCTCTCCTATTCGGTGAAATACGCTTCCGGATTCTATGGCCCGTTCCGCGATGCGGCGGAGGGAGCTCCCCGCTTCGGCGACCGCAGCACCCACCAGATGGATCCGGCCAACGTGCGGGAGGCCATGCGGGAGCATGCCCTCGACGTGGCGGAGGGGGCCGACGGCCTGATGGTGAAGCCCGCCCTCGCCTACCTCGACGTGATCCGGGTGACCCGCGACCGGTATCCGGATCTGCCGCTGGCCGCCTACAACGTCAGCGGCGAGTACGCCATGGTGAAGGCCGCGGCGGCGAACGGCTGGCTCGACGAACGCCGCGTGACGCTGGAGATCCTCACCGGGATCCGCCGCGCAGGCGCCGACCTGATCATCACCTACCATGCCCGCGACGCCGCCGCCTGGCTGGCGGGCTGACCGACCGGAGACCCCGAATGGCCGAGCAGACCCCCGAGGCCCTGAACCATTTCGCGATGCTCTCCTTTACGGAGAGCTATTGGCGCCTTCCGCCGGAGTCCCGCCAGGGCGTGCGGGACGGGGTCCTGTCGCGGCTTCGCGCGGCCGTCGACGTGATCCATCTCTACCAATTGACCGCGCTTGAGAGCCAGGCCGACCTGCTGCTCTGGACCGCCTGTGCATCGGCCTCGCCGGAGGCGAGTGCGCGCTTCTTCACCGGATGGGCCGCGGCCATCGCGCCGGCGCGACAATACATCATCAGCCGGGACGTGCTCTGGGGCTACACCAGGCCATCGCAGTACACCAAGAGCCGCTCGACCCAGGAGCTCGACCCGTTCGCGCCGAGCCGCGAGCCGTACCTGATCGTCTATCCGTTCGTGAAGACCGCGGAGTGGTACCAGCTGGACCGCGAGAAGCGTTCCCAGTTGATGGCCGGTCACATCAAGACCGGCACCCAGTACAAGGACATCAGCCAGATGCTCCTGTACTCCTTCGGACTGCAGGACCAGGAGTTCGTGGTGGTCTACGAGATGGCGGACATGCGCCGTTTCATGGCGCTGGTCAACGAGCTCCGGGGGACCGAGGTGCGGGTGTACACGGCCCGCGACTGGCCCCTGCATGCCGGGATCTACCAGCCCGACCCGAGCTTGCTGGCGTCGTGGCTCTGAGCGGCCTCGAGGCCGAGGCACCCTTCCTGGCCGCCGCCGGTCGCCGGGCGAGTGCCGTGACGCCCGTGTGGTTCATGCGCCAGGCGGGCCGCTACATGGCCGAGTACCGTGCCATACGGGCCCACCATTCGCTGCTGGATATTTGCGCGCGACCCGACCTGGCCGCGGAGATCACGCTCCAACCCGTGCGGCGGCTGGGCGTCGATGCGGCGATCCTGTTCGCGGACATCCTGCTGCCGCTGGTGCCGATGGGCCTGGAGCTGGAGTTCGTCAGCGGCGAAGGGCCGATGATCCACAACCCGATCCGGCGCGCGGAACAGGTCGCCGCGTTGCGCACGGTCGACCCGGCCACCGACCTGGGACCGGTCCTCCAGGCCATCCGGCTGGTGCGTCACGAGCTTGGACCGGCCACGCCGCTCATCGGGTTTGCCGGCGCCCCGTTCACCGTCGCGACCTACGCGATCGAGGGCGGGCCCTCGCGGCACCTGCTCGAGAGCAAGCGGATGATGTACGAGGCACCGGAGCTCTGGCACCGATTGCTGTCGGTGCTGACCGGCGTGCTGGGCGATTTTCTCGCCGCTCAGGTATCCGCCGGCGCGCAGGCGGTGCAGGTCTTCGACAGCTGGGCAGGCCAGCTGAGCGAGGCGGACTACCGCCGCTACGCGCTGCCGCACTCCCGCGCCCTGTTCGACCGTCTCGCCGGGCTCGGCGTGCCGCGCATCCACTTCGGCGTGGGCACCGACCACCTCCTCGAGACGATGACCGAAGCCGGCGGCGAGGTCATCGGGCTCGACTGGCGCACACCGCTGGATCGCGGGTGGGAGCGCATCGGCCCCCATCGCGGGGTGCAGGGCAATCTTGACCCCGTTGCCCTCTTTGCACCGCTGCCCGAGCTGCGCCGACGGGTGACTGACATTCTCCAGCGCGCGGCAGGACGGCGGGGACACATCTTCAACCTGGGCCACGGCATCCTGCCGGGCACTCCGATGGATCGGGTCCGCGCCGTGGTCGACATCGTGCACGAACACACCACCCGGGCGCAGTAAGCGTGCGCGCCTCGGCGGTCGTGATCGGCGGCGGCATCAGCGGACTCGCGGCCGCGATGCGGCTGGCGGAACGACTCGACCCCGCCAGCATCACGCTGATCGAGGGAGAGTCCCGGCTCGGCGGGAAGATCCGGACCGAACGGACCGACGGCTTCCTGCTGGAAGGCGGCCCGGATTGTTTCCTTGCCACCAAGTCAGCAGGCGTCGAACTCTGTCGGCGGCTCGGGATCGCCGACCAGCTGGTGGGCCCCGACCCGGCAATGCGCCGCAGCTACGTGAAGCGTGGTGGCCGGCTGCACCGGCTGCCAGATGGGATCACCGGCCTGGTCCCGTCCCGACTGATGCCGCTCCTCACGACCGGCATTCTCTCGCTCCGGGGACGGATGAGGGCCGGGTGCGAACTGCTGGTGCCGCGGCGGCGCAGCCCGACCCTGGAGGAGTCCGTGGCGGGTTTTGCCCGCCGGCGGTTCGGCGCCGAGGCCTATGACTGGCTGATCGAACCGCTGTTGAGCGGGATCTACGCCGGGAACGGCGAGGACCTCAGCCTGGAATCGACGTTCCCCCAGCTGCGCGAGACCGAAGCACGCGATGGCAGCCTGCTCAAACCACTGCTCACCGCGCGGGTCCGGACGCGCGGCACCGCCGCCGCTCGCACCGGGTTCGTCACCCTGCCCGGAGGCCTCGGCGACCTGGTGGAGGCGCTCAGCACGCGGCTGGCCGGCACCCCGATCCTCACCGGCACGACCGTGCGGAGCGTCCAGGAGGCCGTCGCAGGACGCGGGTATCTGGTGCGATCGTCGGACGGCCGCACCATCGAGGCGGACGCCGTCGTGCTGGCCACCCCTGCCCACGCCGCCGCCGTCATGGTCGAGACACTCGACCCGGACCTCGGCGCCACGCTCCGGTGCATTCCGTTCGTGTCCACGGCCACCGTGTCGCTGGCGTTCCCGGGACACACGATACCCGCCGCGCCGGATGGGTACGGATACGTGGTCCCGCGCATCGAAGGCGGGCCGCTGGTCGCCTGTACCTGGACGTCGAACAAGTTTCCTGGCCGGGCACCGCCGGGCTCGGTGTTGGCCCGGTGCTTTATCGGACGAGCCGGCGTGGATGAGGTCGTCCACGGAGAGGACGGCCTGCTGCTGGACCTCGCGCGGGACGAGCTCCGCACGGTCCACGGGATCACCGCCTCCCCTCTCCTCTCGCGCGTGGTCCGCTGGCCGCACGGCATGCCTCAGTACACGCTGGGCCACCCGGCGCGACTCGCGCGACTCGCGGCCCGGCTGAATGCACACCCGGGACTTCACCTGGCAGGGGCCTCCTACCACGGCGTCGGGATTCCCGACTGCATCGCGTCCGGGTGGGCTGCCGCCGAGAGCGTCACGGCAAACGTGGGGGTGGCGTGAGACGCTCGGAGCAGTCCGCGGCGCTGTTCGCCGAAGCGAAGACCCTGCTGCCCGGCGGGGTGGACTCGCCGGCGCGCGCCTTCCGCGCGGTGGGCGGCGATCCGGTGTTCATCGCACGGGGCGAGGGTGCCTGGCTCGAGGACGTGGATGGGCAGCGCTACGTGGACTACATGCTGTCGTGGGGCCCGCTGATCCTGGGTCACGCGCACCCGGCGATCACGCAGGCGCTCGCCTCGGCGATTACCCGGGGTACGAGCTATGGTGCTCCCACGCCGCTCGAGGTCGATCTGGCCAGGATGGTCCGGCGATTCTTCCCGGCCATCGAGATGCTCCGCTTCGTCAACTCCGGCACGGAGGCGACGATGAGCGCTCTCCGGCTCGCGCGGGCGTTCACGGGACGCTCCAAGATCGTCAAGTTCACCGGATGCTACCACGGCCACGCCGACCTGCTGCTCGTCCAGGCGGGGTCGGGCGTCGCCACGCTCGGCCTGGCCGATTCTCCCGGAGTACCGGCCGGGACCGTGGCCGACACCCTGGTGGCGCCGTACAACGACCTGGGCGCCTTGACCACAGTGTTCCGGCGCTTCCCCGATCAGATCGCCGCGGTGATCGTGGAGCCGGTGGCCGGCAATATGGGCCTCGTACCACCGGCCGAGGGGTTCCTCGAAGGGCTCCGGCGGATCACGCAGGCGCACGGGGCGCTGCTGGTGTTCGATGAGGTGATGTGCGGGTTCCGGGTGCATCCGGGCGGCGCGCAGGGCTTGTATGGTGTCATCCCCGATCTCACCACGCTCGGAAAGGTGATCGGAGGCGGACTACCCGTGGGTGCATACGGAGGCCGCCGGGAGATCATGGAATTGATCGCCCCGTCGGGGCCGGTCTACCAGGCCGGGACGCTTGCGGGCAACCCGCTCGCCATGACCGCCGGGATCGCCACGCTGACGGAGCTGGCACGGCCGGGGGTCTGGGACCGGATCGCCGAAGCGACGGCCGACCTCGCTCATCGGATCGAACGTTCGGCGACCGCGGCCGGCATCCCGGTTCGCGTCCAGCGAGTGGGGACGATGCTCACGGTGTTCTTCACCGATGCGCACGTGTACGACTGGGAGACGGCCCGCCGATCCGACACCGCGCGCTTCGGCCGGGTGTTCCGCCAGTTGCTCGATCATGGCGTCTACTGGGTCCCATCGCAGTTCGAATCCGCATTCCTGTCCACCGCGCATGGCGACGACGAGCTCGCGCGCACCAGCCAGGCCTTCGACGCCGCGCTGGGAGAAGAGGCCAGGAGGGCGGGATGAGCATCCACGGTGCCGCGAACGCCGACGCTCCGCTCTTTCAGGACGAGGGCCGGGTCTACGACGCCGTCCTGGTCGTCTCCTACGGCGGTCCTGAAGGACCGGACGATGTGCTGCCGTTCCTGGAGAATGCCGCCCGGGGACGACCCGTACCGCGCGCACGGCTGCTGGAGGTCGCCGAACATTACATGCACTTTGGCGGGGTCAGCCCCATCAATGCGCGGAATCGCGAACTGGTAGCGGCACTGCAGCGCGAGCTCGCCACGCACGGCATGGCCCTGCCGATCTACCTCGGCAACCGCAACTGGCACCCGTACCTCGTGGACACCGTTCGGCAGATGCGCAATGACGGCGTACGCCGGGCCATCGCACTGGTCACCTCGGCGTTCAGCTGCTTCTCCGGATGCCGGCAGTACCGTGAGGACATCGGGCGTGCGCTGGCAGCCGTTGGTGCCGATGCCCCCGAGGTGGACAAGCTGCGGGTGTTCTTCAATCACCCCGGCTTCATCGAGGCGAACGCCACCAATCTCCTCGAGGCGCTCGACCGACTGCCGACGGAACGCCGTCCCCACGCACGGGTCGTCTTCACGGCGCATAGCATCCCGCAGACGATGGCACGGTCCAGCGCCTACGAGGTCCAACTGCACGAGGCGAGTCGGCTGGTGGCCGACGCGGCCGGCGTCGGATCCTGGGACCTCGCCTATCAGAGCCGGAGCGGGCCGCCGCACGTCCCTTGGTTGGAGCCGGATGTTTGCACGCATCTCGAGAGGCTTGCCAGCCGCTCGGTCCACGACGTGGTCATCCTGCCGATCGGGTTCCTGTCGGACCATATGGAGGTGCGTTACGACCTCGACACCGAGGCCCGGCAGGTGGCCGAACACCTTGGACTTACCCTGATCAGGGCCCCGACGGTCGGAACGGCGCCGGCATACGTCACCATGCTCCGGGAGCTGATCCAGGAGCGCATGATGGACCGGCCCGATCGACGATCGCTTGGGGACCTGGGGCCGAGCCACGACATCTGCCCCCTCGGCTGCTGTGCGGATGGCCGCTCCATCGGCCGCCCGTGACGAACGCGGTCGCCACTGACGCTAGGCAGCCCCGCTCCTCGCCCTCTCCCACCCCAGCATCGCCCGCTTCCGCGTCTCCCCGCCGGCATACTCCCCGAACGCCCCGGTCTTCCGAATGACCCGATGGCAGGGAATGAGATGGAGCACCGGATTGGCGGCGATGGCCGACGCGGTCGCCCTCACCGCACCGGAGGTGCCCACCGACTCGGCGACATCCTGATACGTTGCGACACCTCCTTCGGGAATGCGGAGCAGCGCCTCCCACACCTTGAGCTGGAAGTTGGTGCCTTTGAGGAAAAGGCGCAGGGGCGCAGAGGCGGAGGGACGGAGCGTGTCGATACCGGCAAAGGCGGACCTGGCCAGGCGTGCGGTCCCCTTCACATCCTCGACCCAAGTAGCACCCGGCCACTGCCTCTTCGACTCTGCCAGCACCGCACGTTCACCTCGCCCGTCCACGAACCGCAGTACGCAGATGCCCCGCTCGGTGACGCCAAGGAGGAGCGGGCCGAATGGCCCTTCGTGAACCCCCCAGCGGATGACGAGACCGGCGCCAAGTGCCTTGTACTCTCCCGGCGTCACCGCGTCGACCGTCACCATCAGGTCGTGCAGCCGGCCCGAACTGGTGAGCCCGGCGGAGTAGGTGGCGTCGAGGACGCTCCGCCCCTCGCGGAGGAGCCGGCGCGCTCCGACCACGTGCTGGAACTGCTGGAATCGTTTGGGGCTCACCCCGGCCCAGCGGGAAAAGAGCCGGTGGAAATGGAATGGGGAGAGCCCGGCATCCCGGGCAACGTCCTCGAGTGAGGCGCCGGGATGGTCGTCGAGGAACCGGATGGCGCGCTCGATCCGCGCGTAGTCGTTGGTCACGGGCCTACGATAGCAGGTGGCGCGGCGGGAGGCGACCCGGTCCTTGCGGGGGAGAACAGGCGGACGGGCGGATGGACGCACAGGCGGACAGGATGACAGTGGGTTGCTCGGGATGACATCAAGGGGTGGCCGCAGGCCACCCTCTACGGGCCATGACCGTCCGCCGTTCCCCCTCTCCACGAACGTGGAGAGGGGGCAAGGGGGTGAGGCTCGCTGCGGCTCGGGAAGGTTCTGTTGGTTGTGACGTTCCTCGCGCCAGGGGTGGCCGCAGGCCACCCTCTACGGGCCATGGCCTTCTGTCGTTCCCCCTCTCCGCGAACGTGGAGAGAAGTCCGGGGGTGAGGTGACGCGAAGCGTCATCCCGAGCATCGCGAGGGAAGGTGCCGTTGGTTGTGACGTTCCTCTACCCCGCGAACGGCATCTCGACGGTCATTCCGTCCCGTCCGATCTCGGTCTCCGAGAACACGGCACGTGCTTCAGCCGCAAGCTCCGGCGCGTCGCGGGTGTAGCGCGCACTGATATGGGTGAGCAGGAGCCGCTTGACCCCGGCCTGCTTTGCGACCTCCGCCGCCTCGCGCGCGGTGGAATGCCCGGTCTCCTTCGCGCGATCGCGCTCATCCTCGCCGAAGGTCGCCTCGTGCACCAGAAGATCGGCACCTTTCGCAGCCTCGACGACACTTGCAGTGGGTCGGGTGTCGCCGGTGTACACGACCTTCCGACCAGGACGCGTCGCCCCCACCAGCTCGACCGGTGCGACCTTCCGTCCGTCCGGCAATGTGATCGTCTCGCCCTTGTGGATCTTCCCCCAGAGCGGACCCTCCGGCACACCGAGTTCGCGGGCGCGATCGGGATCGAAACGGCCGAGTCGCTCGTGCTCGATGAGCGCATACCCGAACGCCTCGGCGCGGTGCTCGACGGAGAACGCGAGGATGTCATACTCGTCCCGCTTGAGCAGCGCGCCTGGCTTGAGCTCCTTCACCTCGACCGGGAACTTGGGTCGGTCCATCCCGAGCGCCACCGCCTGCCCCAGCCACTTTTCCGCGCCCCTGGGGCCGTAGAGCGTGAGCGGATCCTTGCGGTCGAGAAGGCCCAGGGTACGGAGGAGCCCCGAAAGCCCCAGGAAGTGATCGGCGTGGAAGTGGGTAAAGAAGATCTCGCGGAAGGAGAACCCGACCCCGTAGCGCATCATCTGACGCTGAGTGCCTTCACCACAATCGAACAACAGCATCTCCCCCTCACGATGGATGGCGAGGGAAGCGACGTTGCGGTCGACGGTGGGGCAGGCAGCCCCGGTGCCGAGGAGGGTGAGGGAGAGCATGGCGGAAAAGATAGGCGGAGGGGCGCAGGGGCGCAGGGACGGAGGGGCGGATGCTCAGACGCGCGTTCCCTCTTACTGTCATCCCGAACGAAGTGAGGGACCTGCTCCGCAAACATCGACGCCGGCGACTGCTCTCCCGGCACCGTTGGGAAGGTCCCTCGCTCCGCTCGGGAAGGCTCCCGATGTTATCCCAACACGATGCGCCCAACGCGGCTGTTCACGCGCCCTATGCGGCTGTTCATGCGTCTAGAACATCTTCACCTGGATATTGAGCTTCCCCGGGTTCTTCCGGATCTCGTCCAGCAGTGCCGTGAGGGCGGCACTGGTGCGTCGAGCATCATTGTAAAGCCCCGAATCGGTCGCCAGTTTGCCGAGGGTGCCCTTGCCGGCGTTCATTCCGGCCAGCAGGGTGTCGAGCGAGGCACTGGCGCTGGCGAGTTCGCGGCTCAGGTCGCCGAGTGTGCGGGTGGAGGCGGCCAGGTTGCTCGAGAGGGTGTCGAGGTGGGCGAGGGTATTGGCGGTGTGCGGATCGGCCAGGAGGTGGTCGAGCCGTTCGCTCATCTGGCGCAGGCTCGCCAGGGTGGCGGTGAGTTCGGCGGACGGCCCCTGGTGCGGATCGCTGTAGGTGTTCATCAACTTCTGCATCGCCAGCAGGGTGTTGTGAAGGTCGTCGGCGGTGCGCTGGTTCAAGATCTCCGCGGCGCCCGCCATCACCTGCTTGGCCTGGGTCCCCATGTCTTCGAGCTTGGAGGTGAGCCCCGGGGCTTCTTCGGTGCCGGTGATGACCTGGCCGTCGGCCAGCGGCATCGGGGAACTGCCGGGGTTGTAGTCGATGGCCACGTCTCCCACCAGGCCGACGGCGAGCACCGACGCCTGCGCATCGATGCGCGGGGCGATGTTGGGCGGCACCGAAAAGGTGACGCGGACCTTCCCCACCCCCTCCAGGTCGATCTTCTCGACCCGACCGACCCCGACGCCCGACACCCGGACGGGGCTTCCCGGCTTCAATCCGCTCACCTCGTGGAAATCGACCTTGACCGCACGGGCTCGGCTCAGGTGCCCGCCACCGAAGAGGATGCCGGTGCCGACGAACAGCACCGCCGCGACGATGACGAGCGATCCCACGGTGACTTCACGCCGGTAATGCAGATCCATTGGGGCCCGCTATGCGGCGAAGGTGGAAGTGTCGAGATCGCGCTCGAGGAACGCCTTCACTTTCGGGTGCTGCGACGCCAGGAACTCCTGCGGCGTCCCCTGAAGCACGATCGTTCCCTCGGTGAGCAGCGCCAGGCGGTCGGCCACCCGGAAGGCGCCGCGGACATCGTGGGTCACCATCACGCTGGTGACGCCAAGCTCGTTGCCGAGGCGGGCGATGAGGGCGTCGATGATGTCGGCGTTGACCGGGTCGAGCCCCGAGGTCGGCTCGTCATAGAGGAGGTACTTGGGCTCCCCCGCGATGGCCCGCGCGATGCCGACCCGCTTCTTCATCCCGCCGGACAGCTGCGCCGGGAACTTCTCGGCGGTCTCGGGCGAAAGGTTCACCAGCTGGAGGCACTTGGCCACCCGCTCCCGGCAGTACTCGAGATCCCGATATCTGGCGTCATCGGTGATGCCGAGCCGCACGTTCTCGAAGACGTCCATCGAATCGAAGAGGGCGCCGTTCTGGAAGACGTAGCCGATCCGGGCGCGGAGATCCGCCAGCTCCTTGCCGCGCAAGGCACTGACGTCCTTGCCGTCCACCACGATCCGGCCGGCATCGGGATGGATGAGCCCGTTGATGTGCTTGAGCAGGACGCTCTTGCCGGTCCCCGACGGGCCGAGGAGTGCGACGGTCTCCCCATCCTGGACGTCGAAATCGACGCCATCGAGAATGACCTGCTCGCCGAAGCGCTTGGAGACCCGGGTCAGCTGGATCACGGGTTGAGGAGCACCTTGGCGAGCACGGCGTCGAGGAGCAGGATGATGACCGACGTACTCACCACCGCCGCCGTGGTGGACTTGCCGACGCCCTCGGCGCCCTGCTGGGTGTTGAATCCGACGTAGCAGGGGATGACCGTGATCGCCGCCGCGAAGAAGATCGACTTGATGAGCGCGTACCATGCGTCGAACGGATGCCAGTAGAGCGCCGCGCCGTACATGAAATCCTGGTTGGTGAGCTGCGGCAGTGCCGCCATCGCGCCGCGCCACCCGGCCAGGATGCCGACGACCCACGACACCACGGTGAGGGCCGGGATCATCACCATCCCCGCCACCACGCGCGGGATGATCAGGTGCGACACCGGCGACCGGCCCAGGCTCTCCAGCGCGTCGATCTGCTCGGTGACGCGCATCGTGCCGAGCTCGGCGGCATAGCGGGCGCCGATGCGGCCGGCGAGGATCAGTCCCGTGAGCACCGGCCCCAGTTCCAGGACGATCGACGACACCACCAGCGTGCCCACGACATAGATGGGCAGGCTCGACTTGAACTGGTACCCGGTCTGGAACGCCGTCACCGCACCGGCGAACGAGGATACCAGGAGCACGATGAACAGGCTGCCGACGCCGATGTTCCACGCCTCGGTCATGGTGCGCGGCAGCCAGATCCGCCATTCCCGGAGGCCCTTCACGATCTCGGCCAGCATCAGGCTCAGCCGGCCCGTGTGGGCCGCCGAAGTCAGGGCGGCGCGCCCGATCCAGCGTCGGACGTCGAGAGTGGCAGCGGCCATCGGGCCTCGAACCGGGGGATCCCACGCGGGCATCGGACCCCGCCCGCAATCGCGTAACGCATTAGTTTGTCAGCAGATGACAGGTAAGTCCACCCCCGGGCGTGCCCAGACTCGTTGTGAAGATCTGGCGCCACGTGAACGGGTGGAACGGCGGAACCAAGAACGTGGGACCACGGAGGGCACGGAGACTCACGGAGAACGACATTTCTTGTGGTCTCGCGAACGGGCTCCGCACGCCTTACCACATACAATGGTAGTTCTCCGTGCCTCTCCGAGTTCTCCGTGCACGAGCCTGTCCTGAGCGCAGCGACGGATGGTCCCACACTGCGAAGGCCCATGAGCAGAGTCCCACGTAAGAACGCATCCCACTTCCGGCGCAAGCTCGTCGCCTGGTTCCGGCGTCACGGGCGCGACCTCCCCTGGCGACGGACCCGGGACGGATATCGAGTCGTGGTGTCGGAATTCATGCTGCAGCAGACCCAGGTGAACCGGGTCCTGGAGTACTACCCCAGGTTCCTCAAGCAGTATCCCACCATCGGGCACTTGGCACGGGCCCGGTCGGCGACGGTGCGGGAAAGCTGGGATGGGTTGGGATATTATCGGCGCGCGGCGAACCTGCACGCGCTGGCAAAGGTCGTGGTGCGCGAGCATTCCGGACGGCTCCCCGACGACCCCGACGCGCTCCGCACCCTCCCCGGCGTGGGGCGCTACACCGCAGGGGCGGTGGCAAGTTTCGCGTATGAGCGTAGGGAGCCCGCCGTCGACACCAACGTGGCGCGGGTGATCCGCCGAGCGTTCCATCCGCGACGGACCCCCGACCCGAACGATCCGGTGATCTGGGAGACGGCGCGCGCCCTCCTCCCCCGAGCCGGCAAGGCGGCGTGGACCTTCAACCAGGCGATCATGGAACTCGGCGCGCTCATCTGCACCGCGCGGGTGGCGAAGTGCGGGGAGTGCCCGGTCCGGGGTGCGTGCAGGACGGGGAGGAAGACGAAGACAAGGGGCCGGGGAGGGCGTTGATGAGGAATATGGGACCACGGAGAGCACGGAGAACTCGGAGAGGCACGGAGAACCACCATTGTATGCGGTGAGGTGCGCGGAGCCCCGTTCCGAAGACCACACCAACTGCAGTTCTCCGTGATGCTCCGTGCCCCTCCGTGTCCTCCGTGGTCCCACTTTAACTGGCCGCGATCTCCGCCAGGTATTCCGCCACGGCCTCGACCTCGGCAGGTGAGTTGTAGACGTGGGTCGAGAGCCGGATGAAGTGGTAGCCGTACTCCGCCACGTGGCGGACCCGCACCGGCCCCTTCTTCCAGAGTGCCGCGATGACCTCCTCGGCGGTCTTGCCGTTGACCGTGAAGCTCACCATCGCACTCCTGAACTCCGCCCGGCTCGGCGACCTCACCACGATCCCGGGAATGGCCCGCAATCGCGCATCGAGATCGGTGGCCATCCCCCGGGTCCGCCGCTCGATCCGCTCCGTGCCGATCTGGTCGTGAAAATCGAGCGCCGCCTGGAGGCCGTAGACCAGTGAGTCGTTGCGGGTCCCCACGTGATCGAAGCGCTGTCCCTTGATCGAGAGCTCGTCCCACCCCCCTGAGGCCACCAGCGGCCAGAGCCGGTCGATCCACTCCGAGCTCAGGTAGAGGAAGCCGACCCCTTTCGGCGCCAGCAGCCACTTGTGCGGACTCGACGCATAGAAGTCGCAGCCCAGGTCGGTGAGGTCGAGTGCCAGCATCCCCGGCGGATGGGCCCCGTCGATGACGGTGATGATCCCGCGGCGCTTTGCCTCCGCGCAGAGCTGCTTGACCGGCTGGATCATCCCGGTGCTGAAGAGGACGTGTGCGATCGACCAGACCCTGGTCCGGGGCGTGCTCGCCGCGACCCACGCCGCCACGAGGTCATCCCCACTGGTCGGATCGAGGGGAGGCGCAAAGCGGGTGAGGGTAAGCCCGTAGCGCTTGGCGACGAGTTCCCAGCAGCAGATGCCGCCGACATGCTCGTGCGTGGTGGCGACGATCTCGTCACCGGCCGCGAAGTCGAGTCCGCGTGCGGCGACGTTCATCCCTTCGGTGGTGTTCCGGGTGATGGCGAGGTTCTCCGCCGGCACGCCAAGGACCGCGCCGAGGGACTTGAAGAGCCGCGGGCCGTCGAGGGGCAGTTGGTGGAAGACCGTCTCGAAGGCGGTGAGGTGGGCCACGGTGGCATCGACCACCTGCCGCGGGCTCGCGCCGAAGGTCCCGGTGTTCATGAACACGCCGTCGGCGATGAGGAACTGCCGCCGGACCTCCCTCCACCAGCGTTCATCGTCGCGGGCGGGAGGCAACGGCCGGGGCGGCGCGGCGGGTCCGGCACCGGAGGTACCACCGGCGCACGACGCCAGCCAGGCGGCGCCCGGGAAGGCCGCCGACGCAGCAAGCAGTTCACGACGGTTCATCGAATGCTCCAGACGCGAGTGGGACCACCCTTCGCTTCGCTCAGAGCAGGCTCAGCACGAAGGGTGGTCCCAGTCAGTTGCGGTGGATAGCCCCTACCGGTACATCGCCCCCGACAAGAGTGCGATGAATCCCAGCAATCCCGAGATGGCGCCGAAGAGGCGCACCCGGGCGCGGATCGCATCGAACACCGCGGCCTGGGACACCGGATCGATGCGAGTGGCCCGGGTCGAGCCCGGCACCGATACCACGATGACGAGCACGGCGCCGAGCAACCCGGCACCCTGCATCGACATGATCCAGGGTGAGATCGTGCCGCCCGCCCCCGCCCCGAGCGCCGACATCAGCTGCATCGTGAGGATCAGACCGGACAGGACCACCAGCGCGGCGCCGGGGCCGATGACCTTGGTGTGGATCACGGCGAGGAGCCGGGCGGCCGATCCCAGCTGGTCCCGGGGAAACTTCTTGCTGGCGATGCCGGCGAACATCACGGCGAGCCCGCCGCCGAGCCACATGACCATCCCGAGGAGGTGGAGGAAGATCCAGAGATTTCTCACGATCGCGATCCCGTCAGTGAAGGTTGATTGATCGGGCGTCGGCCCGCATATCCGGCATCCAGTTCATGCCACTGCGTCACCCGTGCTTCACCGAGGCGCCAACAGAGGAAGACCAGCCGGTCCTCCCGCAGGGAGTAGAAGTCCACCAGCCCCGCCTCGAACCCCTTGAACACGCACCCGACCTGATCGAGTTCGGTCAGGTATCCGCTGATCCGCTCCGCGCGTTCGGTGACCTCCCGCTGGCACGCCACCAGCTCGCCCGACTCCGCGGCGCCGGGATCGTGCCCCACCGACGCGAGCTCGAATCGTCCCACCGCCTCGCGCCAACGCGGATATTCCGACTGCAGGTCGAGCACGATGCGCCGCACCAGCGGCAACGCGCGATCGGCCTCGTCCGTGGAGAAGATCCTGGGCTCGGCCGTCATGACTTCCCGACGATCTTGAGGCCCGCCACCAGCTCCGGATGACTGATGAACCCGACGACCTTGCCCGTCCCGTCGACCACGGTGATCGTGGCGCGCAGGTGGGAATCGTCCTTGTCCTGGTCCATCCGGAGGGTGAAGCCGGACAGCTCCTCGTCCGGCCCGACCACTGAGGCGTTCGCCCGCATCAGCTGGTCGACCCGGGTATGGAGCGGATCCTTCCCTTCGGCCAGGCAGCGGGTGACGAGGTCCCGATCGGAGATGACCCCGAGGAATCGGCGGGTACGATGATCGTCGACCACCGGGACCACGGAGATGTCCCGGCGCCGGAACATGATCGCGACCTCGCTCGCCATCGCGCTGGCCACGGCCACGTGGGGGTCGTTCACCATCACGTCCTTGGCGCGCATGGGGGGCTCGGTGGTGGGGGGGGGCTATCAGCTATCAGCTATCAGCTACAAGGTATCAGAATGGCACTGCCAAAAATCGGATCCCGGATCGGTCAGCTGCTAGCCGTTAGTCGCTAGCTGTTAGCTGTTAGCTGTTAGCTGTTAGCTGTTAGCTGATAGCTGTTAGCTGTTAGCTGATAGCTGTTAGCTGTTAGCTGTTAGCTGATAGCTGATAGCTACCAATCAATGTGCCCCGAATCCCGCCTCGGTCAAGGCCGCGCGGGTGGCGTCGTAGCCCCACTCGAGATAGGTCGACATCCGGGCGACGTTGAATGTCGCGTTCCGTTCGACCTTGGGCCGCACGTAGACGAGTCGCGGGTGCCCTGGAGTGGCGCGCCAGAGCGCCAGCTGGTCGCGGGTGGCCTGGGCCATCGCGATGCCGAGTGCGTCGTCGCCGGAGCGGAGCATCGACGGAAGCGCATTCGGCGCCCTGGGCGGCCCCTCGTCGAAGCCGGGTCCGACGTCCACCGCGACCACGAGATCGGCGCCCATCCGGACGGCCCCCGAGAAGGGGACGACGGCACGGATCCCGCCGTCGCCGCAACGCTTGCCGTCCAGGGTCACGGGGGGGAAGTAGGGGGGCAGCGCGCACGTCGCCATCAGGACGTCGATGAGCGGCGCGTCACGATCGCCGGGGCCGCTGCCGTAATAGAGGAGGTCACCCGAGCCGAGGTCGGTCACCGCCACCGAGAGCGGCGCCTTGAGCTCGGAGAATCGGCGGACCGGCACCAGGGCCTCGACCGCGGCGCGGAAGGGGCCGGGCCTCAAGAGTGCCGGACGCTTGAGCCCGATCAGCAGCACCAGCGGATCGAACGCCACGGGGGGGCTCTGGTCGGCCAGGGCATCCGCTCGGCCCTTCACCTCCGCAGGTGAGAGGCCGGCGGCAAGGGACGCCGCGATGACCGCCCCCATCGAACAGCCCACGTAGCACGCCGGCACGAGGTCCGCTTCCTGGAGCGCCCGCTCGGCGCCGAGGTGACCCAGCGCCTTGGCGCCGCCGCCGCCGTAGACCGCCACCACCCGCGCGGGGATCACCGCGGCTTCTTCATCGCTTCGGCGTGGACCCGGGCCGCCTCGCACCGCGCCTTCTCCTCCGGGGTCTCCGCCAGCAAGCGCGGCACCCGCTTGGGCCGGCCGAATTCGTCGATGGCCACGAACACCATGTTGGCGTTGTGGGTGTGGCGGCGTTCACCGGTGCTGACCTTCTCGGAATACACCTCGACGGTGATGTGCATCGAGCTGTTGCCGACGTAATTCACCGCGGCCTCGCAGGTCACCAGCGCCCCGACGGGGATCCGCTCGCGAAAGTCGACCCGGTCGACGCTCGCGGTGACCGCCGGACCGCCCGCGTGCCGGATGGCCGCGACCGCCGCCGCCTGGTCGATGAGCGCCATCAGGTTTCCGCCGAAAAGATCGCCGAGCACGTTCTGCATGTGGGGCATCACCAGCGTCGTGAGCACCGCTCGACTGTAGGACATGGTACGGGAGTCTGGGATCATGGTCCGCCGGCCAAGGTGAACGGGAAAGCGTGAAAAGTGAACGGTCAACGGTGAACGGGGCGCGTTGGCAGGTACCTCGGCGCACGAATCCGGTTATCCGGCTCCACCGACCCCGCCTACCCTCCGAGCATGCGTGACCACACTTCGTTGGTGGCGTGGCAAGAGGCCGAGCAGGTCGTGATGCTGGTGATCGACTTGAGTCGATCGCATTGGCGGCCTCCCGTGGCAGCCATCTTCGGCCAGGTGCAGCGTTCGTCGGTCTCCGTGATGGCCAACATCTCCGAAGGATATGCCTGGCTCGACACACCGAGCTTCACGAGACACCTGCGGATCGCCTACGGCTCTGCCCTTGAGACCGGTGACTTGCTCAGGGTCCTGCACCGATCCGGCTCGGTGCCCGAACCTGTGATCGTTCCCATACTCGAGCGCTGTGGGCGATCCCAACGGCTCCTGCTGGGGATGCTCAAGCGCCGGTACCCAGCCCCCGTACCTCCCACGTGATCGGCAACGACGCCGGTTCTTTCCCGTTTACCGTTCACCGTTTCCCGTTCACCATCAGAAATCCACCGGCCGCAGGTAGTACTCGCCGATCGCGGTCTGCGAGAGCATCGCCACCGTGGGGAGGCGGCGCTTCCAGTGGGTCGAGTCGAGCCGGCTCCGGACCAGCGCCACTTCGGCTGCGGTGAACCCGAGCGCCTCGATCTCCTCAGGGCGGAGCCCCGAGAGGAGCCAGTGGAGGATCTCGTCGGCCCGGGCATAGCTGATCCCGAAGTCCGATTCGTCGGTCTGTCCCTGGATCAGGTCGGCGCTGGCGGGTTTGGCGATGATCTCCTCGGGGACGCCCAGGTGGCGGGCGAGGGCCCAGACCTGGGTCTTGAAAAGGTCGCCCAGCGGATTGACCGGCGGGCTGTCGTCGGCGTGCCAGGTGAAGTAACCGAGGAGGCGTTCGCTCTTGTTCCCGGTGCCCAGCGGGAGTGCGTGGAGCGCGACGGAGAGATCGAACAACGCGATCATCCGCATCCGTGCCATCACGTTCCCGCGGCGCCGGCCGTCGGTCTCGCCGCCGATCGCGCCCACCAGGCCGTCGACGCCGGCGGAGATGTCGACGGTGCGGGCCGCGATGCCGAGCTGCTTGATCACGAGATCGGCGTGTGCCAGGCTCTGGGGACTCGAGGTGCGGTAGGGCATCCGGACCGCGGTGACGTGCTCGGCGCCCAGGGCCAGGGCGGCGAGGAACGCGACCACCGCCGAGTCGACTCCGCCGGAGAGGCCGATGACGACGTTGTCGAAGCCGCGGCGGCGCTGCACTTCGTCGCGGATGAACTCGACCAGCCACGTCCGTGTCAGCTCGGGATCGATGCGCAGCGGGTCGGTGGATGGACGGATGGACGGATGGACGGATGGACGGGTGGTCGGGCCCGCTGGAGGATCCGCCACCCGACCATCCGCCAATCCGCCTGTCCGACCCTCGAGCAGATGCGGCAACCGGTGCTCCAGGTCGGACAGGAGCGGTGCATCGGCCCGGGCCCTGGCGATCTCCTGCGGATCGAGGGTGGCAGTGAGCACCGCCGGCTCGAACACCGGCCCCCGCACGACCGTTTCCCCGCGCGGACCCAGAAGCACCGATCCGCCCGCGAACGCCTTCCCTCCCTCGAACCCCACCAGCTGCGCCACCGCCACGTACACGCCGTGCTCTTCGGCGATCCCCTGCGCCAGGCGCTCCCACCGCTCGAGATTGGCAGGCCGCCCACCGGCGCCGGCACCCGGGTCGAGACCGCGCGCCGGCGTGGCGCTCGGGATGAGGATCGTCTGCGCGCCGTCGAGGGCCGCGAGGGTGGGCATCAGGGAGTGCCACGCGTCCTCACAGACCAGCATCGCCGTGCGCCCGAACCGGGTGTCGAAGGCCCGCACGGTCTTTCCCGCCTCGACGAATCGCTCTTCGTCGAAGACGCCGTACGTCGGCAGGAACACCTTCCGATGCACATGCCGGATACCGGGCTCGGTGCCGCCCAGGGTGGCATAGAGCGCGGAATTGTTGAGCTGGTTCTCGTGCAACTCGTAGAAGCCGATCGCCACGTCGAGCGGCGGCGCACCGGACGCGTGGTGCTGCGCGGACAGATCGGCAAAGAGTCGGGGCGCCTCGACCGCCAGCTCCCGCACGCCGCCCTCGAGGAAGTACCCGGTGAGCGCCGCCTCGGGAAAGAGCACGACGTCCGGCGGCTCCGGCCACCCACCCAGCTCCCCGAAGAGGGCACCCACCCGCGCCAGGTTCTCGGCGTAGGCGCCCTTCGTCGGGCGGAACTGGGCGATCGCGAGGCGGGGCATGGACATAATGTAAGGGAACGGTGAACGGTGAACAGTGAACGGTCAACAGTGAAGGTGAACAGGAGCACGCAGCTCAGGGCGCAGGCCACCCAAGGTATGCCACGCCCGGACTGCATCGGGAGGGCGATCCATCCATCGTTCCCCGTTCACTGTTTACCGTCACTCGTCCCTCTTCCCTCTTCACTCTTCACTTCTTACTTCTTACTTCTCACTCTCCCCTCTCACTTCCCCCTCTCCCCTCTTCCCTGTTCCCCAGGCAATCCCGTCCTTACCTTTGTCAAATGCTCTGGCTCTTCGTCGCCCTCGGTGGGCTGGTGGGCTCGCTGGCGCGGTACTTCCTCGGCACCGCCGTCCAGGGCTGGGCCGGCGCCGGGTTTCCGGCCGGGACCCTGGTGGTGAACATCTCCGCCTCGTTCCTGATCGGCCTGATCATGCAGTACTCCGTCGAGAGCTCGGCCGTCACCCCCGAGATCCGCATCCTGCTCACCACCGGGTTCTGCGGCGGCTATTCCACCTTCTCGACCTTCTCGTGGGAGTCCGTCCGCCTGCTGCAGGACGGAGAATGGATCCGGGCCGGGCTCTATGTCGGCGGCAGCGTGTTCGTCTCGCTCCTGGCCACCTTCCTCGGCATCGCCGCCGCCCACCACTTCATCGTCCTCCGCCGCGCAGGCTGACCCTCGTGTCGACCCTCCTCGAAGCGATCAAGGGCGTCCCCAACGCCACCCAGGTCACCCCGAACCTCGTCACCGGTGGCCAGCCCACGGCGGAGCACCTCGCGGCGCTCAAGGCGGCGGGAGCCGCGGTCGTGCTCGACGCCCGCGACCCGATGGAGCCCCGTCCGTTCGACGAGCCGACCACCGTGCGGGGACTCGGGATGGAGTATGTCAACATCCCCGTCGTCCCCGGCACGACCGACGATGCGCTGCTCGAGCGGATCCTCGACGTGGTGCGCAAGAATGTCGACCGCGGGATGTTCTTCCATTGCGGAAGCGGCAACCGCGTCGGCGGCCCGCTGCTCGCATACCTGATGATCGACCGGGGGATGGATGAGGACTCGGCGACGGAGCTGGCGATGAAGATCGGGCTGCGCTCGCCGGAGATGCTGGAGTGGGGGACGGAATACGCGAGGAAGAGGACAGAAGGGTGACGAGTGAAGAGTGAACAGTGAAGAGTGAAGAGTGAACGGGCCGCCTGACGAGATGTCATCTGGCGGCCCGTTGACCGTTCACCTGTCGTCGTTCACACCCTCCCGCTCACCTGATCCAGTACATCCGCATCTCGCTGATCTTGCCGTCGGCGGTCTCGCAGAAGATGGCACCCCGGGCATCGACCCATTCTCCGGTCCGGCGGCGGCGGTACACCAGCTTGAACTCGGTCGAGAACCAGGGCCCCGCGGCGTAGATCTCCCCGGAGCTGAAGGTGATCTCCGACTGATGGTACGGCACGTCCTGCCAGTATCCCCGGATCGCTTCCGTCCCCTTGACCGGCGCCCCGAAAGGCGAGTCCAGGAACACCGCGTCCGGGCCGAAGACCTCCATCATCGTGTCGACCCTGGCCTTTTCCCACGCCTTCCCGAAGGTGTCAATGAGCGAGCGGCCCAGGGCGCGGGTATCGGTCGCGGTCGTGTCGGTCACGGGAAGCTCCACTGGTCAGGCTCCGAACGGTCCACCGGGAACAGGACATAACCTAACGACAGAACGGGGGGAGCGGCGACCGCCGCCCCCCCCCCGTTCGCCGTGCGTGAGGGCCTATGGATGTGCCGGCACGGCCGGCTTCTTGTCGAAATCGCCCGCTTCGACGGTGATGAACTTTGCCGGGTCGATGAAGCGGCGGAACGCCGAGTTCACGCCGGCGGCCGTGAGGCCCCGGACCCGGGCCTCCAGCGTCGAATCATACGCCATCGTCCGCCCGACGAAGAGGTCGTTGTTGAGGGTCCCGGCCAGCGAGGCGTCGCGGGAGCGCACCAGCGTGTTCTGCTGCAACCACCCCTGGCGGGCCTTGTCGAGCTCGTCCTGGCTGAAGCCGTCCTTGAGCGCTCGAGCCACCTCCTCCTGGTAGGCCACTTCGAGCCGCCCGACGTTCTGCGGGTTGTAGATGGCGTAGGCCTGGTAGATGCCGGCACGGTCGAGCGGCGATGCGCCGAGCCCCGATCCGACCCCATAGCTGATCCCGTCCTTCTGGCGGATGCGCTCCGCCAGGCGGGAGTTCAGGAATCCGCCGCCCAGCATGTAGTTGGCCATCACGAGCGCCGCGTACGACGAGTCATCGTCCTTCAGCGGGAGCGGCATCCCCGACAGGAAGAGCGCATTGGCCTTGTCCGGCGTCTTGATGACGATCTTGGTGCCGGCGAGGTCCTGGTACTCGCTCGGCACCCGGGCATAGACCGACGAGCTCTTCCAATTCCCGAAGAGCGAGTCGACCAGCTGGGACGTCGCGACGGTGTCGAAGTCGCCGACGATCGACATCTGGCCGTGGTCGGCGCCGTAGAAGGTCTGGTAGAAGTGCCGCACCTGCTCCAGCGTCGCGGCGGTGTAGGCGGCCTTCTGACCGTCGAACGTCAGGGTCGCCCGCGGATCGTCGTCGGGATAGGGTCGGATGGCGCGCTGGAAGGCGATCGACCCGAGCGCGGTCGGCTCCGATCGCTGCTCCTCGATCCCGGAGAGGTTCTCGGCCTTGAGCTGGTCGAACTCCTTCGGGTCGAACGCCGGATTGTGGAGCACGTCGCCCAGGAGCCGGAGCGTCGCCGCGAAGTTGTCGCGGGTGCTCTCGATGCGGACGTTGGCGCTCGTCGCGCTGCCGCTGATGGAGACCTGCGACTGCAGCCGGTCCCATTCGTCCTTGACCTGCTGGCGGGTCCGGCTCGTGGTACCTCGGGCGAGCATGTCGGCGGCCAGGTCCGCCACCGCCGACTGCCCGCGTACCGCGTCCAGCGACCCGAACCGCAGGGTGATCGACGCGCTCACCGTGGCGCCCCGGGTCTTCTTGGGCAGGAGCGCGAGTTCGAAACCGTCCGACAGCGTCCGGCGGGTGGTGCGCCGGTCGATGTTCGACGGCGAGGGGTCGAACGCCTCGCCCACGGAGCGGGCGCTGTCGCCATGATAGTTGGCCACGAGCGCCGCCACATCCGGCGACCACGGCACGTCGGCCCGGTCGGGGGACTTGGTGGGCACGAAGGTGCCCCACGTCGAGTTCGACCGCTTCAGGTACGCGGCGGCGACCCGCGCCACGTCCGCGGGCTTGACCTGCTTGACGGCGTCACGATAGACGAAGAGCATCCGCCAGTCGCCCAGTCCGGCCCATTCGGTCAGGCTCAAGGCGGCGCGCTGGGAGTTGTTGAGGGTGAGGTCGATGTTCTTCAGGATCGCGATCCGGGCCCGATCCACCTCGGCCGCGGTCGGCGGGTCGGTGGCGAGCGCCGTCACCGTGGCCTGGATGGCCGCGTCGGCGGCCGCCGCGGAATCGGGCGCGGCGAGCTGGGCCGAGGCGATCAACATCCCCGGTTCCTTGAGCTGGTAGGCGAAGGCGTTCTCCGAGGACGCGATCTTGGACTCGACCAGCGCCTTGTAGAAGCGGCCGGAGGGGGTATCCCCCAGGATCTGCGCCAGCACCGCCACCGCGGCAAAGTCGGGATCGGATCCCGCCGGGACGTGCCACCCCACCATGACCCAGCCCACATCGCCCACCCGCCGGAGCGTCACGCTCCGCTCGCCGTCCTGCACCGGCTCGGCGGTGTAGGTGGGCCAGATCTTGAGGTCGCCGGTCCGGACCGGACGCGGGATCCGGCCGAATTTCTCCTGGATCAGCGTGAGCGTGCTGGCCGGATCGAACTTCCCGGCCACCACCAGCACCGAGTTGTCCGGCTCGTAGTACTTGTGGTAGAACGCCTGCAACCGTTCGATCGGCACCTGCTCGATGTCGGCGCGATCGCCGATGGTCGAGTTGCCGTAGTTGTGCCAGAGATACGCGGTCGACATCAACCGCTCCTCCAGGACGCTCGACGGATCGTTCTCCCCCGACTCGAACTCGTTGCGCACCACGGAGAATTCCGACTTCAGGTCCTTCTCGGCGATGTAGCTGTGCACCATCCGATCGGCCTCGAGGTCAAGCGCCCACTTCATGTTGACGTCGGTGGCCGCGAACGTCTCGAAGTAGTTGGTCCGGTCGAACCAGGTGGTGCCGTTCGGCGAGGCGCCGTGCTCGGTGAGTTCCTGCGGAACGTTCGGGTGCCCGGGCGATCCCTTGAACATCAGGTGCTCGAGGAGGTGGGCCATCCCCTTCTCCCCGTACCCCTCGTTCCTCGACCCGACCAGGTAGGTGATGTTGACGGTGGCCGTCGGCTGCGAGGCGTCGGGAAAGAGCACCACCCGGAGCCCGTTGCCCAGGGTGTACTGGGTGATTCCCTCGACGGTGGACCCTTTCACGATGGCGGTGCTCACCGGCGAGGCGGCGCGCGCCGAACGGCGTGCCGGCTTCTGGGCGGCGAGGCTCAATGGCAGCGCCATCGCGATCACGGCGGCGGTCAACTGGCGGGTGGTGCGGGTCATGATCCCTCGAGGAGGCGGGTTGATACGGCATGGTGTCGGAAGGGCCGCCCCACATTTCGCTGACGGCGCTCGGCGTGGCAATTGCGTTGATTTACGGCCAAATCTCCCCCAGCGCAACCCCACCCCTGACGCCGGTCCGGAGTGGCGTCCAGCGGCGATCCCTAGCATCTTGCATCGGTCATCGGACCGTACGTTCACGCCCGACCCAGGGGACGGATGAACGATCGAAATGAGCCACGGCTGGCGGTCATCGGCACCGGCGAGGTCGGCCGGGGCTGGGCGGCGCTGGCGGTGGCGCACGGCTGGACGGTGTCGATCTTCGACACCGATTCCGCGGCACTTCACGCAGCACAGGACGACGTCGCGGGGCTGGTCGAACGCCTGGCGGCGGAGACGTCGGTGGATCGCGACGCTGCCGACCGCGGGCTCGCCGAGCTCAGCGCCGGGCGCAGCCTGCTGCAAGCGGTCGCGGAGGCGGACTGGATCATCGAAGCGACCCCGGACGACCTCCCCGGCAAGCAGCGCCTGCTGGAACAGATCGAGCAGGTCGCCCGGCTCAAGGCCGTGCTGACCAGCTCGAGCAGCCTCCTCCACGCCAGCGAACTCAACGGCCGACTCCGGCACCCCGAGCGGATGCTGGTGGCCCATCCGATGGTGCCGGTCGAGATCCTGCCGGTGGTCGAGGTCATCCCCGGCCCCCGGACGGAATCCGAATGCACCGAGGACGTCTGCTTCTGGCTCCGCCAACTCGGCCGGGTGCCGGTGCTGGTCCGGAAGGAGGTCCCCGGCCACGTGCTGGGCCGGGTCCAGGCCGCGGTGTGGCGGGAGCTCGCACAGCTCGTCCTCGACGGCGTGGTCGATATCCGCGATCTCGACGCCGCGATCGGACTCGGTCCCGCGGTGGCCTGGGCCGCCGCCGGCCCGGCATTGACCCATTGCCTGGGTGCCCGGAACCGCAGCATCGGCATCTCGCTTGCCACGATGCTCACCGGCTTCGAGGCCTGGTGGCCGGCCCTCGCCAAATGGGAGCAACTTGACGGCGACGACCGGCTGCGCCTGGTGCGGGCGATCGAGAAGACCTACGGCCCCACGCTGACGGAGCTGCGGGCTGCACGTGACGACCGGCTCTTCCGCGTCCTCGATGCCGTCGAGGACGCGGTCACCCATACCGAGGACGATGGTGTGCGCCTGGTGCAGCCACCGTCGGTACCCTGATGGTCCGAATGATCGAGACGCCGATGCGCGCCCGGACGCTGCTCGTCATCGAGGACGAACCGCCGATCCGGCGGGCGGTCGCCAACGCCCTCCGGGAGGTGGCGGATCGGGTGGTGGAGGCCTCGACCGGCGCGGAAGGCACCGAGCTCGCCGCATCCGCCCGTCCCGAACTCGTGGTCCTTGACCTGGGCCTGCCCGACCAACCGGGCGTCGAGGTCTGTCGCGAGATCCGGCGCTGGTCCCCGACACCGATCCTCGTCCTCACGGCCCGTCACGATGACACGGAAAAGGTGCTGCTGTTCAACAGTGGCGCCGATGACTACGTCACCAAGCCGTTCTCCATGAACGAGCTCACTGCACGGGTCCGCGCCCACCTCCGGCGGGCGCAAGGGCCCTCGAACGCCGGCATCGCCGCACACACCGTCGGAGATCTGGTGGTCGACCTGGGCGCGCGGACGGTCCGCCGCAACGGCGAGGCGATCCGCCTGACGCCGACCGAATGGGGGATCCTCCGCACCCTGCTGCAGAACGCGGGACGCACCCTCACCCACCAGCAGATCTACGATGCGGTGTGGCGCCGCCCCTTCGGCAATCCGCAGCAGTACCTTCGGGTCTACATCACCACCTTGCGGCGGAAGATCGAGCGGAACCCCGCGCGCCCGACGCTCATCGTGACCGAACCGGGCGTGGGATACCGGCTCGAACCCTGAGTTCCACCGTGCGCCGCGCCGCGATCTGGCTGTTCTGGGCGGTGCTCCTCGGCGTGGTGACGGTGGCGTTCCGTCCCTACCGGGAGCAGGTGCTCGAGGCGCAGGTGGCCCTCACGTACCTGCTGGTGGTGCTGGGTGGGAGCGTGAGCGGCGGTCGCACCCTGGGCCTGACGCTGGCGCTCGCCGGGTCCTTCCTGATCGACTACTACTTCCAGCCGCCGTTCGACCGCATCGGCGTCCACAAGGACGTCGATTGGATCGTCCTCTTCTCCTTCCTGGCAACGGCCGCCGCGGCCACCCAGCTCCTGGCCCGGGCCCGCGAGGAGGCGCGCATCGCCGGCGAACGCGCCGAAGAGGTGGCGTCACTCTCGCGGATCGGCGCCGATACCCTGAACGCCGGCCACCCCGAGGACGCCCTCGGCGCCATCGCCACGGTCATCCGCGACAAGCTCGGCCTCACTGCCTGCACCCTCGAACCGGGCTCCACGGCGCCCGGACCCTCGGATGACACCCCCGAGATCGAGGTCGCGGCCGGCGAGGCCTTTCCGACCGACCTCCCCGAGACGGACGTCATCCGGCTCCGCCTCACGGTCCACGACCGGACCGCCGGCTTCCTCACCCTGCGGGACACGGCCCCGATCCGGCTGACACCGCCGAAGCGCCGGTTCCTCGAGACGTTGGCCTACTACGCCGCGCTCGCGGCCGAGCGGGTGCCGTTGATGCGGGAAGCGGAGCACGCCGCCGCGCTCCGCGAGGCCGATCGCTTCAAGGACATCGTCCTCGCCTCGGTGTCGCACGACCTGCGGACACCGTTGGCGGCCATCAAGGCGATCGCCGGCGACCCCCGGCTCACCGATCGCGATCGGTCCCGGAACATCGAGGAACAGATCGACCGGCTCAGCCGCCTGGTGGGCGACCTGCTCGATCTGACCAAACTGCAGACCGGCATGTTGCGGATCGAGGCCGAGGCCAACACCGCCGAGGACCTGATCGGCGCGCTGGACCGACAACTCGCGGCCGCGCTCGGGGGCCGCGAGCTTTCCCTCGAGGTGGACCTGGCCCGGCCGGCATTGGTGGGACGCTTCGATTTCGTGAAGTCACTGCGGGCGCTCAGCAACCTGGCCGAGAACGCGATCCGCCTGAGCCCCCCCGATCAGCCCGTCGAGCTCAGCGTCGAACGCGACGGCGAGTTCCTGGCGTTCAAGGTCTCCGATCGCGGACCGGGGGTCGCCGAAGCCGATCGGGACCGGATCTTCGACGCGTTCTACCGCGCCAGCGGCTCTCCCCCGGACGCCGGCCGGGCGGGGCTCGGGCTCAACATCGCCCACCGGATGGCCGAGATGCAGGGAGGGAGCGTGAGTTTTGCCCCACGCCCCGGAGGGGGGAGCGTCTTCACCCTGCGGCTGCCGGCGCTGGACCTGGAGGAGCCGGCGGAAGAGGGGGAGGAGTGTCAAGTAAAGAGTGAAAAGTGAAAAGTGAAAAGTGACAAGTAAGAAGGGAGCAGTAAACAGTAAGAAGTGAGAAGTGAGAAGTGAGAAGGGAGCAGTAAACAGTAAGAAGTGAGAAGTAAGAAGGGAGAAGTGAGAAGTAAGAAGGGAGCAGTAAACAGTAAAAAATGAGAAGTGAGAGGTAAGAAGTGAGCGTCAGGGATGAATGGTGAGATGGGAGGCGCCGATGATGCTCGCGCCCCCTCGCGCGTTTCAGGTAGCCAGGCATCCTCGGTACGTCGTACGTCCCCCCCTTTCACTTTTTACTTTTTACTTTTCACTCTTCCCTCTTCACTCCCCCTTCTCCCTTCTTACTTCTTACTTCTCACTTCCTACCACACCCTGCCTACGTTGTATACCGTCCCGGCATACACAGCGGAGGGCTGGACCCCGCCGATCGGCGCGATGACGCCGGCATCGAGCGCCAGCCACGGCCGCAGCAGCAGCGTTGGTCCCGCCAGCACTGCCGTCACCGACCCCGACCCTGAAGGCCCGCTCGTCGCCGGATATCCGAAGCACTCCGCCACCCAGCCGACGCGACCCCGGATCGGCCCACCGAATGAAACGGTCCAGAGGGTCGCGTTGCGCGGTGCCGCGGTGCCGTCTCCCGACCGGCGGGTGTACCCGAGGTTGACATCGAGTTCCACCGGCCCGAATCGACGGCTCGAGATGACGATGATCCCGGCGTCAGTGGTGCCGGTCCCCCGGGCCTGACCGACCGCCCCGGTCGGGAATTTGACACTCGGCTGCAGCGCCAGGTCGCCGAGCCACCGGGATCCGTCGATGATGCGCCACTTGAGTGCGAGGCCGGCGTCGCCGCCGCCGAGCCTCCGTCCCGGCGGCGCCACCAGAGCGCCGAAGAGGTCGAGCTGAGTCCGGCCCCCGAGCCCGAGCTTGATGAGCACGGGAGCGGAACCGCCGCGTGACTTATCGGGATAGCGATCGAACTCGGCACCCGCCTCGACCTCGATCCACCCGGGCGCCACGGTGTAGGCGTGCGTCGCGACGGTGGGCCGCTCGGGCTGGACCGCGTGCGGATCGGCCGGGACCTGGGCTCCGACCGCCGTGGCGACGACCAGGAGCAGGGCGCCGAGCACCAGGTGTCTCAGGCGAGGAGCCCCAGCAGGAGCCACCCGTTGAGCCCGACGATCGCGACCGTCGTGACCCACGAGATCGCCTTCAGGACGGGGCCGTTCACGAAGGGCCCCATCTTCTTCCGATCGCCCGTGAAGAGCACCAGCGGGACCACCGCAAAGCTCAACTGCAGGCTCAGGATCACCTGACTCAGGATGAGGAGCTTCCCGGTGCCCCGTTCTCCCATCAGCGCCGTGACCACCACGGCGGGAACGATCGCGATCATCCGGGTCAGGAGCCGGCGGAGCCAGGGCCGCAGCCGGAGGTCGAGGAACCCCTCCATCACGACCTGACCGGCGAGCGTCCCGGTGATCGTCGAATTGAGCCCCGACGCGAGCAGGGCCACCGCGAAGACGGTGCTCGCGGCCGCCGTGCCCAGCAGCGGGGAGAGCAGCCGGTACGCATCGCCGATCTCGGCCACCTCGGCGTGGCCGCTCCGGTGGAAGGTGGCCGCCGCCACGACCAGGATGGCACCATTGATGAAGAAGGCAAAGAAGAGGGCCACCGTCGAGTCGATGGTGCCGAAGCGGATCGCCTCCCGGCGTGACTGCTCGTCGGGAACCACGTTCCGGGTCTGCACGATGGCCGAGTGCAGATAGAGGTTGTGCGGCATCACGGTGGCGCCAAGGATGCCGACCGCGAGGTACAACATCCCGGGGTCGGTCACGATGCTGGCGGTCGGGAGGAGCCCCGCCGCCACCGGCCCCCAGAGCGGCCGGGCCAGCACCAGTTCCACCGCGAAGCATCCGCCGATCGTCGCCACCAGCGCGATCACCACTGCCTCAAGGAGGCGGAAGCCCCGGTGCTGGAGGAGAAGGATGATCAGGACGTCGAGCGCCGTGAGGCAGACCCCCCAGAGCAACGGGACCCCGAACAGGAGCTCCAACGCGATGGCCGCACCGATCACCTCGGCGAGGTCACAGGCTGCGATCGCGATCTCGGCAAAGACCCAGAGCACGAAACTGACGCGCGGTGAATAGTGATCCCGGCACGCCTGGGCCAGGTCGCGCCCGGTGGCAAGGCCCAGCTTGACCGCGAGCGCCTGGAGCAGGATCGCCATCAGGTTCGAGAGGAGGATCACCGAGAGGAGCGCATACCCGAAGCGAGCCCCGCCCGCCAGGTCGGTGGCCCAGTTGCCCGGATCCATGTATCCGACCGCCACGAGATAGCCCGGACCCGCAAAGACGAGGAGCTTCCGCCACCACCCGGCGCCCCTGGGGACGCCGATGCTCCCGTGGGATTCCGCGAGACTCCGGCCCCGGGGGGATTTCCGCCACCCGGCGAGGTCGTCGAACGGCGGAGTGGCCGAGGTGTTCATCGGCGGGCCCCGGCCGGCGGGAGACAATAGACCAGTGCACCGACGTCGTGGCCCAACACCTGCACTCCCCCCGGTGTCCGCACGGTGAGCGGTCCGTCAAAGGGCTGCCGCGCCGTCACGATGACCGTGGCGCCCGGCTTGAGCCCCATCGCCGCCAGGTAGCGCAGCCGCTCGGCGTCGGTCGAATCCACCCGCCGCACCTCCGCCATCGCGCCGATCGGGACGTCGGGAAGCGGTGTGTATTCGACTTCCACCACGGAGCCGTCAGGTCCCGGGATCGGGTCGCCGTGCGGGTCGACGCTCGGATTCCCCAGCGCCCGCGCCATCCGCTCGATGAGTTCGGGAGAGACCGCGTGTTCCAGTCGTTCGGCCTCGACGTGCACATCGTCCCAGTCGAAGCCCAGGAATCCGACGAGATAGGCCTCGAGGATGCGGTGATTCCGGAGGGTGCGCAGTGCAGCCCGCCGGCCGTGGGGTGTGAGCGACACGCCGCGATACGGCTCGTGGCGCAGGTAGCCCTGTCCCGCCAGACGCTTGATCATCCCCGTGACCGAGGCGGCCGTGAGCCCGAGATGGGTCGCCAGCGCCGTGGTGCTGGCCGAGCCCCCCGGGAGGGTCAGGCGGTAGATCGCCTTGAGGTAATCCTCGACCGACCGCGTCAGCGGTCCGACGGCCGGGACCTCCCGTGATTTAGGCATGGCTAAATCGTAATTGAGACGGGGCTAATTCGGAAGCGGGACGGTAAGAAGGTGGGAGAGCGGAATGGTGGGATGGTAAGGCGGTAAGACGGTGGGACGGTGATATGGTAAGACGGCGAGATGGTAGGACGGTGGGAGAGTGGGGAGACCGGGACGGGGAAGTAGCCACAGGGAGTCGCGAGCGCCACCCGAGTCATCCCGGGCGCGCTTCAGCACTACCGGAGTCATCCCGAGGGCGCTTCAGCGCCAGAGGGATCTCCGGCTCGCTTCATCGAGATCTTCTCCCCCTCCTCACCCGCCCGCCACCAGCCCGGCGAGTACCCGCTCCGTCATCCCCCAGATGACGCGTCCATCGATCACGAACGCCGGGACCAACCGCTCCACCCCCCGGATCGGGATCGGTATCACCTGACAGTTGGCCGGGTCGGAGAGCGCCCGCCACTCCACCCACGTCGCAGAGGCGACCTCGGACGAGAGCCGAAGAGACGGACGCTCCGAAATGGAGAAGAGGAAGGGGCGGACGAGGAATGGCGGAGGGTTCACGCTGCGCGGAGCCACATCCGGCAACGTCTCCACCAACGCCGACCGCGGGAGCGAGACCCCGACCTCTTCCTCCGTCTCCCGGATGGCGGTGGCCACGAGGTCGAAGTCCCCCGGCTCGGCGTGCCCTCCCGGCAGCCCCATCTGCCCCGACCACGGATCTCCCTCGCGCACCGCTCGCTCGATGATGAGGATCGCGTCCGGGCCGGGAACCCGGATCAACGCGACCGCCGCCCGCACCTGCCCCTCCGTCACGGCGTCCCCGACGTCAGCGCGTTCCCGAACCATTCGACGGTGGCCGTGGCGGCCAGGTCGAACTCGGCGGTGGGTCCTTCCCACGGATGCCTGGTACCGAAGGTGTGGGTGCCTCCGGCGACCAGCATCAGGCGGCTCGACGGGGGCGGGGCGGCACCCGCCAGGCGTTCCGCCTCGGCCGGCTCGACGGTCTCATCGTCCTCCCCGTGCAGCAGGAGCCACGGCACGGAGATGCGAGATGCGGCCGCGATGATGTCGAGCCGACGCCCACCTTGCGCCTCGACCTCCTCGAGCAGGTCGAGGTAGATCGGCAGCACCTGGTGGGTACGGCTGTTGAGCACATCGATGCGCCCACGTGCACGCCAGTCGTCCTTGGTGGCGGCGCTCCATCGGTCGACGGTGCTGATCGCACTCCAGGTCACCAGGCCGCCGATCCGCGGGTCATTCGCGGCGTGCAGCACGGCGATCCCTCCGCCCCTCGAATGTCCATAGAGCCCGATCCCCCCGGGCGGTGCGACCCCGAGCGCGCCGGCAGCCAGCGCATCCACGACGACGCGGACATCTGCCAGTTCCGCGGAGTACGTGTTGTGTCCGAAGCGATCGCGTTCGGTGAACTCCCCGCCGGCATCGACCCCCGAGCCGCTCGGATTCACCGTCACCGCCGAGAATCCGGCCCGGGCCAGGCGTTCGGCCAGCGGCGGGAAGAAGGCCCAGTCCTTGAATCCCTTGAAGCCAGGGAGGAGGATCACGGCCGGGCGGGCCTCCTTTCTGGCGGCCGCGCGCACGTCGACCAGGATCGGGCCGAGCCGACCCGTGAGGGTATGCGTGGTGAGCCTTGGGGTGGCCATAGGCGGCGAAGCTAACCCGGTATCTGGCGGATGCAACGCGACCGCATCCGCCCCGGAGGGCACACTGCATCCGTAGTCCACCGGAATTGTCGGTCACGGCGCCGGCCGAGATACTTGTCGACATCGGTGGCCCCGAGCTGTCGGCGCTGCCGCCCCCCCCAGACCATTTCGATCTTGGAGCATCGGTGTTCAGAGCCTCGGTCCGATCCGCCATCCTAGCCATTTCCTGCCTGGCCCCCGCGCTCGCGGCCCAGAGCCCTGCCGACACCACCCGGACGCCCGTCACGGTGGCGCCGCTCGTCATCACCGCTGATCGGGTGCTGACACCGGTGTCGGATGCGACCGCGATGGTCCGCATCGTCGATTCGACCACCATCGCCCGTCGCGCGGCGAGCGACCTTCCGACCATCCTGCGCGACGTCCCCGGCATCCAGGCCGATCCGGTCGTGGGCTCGGGCCTCGGCGTGAGCCTGCAGGGCCTCAGTTCCGATCGCGTACTGGTGCTGCTCGATGGGGCGCCGCTCACCGGCCGGCTGGACGGCCAATTCGACCTGACCCGGGTGAACCCCGCGCTCCTTGCCCGGGTCGAGGTGGTGGACGGTCCGCAGTCGACGCTCTACGGCTCCGATGCCCTGGGCGGCGTCGTGAACCTCATCACGCGACGCGACTTCAGCCGCCGCGCGGAACTCTCCGCCCAGGGCGGCAGCAACGGGCAGCTGGATGAGCGGGGACGGATCAGCGGCGGGAGCGGCGTCGTGTTCGGCTCGCTCGACTTTGGACATCGCGACGCCGACATCGTACCCGGCGGACTGGCGCACGACGGCGGACGGGCCGAGCGGTGGGACGGGATGGCGCGCGTCACCGCACCCATGCTCGGCGGCTCCGGCGACCTCCGGGTCTTTGGCGTGAATGAGACCCAACGCTACCAACTGCAAGGGATGTCGGGCCCCGAGACCGATACCGATGTCAACAAGCAGCTCGATGCCCTGGGCACCCTGACGGTGGGCACCAACGGCAACACCGACATCCGGCTCCACGGCAGCAGCTACGATCACACGTTCAGCGCGTCCACCGGCTCGGCGTCCGATGCCGATCGCGAGAGCGTCGGCGACGTGGAGCTCCTCCGACGGGGCACGATGGTCCGGGGGACGTGGCTCGGCGGCGTCAAGATCGAACGGGATGCCCTCACCAGCGCCCGGGTCGATGGCGGGGCCAAGAGCGGATGGACCGGTGCCGTGTTCGGGTCGACCGAGTTCGCGGTGAGCTCCGACGTGCGGCTGTCGGCGGGCCTGCGCTACACCGACAGTCATCTCTGGGGCAGCGACGTCGCGCCGCGAGCCAACATCCGCTTCAATGGACCGGCGGGATTCGGGCTCACGCTTGGCGGGGCCCGCGGGTTCCGGTCGCCGTCCTTCAAGGAGCAGTACCTCGACTTCACCAACACCGACTTCGGCTACACCGTCAAGGGAGATCCCAACCTCGTCCCCGAATCGTCGTGGAACCTCACCGCCGAGCTGGGCCGGACCGTCGGTCCGCGACAGATCTACGTGCGTGCCTACCAGAACTGGATCGACCACCTGATCGTCACCGAGCTCGTGGACCCGGTGACCTTCACCTTCCAGTACCAGAATGTCGACAAGGCCCAGACCCGCGGGATCGAGGTGGGCGGCGCCCTGACCCGGGGGATCATCACCGCGAACGGCAGCTATGTCTGGCTCCATACCGAGGACGAGACCACCGGCAAGCCGCTCGATGGGAGCGCCGCCGAGACCGGGCGGATCGGCGTGACCGTGGCACCGGGCGCCCTCGCGGTGACCACGGAACTCATCGCCACCAGTCACGTGCTGTACGACCAGCCCGATGGCAGCGTCATCGGCCAGGCCGCGTACAAGCGGGTCAATCTCTCCGCGACCTACGCCATCGGTGATGCCCACATCGTCGCCGGTGCGGACAACCTGTTCAACACGATCCCCGACCACGCCATCATGTTCCTGGGGCGCCGCTGGTACACCGGATTGACGTGGGGGTTCGGCTGGTAGGCGAGCCCCTGCGGCCGCTACTAGCTACACCCACGCGTCAGGCCTATTTTCCGCCGGTACACATCCCGGGAGCCCGACACGTGCGCGCGTCACACCCCGCACTCTTGGCCACCGGCCGCGCATTGGCCGAACTCCGCGATCCCCTCGTCCGCCAGTGGGCCGACTGGCTCGTCGACCGCTCCTCCACCTCTCCCGCCGTCCCCCGCCCGCTCCTGGAGCGGGAGCTCCAGCTGTTGCTGGATGTCCTGACCGAACTGGTCGGGCCGCTGCGCCGTGAGGCCGTCGAGATCTGGGCCACGGCCTGCGAACACTACGGGCGATCCGCGGCGGCACGCGGGCTCGCCGCCGGAGAGGTGGTCGACGAGATCCAGTTCCTCCGCGAACTGCTCATCCGGAATCTCGCCGGCACCCTCGCCACGATGCGCCCTCGCCAGGCGATGGCGATCATGCTCCGCTTGAATCAGGTGCTCGATCGCGGCATCGGCGTCGCCGTCGCCGGGTACACCGACGCGCTCGTGGCGCAGCTCCTGGCCCACAACGGCGTCCCGAGCGAAGGCAACGCACTCGACCCGGCAGAGGTCGAGCGCCAGATGAGCGACATCGAGAGGCGGCTGGGGGAGTTGACGGCGCGGAGCTGACGCGTTCAGCCGACCGTCCACAGCTCATAGCTCCTAGCTCATAGCTCCTAGCTCCTGGCTCCTGGCTCCCCTCCCATGTACCTCCCTCCGGTCGCCTCGCTTCCCTGGCTCGTTCCGTTCATTCCGCTGCTCCGCCTCGCCTGGCGCGGCCGCCGCCCGGCGCTTGCGGACGCGCCGCAGAGATCAGGCACGCTCGTCAGCGTCGTCATCCCCGCCCGGAACGAGTCGGCCAACATCACGACGGTGCTCCGCTCGATCCTCGCCTCCCGCTACGCGCCGCTGGAGGTGATCGTCGTCGACGACCGTTCCGGCGACGACACCCCGGCGATCGTCGAGCGGATCGCCGATGTGGACACGCGCCTCCGCCTGGTCCGCGGCGCCGACCTGCCCGCTGGATGGTTCGGGAAGTCCTGGGTGTGCGTCCAGGGTTTCCGTGCCGCCCGAGGCGACCTCGTCCTCTTCACCGACGCCGACACCGAACACGCCCCGGACCTCCTCGGCCACGCGGTCGGCGCGCTGGAGCAGGAACGCGCCGAGCTCGTCACCATCCTCCCGACTCAGGTCTGCCTGACGCTCGCCGAACGGCTGGTGATGCCGCAGATCTTCTTCCTGCTGGGCACACAGTACTCCCCCGATCGCGTCAACCACGCGCGAGCGGCCGCGGACGTCATCGCCAACGGACAATTCATCCTCGTCAGGCGTGAGGCATACCTCGCGGTCGGCACCCACGAGGTCGTCAGGCAGGAGGTGGCGGAGGATCTGGCGCTCGGCCAGGAGTTCTGGCGCCGCGGAAAGAAGCTTCACCTGGCGCACGCCGAGGAGCTGATGCGGACCCGGATGTACACCGGGCTCGGGTCCCTCATCGAGGGATGGTCGAAGAACCTCTACCTCGGCGCCCGCCGAGCCTACGCGGACGATCCGCTCCGGCGAGCGTTGGCCCCGACCGGCGTGCTGCTGGGATTCGTCTTCTGGCTCATTCCCCCGCTCGCGCTCGTCGCTGCAGCACTCTGGCCGGCGCTCCTGTGGCCTGCCGTCTGGGCGTGCGGATCGTCGGCGGTCTTCTGGATGATCGTCACCACCGGGATGGAGATCCCCTTCGCCTACGGGATCCTCTACCCCGCGGGGGCCGCACTGGCTGCGTGGATCGCGCTCCGGAGCATCGTCCGCGGCCGATCGCGGGTGGAGTGGAGGGGAAGGGTGTACGAGCGGTAGGCGGACAGGCGGACAGGCGGACAGGCGGCGCGAAGCTCGGCGATCGGTATGGGTTGGCAATCGGAACTGTCATCCCGAGGGAGGCGAAGCCGACCGAGGGATCTTCTCCACTGACTCCGGGCGTTGGCCACCGGCCACCGAGCTTTTGGGGAAGATCCCTTCCTTCGGCAGGCTCAGGACAGGCGCCTCGCTCGGGATGACAGATCCAAGCTGCTGCCCGCTGCTCATCCGCTTCCTGCCCGCTCCCCGCCCGCTGTCTGCCCGCTTCACCCGCTCCACCCGCTCCACCCGCTGTACCCGCTGTACGCACCCGGCCCGACCCTCCTGTTGACCATCTGAAGAAGCAACCCTACCTTCCTTCAGCCTATCTACAGGAGGCGGTGTGCCCGACGAACGATCCGAGCTGGTCCAGGGGACCCTGGAGATGCTGGTCCTGCGCCTCCTGGCGGAAGAGCCGATGCACGGCTGGGGAATGAGCCAGCGGCTGGAGCAGCTCTCCGGCAAGGCCTTCCTGGTGACCCAGGGGTCGCTCTACCCCGCCCTGCAGCGGATGAAGCGACGCGGGTGGATCACCTCGACCTGGCGGACGACCGAGAACAACCGACGCGGGCGCTACTACGCGCTCACCGCCGCCGGACGGCGCCAGCTCGAACTCGAACGCGCCAGCTGGGAGCGCGCTTCGTCGGCGGTCAACTGGATCCTGGGAGCCCGCTGGGCCACGGGGGAAACGTGAGTCTCTGGTCAGATCTGTCGGAGCGCCTGCGGGCGCTGGTGTTCCGCCGGCGTGAGGAGCGCGAACTCGACGACGAGCTCCGCTTCCACACCGAGATGGACGCGGAACGCCGCAAGCGTTCGGGCGTGGACGCCGCCGAGGCTCGGCGCCAGAGCGCCATCGCGCTGGGGGGAGTGGAGCAGGTCAAGGAGGAGGTACGCGATGCCCGCGGCACCCGCGGCATCGAGAACATCCTGAGCGACATCAGCTACGCGATCCGCGGGCTGCGGAAGAATCCCGGATTCGCCCTCGTCGCCATCCTCACGATCGCCATCGGCGTCGGCGGGACCACCGCGGTCTTCAGCGCGGTGGATGCGGTGCTCCTCACTCCCCTTCCCTATGAGCAACCTGGTCAACTGGTCCAACTCTATCAGTACGAGGGAGACTCGCCATACAAGGGGTACGTCTCGCCGGTGCACTTCCTGGCCTATCGAAGCCAGCTGAGCTCGATGGAGGGCGTCGCCGGCATCCTGACCTACAACACCGTCGGCGCCGACATCGGCGGAGCTGACCGGCCGGAGCGGATCCGTCTCCTCCCCGTCAGCGCCGACTACTTCAATGTGGTCCGCGCCCAGCCGGTCCTCGGCCGCGGCTTCCTCCCCGAGGAGGAGAACGGCGCCCGTACCGTGGTGCTGAGTCACGCCCTCTGGGAGCGGATCTTCCACGGCGACCCCTCGGCCCTCGGCGCTCCGTTCCTGATGAGTGGAGCCCCGTACACCGTGGTCGGGGTGATGCCCGCCGGGTTCACCGATCCGCTCGTCGGCAATGTGGACGCCTGGACGCCGATGGACCTGACCGAAGGGCTCAACCCGCAGCGGGCGATGAACCACTGGGTTTCGGTCGTGGCCCGGCTCCGCGCCGGCGTCACCATCGAGCGGGCCCAGCGCGAACTCGACCAGTTGAGCGCCACCCTGCGTCGGGAGCTCGTGCGAGGCAATCGAGCGGCCGCCGTGCTCTATCCTCTCAAGGAGGAGATCGTCGGTTCGGCCTCCCGCTCGCTGATCCTGATGCTCGGCGCCGCGGCCCTCGTCCTGGTGCTGGTCTGCGTCAACATCGCCAACCTCCTCCTGGTGCGCGCCTCCGAGCGCGACAAGGAGTTCGCCGTGCGCTCCGCCCTCGGCGCCGGACGCGGCCGTCTCGTGCGGCAACTCCTGACAGAAAGCATCGTCCTGGCGGTCGCGGGGGACATCGCCGGGCTGCTGGTGGCCCGCGCCGCGATGTCGGGGATCGTCGCGATCGGTGCCGGTTCCATTCCCCGCCTCACCACGCTCTCGCTCAACCCGCGGCTCCTCGCCTTCTCCATCGCGATCGCCACGCTGAGTGCCATCGCCTTCGGTCTGGCTCCGGCGCTCCGCGCGGCTCGCACCGAACCGGGGGACGTCCTCCGACAGCAGGCCCGCGGCGCCAGCCGAGGAGGCGCGGAGGGGCGGTTCCGTTCGGCGCTTGTGATCTCGCAGGTGGCGCTGGCGTTCGTGCTCCTGGTGGGTGCCGGCCTCCTGATCGAGAGCTTCCGGAAGATCCAGGATCTCGACCTTGGCGTCGCTCCCGACAAGGTCCTCACCTTCGACCTCGAGCTCCCCGCCGCCCGGTATGACTCCACCGCCCGCGGACGGTTCTACGAGGAGTTTGCCCGCCGGGTCGAGGCCATTCCCGGCGTCCGCGCGGCCGGAGGAATCTCGAAGCTCCCCGCGACCGGCAACTACCACCAGTGGGGCACGACGGCACTCACGGGCCCGCTGGTCGGCGCGCAATTGGGGAACCGCGGTGACATCAACCAGCGGATCGTCTCGGGAGACTACTTCAGGGCCGCCGGCATCAAGGTGCTCGAAGGGCGGGTGTTCGATGCGGGGGATGTGATGGGCGCACCCGATCGGGTGGTCATCAGCCAGAGTTTCGCCAAGGTCTTCTATCCGGGAGTGGATCCGGTGGGCCAGCGGCTCAGTACGGGCCTGCACGACAGCGACGTCATCGGCGTGGTCGCCGACGTGGCGATAGACCCGGAGGGAGACCCGGCCTACTACGTCTATCACCCGCACACCCAGTGGGCGGGTGATAGGAACTGGGCGTTGGCGCAGGTCATCGCCACCGACGGACCGCCGATCGCTGCGGAGGCGGCAGTGCGCCGCGTACTTGCATCACTCGATCCACAGCTGGTGATGTACCGACCGACCACCCTCGCCGAGGCCATCGGCCAGGGGACCGCGACGCGGGTCTTTACGCTTCGGATCCTCATCGCGTTCGCACTCGTCGCGCTGGTGCTCTCAGCACTTGGTCTCTTCGGCGTCCTCGCCTACACCGTCCGGCTCCGGGCACGGGAGCTCGGCATCCGCATGGCGCTGGGCGCGGGGACCGGGACGATCCGCCGGATGATCCTGCGACAGGGGCTCACGATCGCGGCGGTGGGGATCGGGTTCGGACTTGTCGGAGCGGCGGCGCTCACGCGGCTGATGGCGTCCCTCGTGTTCCGGATGAATCCGCTCGATCCGGGCGTGCTCGTGGTGGCCGTGGTGTTCATGGGATTGGTGGCGGCGGTCGCCGCATATCTCCCCGCATACCGGGCGACCGCAGTGGATCCGAGAGAGGTCCTGCAGGCGGAGTGAGGGAGGGTTGCAGGTCGCAGGTCGCAGGTCGCAGGTCGCACGAAGCTCGAAGGATGGAGGTCGACAGGCAAACGCCCTGTCATCCCGAGCACAGCGAGGGACCTACTTCGCTGGCTTCAAGAGTGGCCACGCGCCGATGCCGAAGGAACAGGCCACTTCCTTCGGCAGGCTCAGGACAGGCGCTGCACTGGGGATGACAGATCCAAGCTACTGCCCGCTTCTCATCCGCTTCCTGCCCGCTGTCTCCCCGCCTCACCCGCTCCCCTTCACCGCCTCGATCCCTGCCAGCGAGAACGCCAGCACGTGTTCGGCCGCCGCCGCCGCGGTCCGGGCGGTGCGCTCCGGCCAATTGGCCACCCGATCGCGGAAGGGATCGGGAAGGTAGAAGAGGCACTGCGACTGGATGCTCGCCACGCAACGCATCACCCGGGGATCATCGATGGCGCAGCCGAGGAGCTCGGCCACGATGGCGCTGAGGTAACGGACCCGCGGGAGGATCGCCTCATCCATGATGATCCGGGCGCCCGGCGTCGGTTCGGCCATCTCCTGCCGCATCAGGTGGTGGATCCAGCCGAACCGATCCTGGTCCACCAGCATCAACCGAGGCAGGTAGACCCGGATGTAGCGGCTCAGTCGATCCACCGGTGCCGTCCCCTCAGGCGCCATCACCCCCTCGTTCGCCACCTTCATCTTCTCGGCCGCGCCCCGCACCACCTCGAGGTAGAGTCCGAGCTTGTCCCCGAAATGGTAGCTCACGGCGGCGAGGTTGGCCGCAGCGTGCTGGCAGATGTCGCGCACCGTGACATGATCGAACCCGAAGTCGGCAAAGAGCTCCCGTGCTTCATCGAGGATCCGCTGGCGGGTGTCGCCATCGCCGTGGCCCCGGCGCCGCCCCAGCCCTCCGGCCGGGCGCCCCTCCGGCCGGCGCTGCCCCCTCACAGCGTCCTCCGGAAGAGGAGCGTGGCGGCGGTCATCGTGACCGCCGAGAACAGCACCAGGATGAGGAGATCGACCCCGATGGCGCCGAATCCGGTGTTCTTGAGGATCACCGACTTGAACGCGTGGACCGCATAGGTGAATGGATCGGCCACGGCGACGGCACGGAGCCACCCCGGGAACGCCTGCTGGGGATACACCGCACCGCTCGGGAAGTAGAGCAGCGTGTTGAGCACGCCGAAGAGCGCCCGCGGAAGGAGCGGATCGGTCATCCGTACCATCAGGAGGAACATCATCGAGACGAGCGCGGTCGCGGTGACGCAGATGACCACGAAGAGCCGGACCAGCTTGAGCGGATCGAAGGGATTGGGCACCCCGGCGATGAGCGATCCGAGGGTCATCAGCACCAGGCCGGCGGTCACGGCCTTGATCGCACCGGAGAGGTTGAACCCCACGATCAGTTCGAGCCGGGTGATCGGCGTCACGAGGTACCCCTCGTGCAGTCCGCGCGCCTTGTCGTCGATGTAGATGATCCCGCCGCCGATCATCACCATCATGAAGATCGACATCACGATCGAGCCGGGGAGGAGGTACTGGATGTAGGGGACGTACGGATAGACCTCGACCTGGTCGAGCTGAGTCCCGGTGGACAGGCGGTCGCTCGTCGCCTGCGGCTGGTCGTAGGCCTGAACCACGCCGCCCAGGCTTCCGGCCAGGCTCGCGGCGACGAAGTTGTCCGAATTGTCCTCGATGAGCGCCACCCGGGGATCGGTCCCCGTGAGCTGCTTGCGGGAGAACTCCGGCGGGATGGCCAGCACCCCGTTGATCTTGCCGTTCTTGAGATCGCCGAGGGCCACGCCGAGGTCGGCATACGAAGCGGTGGTGAAGGTGCCGGCGTTGGCGGCGACCGCACCGGTCAGCTCCCGGAGCTTGACCGCAGGCACCCCGCCGTCCTGGTCCACCACGCCGAGCTTGAGGTGCCTGACCGCACCGCCGAAGGCGTAGCCGAGCACCACCAGCTGGACCAGCGGCGCGGTGAGGGACATGACGATGAGCGCCCGGCTCCGGCTGAAGCGGAGGAGCTCCCGATCGATGATGGCACCTGCGCGTTGCATCTGCATAGACCGCTCCTGGTCTCCCCGCCCTATCGCCGGAACGGCGCCAACCGGTCGGCCGCTGACGCCTCCTGCAGGGCATCGCGCAGCTGGCGGCCGGTGAAATGCACGAACACATCGTCGAGCGTCGAGCTCTGCACGGAGAGCGACTGGACCTTCACGTTGGCGCGGCCGGCCAGTTCGAGGAGCCCGAGGGTCGTGGCGGGGCCGTCGGAGGAGGCCAGGCGGTAGACGTGGCCATCGGCGGTCACGCCCTGCACCGAGGGCGCTCCGGCGAGCGCCGCCTCCCAGTCGGCCGGGGTCTCCGCGAACGCGACCTCCACGGTGCTCGTGCCGCCGAGGGTCGCCTTGAGCCTCATCGGCGAATCGAGTGCCATCATCTTGCCGTGGTCGACGATGGCGATCCGGTCACAGAGCCGGTCGGCCTCATCCATGTAGTGGGTGGTGATCAGCACCGTGAGGTCACGCTCCGCCTTCACCTTGCGGAGCATCTCCCAGACCGCGGTGCGGGAGACCGGATCGAGCCCGGTCGTCGGTTCGTCGAGGAAGAGGATCTTCGGCTCGTGGATCAGGCCGCGCGCGATCTCGACCCGCCGCCGCATCCCGCCGGAGAGGTTCTTGACCGGCTTGTCGGCCCACTGGGAGAGTTCCACCGCCGCCAGCAGCTCCGCCGTCAGCCGCTTCCGCTTCTCCTTCGGCACGCCGTACAACTTGGCGAAGATGATGATGTTCTCCGCGGCGGTGAGGTCGAGGTCGCTCGTCATCGCCTGGGGGATGACGCCGATCACGTGGCGGACGCCGTCGGGATCCCGGACCACGTCGAGCCCGCCGACGATCGCGGTCCCTTCGGTGGGCGGCACCAGGGTCGTCATCATCCGGATGAGCGTCGACTTCCCCGCCCCGTTCGGGCCCAGGAGGCCGAAGATCTCTCCGTCGGCCACGCTGAACGAGATGCCGTCGACGGCGGTGAAGTCGCCGAAGCGCTTGACGATGTTCCGGACGTCGATCGCGAGGGTCATCGGGACGCGCCCTGACCTGCGTTCGGCAGGGGCGGCGCCGGCGCCGGTCGATCGGGACGGGGCACGGGCGGAGTCGTGGCGGCGCCGCCCTCCGGCGCCCGCGCGGTCGGAAAGAGGACATACGCCGTCATCCCGACCGCCAACCGCCGGTCGTGGTTGTCGACCCGGATCCTGATCTCGAAGGTCTTGATGTCCCGCTTGGTGCGGCTCACATCCCGCTGAGTGGCAAAGCCGGCGTCCACTCCCCGGTAGAACACGACGCCGCGCCGCATCTCGCCGGAGGGAAGTCGCACCTCGAGCGAATCGCCGGGACGTACCCTGTCGGCGTAGCTCTCCTCCACGTCGGCGCGGATCCAGAGGTCATCGGGGTCGATGAGCGTGATGACGGGCTGGCCCACGTTCACCACCTCGCCCACTCGTGCCGCCCGGACGTCAACGAACCCGTCAATCGGTGCCCGGAGCTCGGTGTAGCCCAGCCGGACATCGGCCTTGGTGGCCTGCGCCGTGGCGGCGGCCTCCTGCTGCCGGGCGCTCAGGACGGTATTGCGCATCGCCACGACCTGGTCGGCCTGCGCGTGCGCCAGCGTGACCGCCGCCTCGGCCGCCGCCACCTGCTTGTTCACGGCATCAAGCCGGGCCTGGGACACCACGAACGTCGTGTGGCTCTGGTCGGCATCCTGGGGGGAGAGCTGGCCGGCGCGCGCCAGCGTGTCGGCCCGGACCCAGTTGCGCCTCGCGTTATCGAGCGTCGCCTGCGCTTCGGCCTGCTGTGCCCTGGTGGCCGCAAGGTTCGCATCGGCCTGCTGGACCTGGGACGCGGCCTGCTGTTCCTGGAACTTGAGCGTCGCCGCGCCTGCCGCCGCCTGCGCCGCGAATCCCTCGGCACTGTGCTGGTAATAGCTCTGGTCGGCGCGGAGCTCGGCGGGCTGGATGGTGCCAAGGAGCTCGCCCCGCTTCACCGAATCCCCTTCGGCGACCAGGAACCGGCCCATCTGTCCGGAGACCATCGGGCTGACGATCACGTCGTCAGTGGTGACGATGCCGGTGAGGGTGAGGTACCTGGGCGGGCGGGTGAGCCACCAGATAAGGAGGATGAGGACGGCGGTGGCGCCGAGGAGGATCTTGAGTCGCTGCTTCATCCGTTGCTCCGAGTGCCCGGACAGGTGGAGAGTTCAAACGGATGTATAAAACAGTTGTTTGACGAAGGCAAGCAGCGGGCCCACGGCGGCGCAGGACACCCTACTCCGCCCTCATCGCCTCCATCGGATCGACCATCGCCGCTCGGCGCGCAGCGATCCACGACGAAAGGAGCGCCACGACGAGCAGCAGAAGCGTGACGACAGCGAGGGTCGCCGGATCGGTGTCGCTCACGCCGAAGAGGGTCGCCCTGAGGAGCCGGGTCCCCGCTGCGGCAAGACAGAGCCCGATCAATGCACCGACCGCGGCCTGCCGCACTCCCTGCCCCACTATCATGGAGACCACCCGCTCGCTCCGGGCACCGAGCGCCATCCGCACGCCGATCTCGCGGCGCCGCGTGACGACGGCGTAGGAGAGCATCCCGAACGTCCCGATGGCGGCCAGCACCAACGCCACCACCGCGAAACCGCCTACCAGCCAGGTGAGCATCCGCGGATCGGCCACCGAGGCACTGATCCGATCGGTCATCGGGGCCACATCGTCGAGGGGCACGTTGGGGTCGGCCGATCGGAGTGCGGACCGCACCGCCAGGATGGCCTCCGCCGGGCGGCCCCGGGTGCGCACGAAGAGATACGACGACAGCGGCCACCCCTGCGTCACCGGATCGTACACCGCCTCAGTCGACTCACCGAGCCCCTGGTACTTCACGTCCCCCACCACACCGACGATGACGCTGGGCGGACAGGTGGTGCACCCGCCATTGTACAACTTGCG
>DASSGV010000018.1:0-35125 GCA_035693225.1 Gemmatimonadales bacterium | reverse complement strand
AGGGTTGCGCTCGTTGCGGGACTTAACCCAACATCTCACGACACGAGCTGACGACAGCCATGCAGCACCTGTGCACGGACTCCGAAGAGGGGCCGATGTTTCCACCGGCTTTCCCGTGCATGTCAAGCCCAGGTAAGGTTCTTCGCGTTGCTTCGAATTAAACCACATGCTCCACCGCTTGTGCGGGCCCCCGTCAATTCCTTTGAGTTTCAGCCTTGCGGCCGTACTCCCCAGGCGGGACACTTACTGCGTTAGCGACGGCACCGGGAGGGTCGCTCCCCCCGACGCCTAGTGTCCATCGTTTACGGCGTGGACTACCAGGGTATCTAATCCTGTTTGCTCCCCACGCTGTCGCGCCTCAGCGTCAGCAACGGCCCAGCGGACCGCCTTCGCCACTGATGTTCTTCCCGATCTCTACGCATTCCACCGCTACACCGGGAATTCCATCCGCCTCTACCGTGCTCAAGCCTGACAGTCTAGAAGGCAGCCCTGCGGTTAAGCCGCAGGATTTCACCCCCTACTTACCAGGCCGCCTACGCGCCCTTTACGCCCAGTGATTCCGGACAACGCTCGCACCCTCTGTATTACCGCGGCTGCTGGCACAGAGTTAGCCGGTGCTTCCTTTCGAGGTACCGTCAGAATTTCGTCCCTCGCGACAGTGGTTTACGATCCGAAGACCTTCATCCCACACGCGGCGTCGCTGCGTCAGCCTTTCGGCCATTGCGCAATATTCCCCACTGCTGCCTCCCGTAGGAGTCTGGGCCGTGTCTCAGTCCCAATGTGGCTGATCATCCTCTCAGACCAGCTACCCGTCGTCGCCTTGGTGGGCCATTACCCCACCAACTAGCTGATAGGCCGCGAGGCACTCGATCGGCGCATTGCTGCTTTCACCGCACGGGGATGCCCCCACGCGGTGATACGCGGTATTACCCGGCCGTTGGGCCGGCTATCCCCCACCGATCGGCATGTTCCTCACGTGTTACGCACCCGTCTGCCACTGGGTATTGCTACCCCGTGCGACTTGCATGTGTTAGGCACGCCGCCAGCGTTCGTCCTGAGCCAGGATCAAACTCTCCAATGGAAAGAAGATCTGCTCATTCACGAACGACTGGTCCATCTTGTCGTCCGAATCAATCAGAGTATTGAACCCATCCCCGACCGGCCTCTGTGACCAGATCGGATCATAGGGTCCGCACCCCATCACCCAAAACGCATCCGTCAGTTTTCAAAGAGCGTGAATTGCTCCTCCGGCCACTTTTGCCGGGAGCCTTTAATCATAACCTGAGTGGATACCGAGGGTCAAGGGCCCGTCAGGCCTTCACTTACTCCCCCTCCACCACTGCCCCAGACACCCCGGTCTCCCCGAGGGAGCGCAAGCATAATCGGGCCCTATTCGGGACGCAAGCCGGATACACCCAATTCTCCGGCCCGCTCCAGACCGCGTCGAAAGAGCACCGGTCCGATGCTCTCATTCACGGCAATGACGCCGACGATGACGGTGGCCATCGCCTCGCCCACGCCCGGCATCCGCCGCGCCAGCACGGTGGCGAGGCCGAGTGCCACGCCGGCCTGACTGACGAGTCCCATCCAGCCCCATTGGACGGTGGCCGCATCCGCACCGCCCCATCGCGCCCCGCGCGATGCGCCCACCCGGAGCGCCGCGCCGCGACAGAGCGCCACCACCACGATCACCGGCCAGAGTCCCAGGAACTCCTGAACGTGCAGCTCGGCGCCGGCGAGGGCAAAGAAGACGACGAACACCGGCCACGAGATGTGATGCAGCGTCTCCACCAGCGGCTCGGCGCGGACCGGCGCCACGTTCTCCACCACGAACCCCGCGGTGAGGAGGGAGAGCAGCAGCTCGAAATGCAGCGCGGTCGCTGCCGCGGCGGTGGCAAAGACGGTGACGATGACGAACAGCACGAGTTCCAGCTTCACGAAGCGCAGGTACACGGCGATCAGCGCGCCGACGATGGCCCCCGCCAGGACCGATCCACCCAGCTCCCGCAGCAGCGAGCCGAGAATGCCCCACATCGAAGCCTGGGCGGTACCGAGCGACGACTGGGCCAGCGCGAAGCAGACGGTGAAGAGGAGGATGACGAGCACGTCCGCCACGAGCACCACGCCGAGCACGGTCCGGGCGAGCGGCCCGCGGGCCCCGGTCTCGGTGAGCATCGCGAGGGTGACCATCGGCGAGTTCACGCTGAGGATGGCGCCGAAGAGCACCGCCACCAGCAGGAGCGGCGCGCCGGTGAGCCCCGCCGCAAAGGGGATGTGGGTCCGGCCGAGGATGACCACCAGCGCCAGGACCGGAAGGACGGCGAGGAGCTGTCCCCCCAGCATCCCGATGATGGCCCGGCCCCGCTGCCGGACCTCGGAGATCCGGAGCTCCACCCCGGCGAGGAGTCCGATGCACCCCACTGCAAGTTCCTTGATCATCCCCAGATCGCCGAGCACGGGCGGAGGGATGAACCCCGCCACCGACGGACCCAGCACGATGCCGGCCGCCAGGAAGCCGACGATGCGCGGAAGCCCCACTTCGTGAAAGAAGGTGCCCAGCGTGTCGGCCACGAGGAGGAGGAGCCCGAACAGGAAGAGCGAGCGCGGCGCCACGACGTCCGCGGTGGGGACCCGCAGCGGCTCGAGCAGGAACGCCCCGATGAGGAGCACCGCGACCACCATCAGTCGCCGGATCATGGCGTCGCCGCTGGTGCCGGTGGCGACGAACCCGGCAGCGCCCGCACCGACTCGGCCGCGCTCACCCACTCGAAGAGCAGGATCGACGCCACCGTCGCGGTCAAGACGACCTCCTTGAGCGGAGCCCCGTCCACCTGGGTGTAGTTGACGGCCAGCGCGACACCGAGGCCGCCCTGGGCCAGGAGTGCACGCCACATCGACGGTGCCCGCAGCGCCGGGTCCTGTGCCGCCGTCCCCGCCGCGCGTCCGCCGGCGAGCCGGGCCAGCAGCCGGATCCCCACGAACGCGAGCGCCACCCACACCAGTCCGCTGCCGTCGGGGTGCCAGCTCGCACCGGCCAGGATGAGGAGCGCCAGGTAAAGGGGCCGCTCGGTCGCGGCGAGGAGCCGGGCCACCGGTTCGTGGGTCGATCCGGTGTTGGCCAGCACGATGCCCAGCACCAGGTTGGTGTAGATCGGCGACAGATTCAGGTAGTACGCCGCCCCGCTGGCCACGACGATGGCACCGGCCAGCGACACGAACAGGCGCGCATCGCCATCGGCCGGGTCCGCGCCGTCATCACGCGGCCCGAGGAAGAGGTGGAAGAGCACGCCGCTCGCGATGCCGATGGCGAGGTTGATCACCACCCACTCGGTGGCCGTGGGGATCCGGACCCCCGCCTCGACCGATCCGACGTGGAGCACGCCGAGCGCCAGGCCGAACGCCACGACCCCCACCAGGGCATCCACGCGGGCCGTGAACCGGAGCGCCGGCAGGAAGGGGTGGTCGGCAAAGCCCCGCCGGGCGAGCGCATCGACCGCGGCCGGGACGCCGACGGTGGCGATGGCGGCCAGGGCCGCCGCCGGGAGCGACGCCTCGGTGAAGGTCATCCCGAGCCCGTAGTGCAGCGTCACCAGGAGCGCCCCGAGCGCCGTCGCGAATGTGGTGAGCGACTCGGTGAACGCGATCCCGACCCACGCGGGCTCCAGGAGCGCCAGGCGCGGCAGACGGAACCCGGTGCCGATCAGCATCCCCATCCAGCCCAGGGCGAGGCTCACGATCGGCGTCAGGTCGCGCAAGGCGTCGCTGCTCAGGAGGCCGCTCCCGGTCGGCCCGAGAAAGAGACCCAGCAGCACATACTCGGCCCCGCCGACATATCCGAACCGGATCCGGAGGCGGTCGAAGAGCAGGTACGCGAGGATGTACCCGACGGAGAGGACGGCGAGGGCCGCGAGCGTGCCGGTCATCGAGGAAGGGTGGGCCGATGCCGGCCCGAAGTCCAGCGGGCACCGGTCGGGAACGGGTCGGGGTCCGCACTCACGCGAGCGCGGACCCCGGCGCGGATGTCAGTCATCGCTCAGCTGGTCGGCGGGCTGAATTGCTCGTGCTGCTGGTCGAGCCAGCTCTTGTGATACGCCGGGTCCTCGAACGCCATCGCGGCCTTGGCCACCTTGAGGGGCCGGAACGAATCCATCATCACGGCGATCTCGTTGGTGGCCTTGGCCCCGATCGACGCCTCCGCGCGCCCCGGATGGGGGCCGTGCGGCAGCCCATCGGGATGATGGGTGATCGAGCCGTACTCGATCCCCTTGCGGCTCATGAACTCGCTGGAGGCATAGAACAGCACTTCGTCGGAATCGACGTTGCTGTGGTTGTACGGCGCCGGGATCGAGTTGGGGTCGAAATCGAACGGACGCGGGCAGAAGGAGCAGAGGACGAACCCGTCTCCCTGAAAGGTCTGGTGCACCGGCGGGGGCTGGTGGATCCGGCCGACGATCGGTTCGAAATCGTGGATGCTGAATGCCCACGGATAGAAGAATCCGTCCCAGCCGACCACGTCGAACGGGTGATGATCGAGCACCAACTCGTTGATCGCGTCGTATTGCTTGACCAGGACGGAGAAGTCTCCCGGCTCGTCGTGGGTCTTCAATTCCTGCGGGCGCCGGATGTCGCGCTCGCTGTACGGCGCGCCTTCGAGCAGCTGCCCCGCTTCGTTGTGGTAGCGCTTGGGGTAGCGCACGTGTCCCCGGCTCTCGAATACCACCAGCTTGACCGGACCGGCGCCGAAGTCGAAGCGCCACTGATGCAGGATGTTCCGGTGGATCACGACGTAGTCGCCGGCGCGGACCGGGAGGTCACCGAAGCCGGACGCCAGGATCCCGGCCCCCTCGCAGACGTAGACCACCTCGTCGGCCTGCGAGTTCCGGTAGAAATGCCGGTCATTCGCGTCGGGCTCGACATAGAGCATCGCCACGTCGGCGTTGAAGAGGAGCGGGATCCGGTCGAGCGTCGGGCTTCCGCCCTTCCGGGCGTTGGCGGTCCGGAAGTGACGGTGCCGCAGCGACGTACCTTCGTCCGCCTCCCAGACGATATCCCTGATCTTGCGGGCGGACTTGACCGTGGTGGGCGGATGGGTGTGGTACAGCAAGGAGGAGGTGCCGACGAACCCCTCGTGGCCCATCAACTCCTCGCTGTAGAGTCCGCCATCCGGGCGGCGGAAGACGGTGTGCCGCTTCCGGGGGACGCGCCCCAGCGTGTGGTAGAACGGCATCTAGAGGTTCCCTCGGGCGGCCTGTTCGCGCTCGATGGCCTCGAAGAGGGCCTTGAAGTTCCCTGCCCCGAAGCTCTTCGCGCCCTTGCGCTGGATGATCTCGTAGAAGAGCGTAGGCCGGTCCTGGGCCGGCTTGGTGAAGATCTGGAGCAGGTAGCCTTCGTCGTCGCGGTCGACGAGGATGCCGAGTTCCGCCAGGGGGGCCAGGTCCTCGTCGATCTTGCCGACCCGATCGAGGACGGTCTCGTAGTAGGCCTTCGGCACCTTGAGGAACTCGACGCCACGCGCCATCAGCGTCCGGACGGTCTTCACGATATCGTCGGTGGCGATGGCGATGTGCTGGACCCCGGGACCGCGATAGAACTCCAGGTATTCGTCGATCTGGGACTTCTTCTTGCCGGCGGCGGGCTCGTTGATGGGGAACTTGATCCGCCCGTTGCCGTTCGACATCACCTTGGACATCAGGGCCGAGTACTCGGTCGAGATGGTCTTGTCGTCGAACGACAGGAGGTTGTAGAAGCCGAGCACGTCCTCGTAGAACTTGACCCAGGCGTTCATCTTGCCGAGTTCGACGTTCCCCACGCAGTGGTCGACGTACTTGAGCCCCGTCGACTCCGGCTGGTACGGCGACTCGACCTTGACGAACCCCGGGAAGAAGAGCCCCCGATAGTTCCGGCGTTCGACGATCGAGTGGATGGTGTCGCCGTAGATCTTGATCGCCGCGGTGACGACCTCGCCCTGGTCGTCGCGGTGGACCATCGGTTCCTGGGCGCTCACCGCACCCCGTGCCACCGCCTTGGCGTGCGCGTCCCGCGCATCATCCACCCAGAACGCCATGTCGCGGACGCCATCGCCGTGCAGGCGCACATGCTCGGCGATCGGCCCGTCGGGGCCCAGCGGCGAGGTCAGCACCAGGCGGACCTTGCCCTGCTCCAGCAGGTAACTGGCCCGATCCCGGACGCCGGTCTCGGGGCCTCGGTACCCGATCACCCGGTACCCCCAGGCTGCTCGATAGTAGAGGCTCGCCTGCTTGGCGTTCCCCACCCAGAACTCGATGTAGTCGGTCCCGTTGATCGGGAAGGTGTCGTGGGCGGTATTGGGATTCATCTTGACGGCGGTGGCCATGTCATCCTCCAGGTTCAGCGGCCGTGCAGGCTCCGGAGCCCGACCGCGTGCGACAGCAGTGGTGGTTCAGGCGAGCGCGGCCGAGGCGTCGAGGAAACTCCGGACATCGGCCTCGCTCAGCGACGGTTCCCCGGGGCTCACATTGTCGAGCTTGCCTTCCTTCATCCAGCGCTCGAGCTGACCCACGAGCTCGAAGAGGTGGTCGAAGGAGTCCACGACGAACAGCAGCGGCTGATAGTGATCGATCTCGAAGTACTGATTGATGACCCATTCGAGCTGGATCGGGACGCGCTGCACCATCGGGCTGTCGATGGCGTGGGCGATCTCGCCGTAGGAGCTCAGGAGCCCGCTGCCGTAGACCTTGAGCTCGCCGGGGCGCGTCCCCCGCATCAGCCCGAACTCGACGGTGAACCAGAAAAAGCGCGCGAGCGCCTTGAACACGCTGGTGACCCGCCGGACCTGCTCTTCCGGATCGGCGATGCCGGCCACGATCTCCGCCGCGGTATGGGCGCAGTCCCCGAAGCGGACCAGCGCCTCGGCAAAGGCCTTGTCCGTGTGCATCGGGACGTGGCCGGCGATATCGTGAAAGATGTCCGGCTCGGGGAGGTAATCGAGGGTGGCGGCGTCGCGGATGGTGATGGTGGTCGGGAACTCCCGATTGCGCAGACGGTCAAAGAAGAGGAACGCCGGGACGTATCCGCTCACCGGCTTGGCGCGGAACCCCGTGAGCGGTGCCATGAACTTGTTGACGTCGTCCAGCCGGGGGACCCGGGTCGGGTCGAGGCAGAGGTTGTCGATCCCCTGCAGGAAGCGGTCATTCGCATACCGATGCCAGCGTTCGTCCATCCGGGCGTAGAGCCGACGCCACGCCTCGTGATTCTCGTCGGAATACTGCTCGTACGGCTGGTGGACATAGAGCTTGCCTTCCGCCTGGGCCTGCTCGATGAACGGCGCCTTGGTGGTGGTCAGGCCCATCGGTGCTGCGGAGGTGGCCATCGCTTCCCCTCCCCAACCGTTGTGAGGCATCGATCGGTGTGTAACCGCTTCCTGTAACGCAAGATAGACCACCGGCCGGTGGGTGGGCAAGAGAGCGGTGAGCGGATCAATCCCGAAGCGCGGGGAGGTCCCGGAACAATTCCAGCGCCGCCGGATTGGCCAGGGCATCGGTGTTCTGCACCGGCCGTCCGTGGATGACGTTCCGGACTGCGAGCTCGGTGATCTTGCCGCTGATGGTCCGCGGGATATCGGCCACCTGTACGATCTTCCGGGGGACGTGGTGGGGGCTGGTGCCGGCCCGGACCGCTGCGCGGATCCGCTCCCGGAGCGCATCGTCGAGCACCACGCCCGGCCGCAGCCGGACGAAGAGCACGACCCGCACATCGTCCTTCCATTCCTGCGCGACGACCACGCTCTCGATCACTTCGTCCAGCGTCTCGACCTGGCGGTAGATCTCGGCGGTGCCGATCCTGACGCCGCCAGGATTCAAGGTCGCATCGCTCCTGCCATAGATGACGAGCCCGCCCCGTGCGGTCCGCTCGGCCCAATCGCCGTGGCGCCAGACGCCGGGAAAATGCTCGAAGTAGGCGGCGCGATACCGGGCCCCATCGGGATCATTCCAGAAGCGGACCGGCATGCTGGGAAAGGGCGCGGTGCAGACCAGCTCACCGGGCTCGCCGATGACGGCGTTCCCGGCGGGATCCCAGACCTCCACCGCCATGCCGAGGCCCAGGGCCTGGAGTTCACCACGATGGACCGGGCCGGTCGGGTCTCCCAGGGCAAAGCAGGAGACGATGTCGGTGCCGCCGCTGATGCTGGAGAGGCGGACCGGGTCCTTGATCGCATCGTGCACGTAATCGTAACTGGGGGCGGCCAAGGGGCTGCCGGTCGAGAGGATCGTCCGAAGCGCCGAGAGATCGTGGGTGGCGCCGGGCGCCAGGCCTTCCTTTTCGCTCAGCGACAGGTACTTCGCACTGGTGCCGAAGATCGTGACGCCTTCACGCGCCGCAAGGTCCCAGAGGATCGACGGCGTCGGCGCGAGGGGTGCCCCGTCATAGAGGACCACCGTGGCGCCGACGGCAAGCGACGTCACCAGCCAGTTCCACATCATCCAGCCGCAGGTGGTGAAGTAGAAGATGCGGTCATCGCGGGTGAGGTCGGTGTGGAGCACCAGCTCCTTGAGATGCTGCAGGAGGGTGCCGCCGGCGCCGTGCACCAGGCACTTGGGGAGGCCCGTGGTGCCGCTGGAATAGAGGATGTAGAGGGGATGGTCGAACGGAAGCTGCTCGAAGGTGAGCGGCACGCCAGCTCCGCGCTCCGCGAATGCGTCCCACGACGACGCGCCGGGGACGCCACGCCAGTCAGGCGCGGGCCGGAGGACGGGAATGCCGACCACCGCTTTCAGCCCCGGCAGCCGCGCGACGACCTCGTGGATCCGGTCGCGACAGTCGATCTCCTTTCCGGCGTATCGGTATCCATCGGTGGCAAAAAGCACCGTCGGTTCGATCTGCCCGAATCGATCGAGGACGCCCTTGGCACCGAAATCGGGGCTGCACGAGGACCAGATGGCGCCGATGCTGGCGGTCGCCAGCATCGCGATGATGGCTTCGGGAATGTTGGGGAGGAAGCCGGCCACCCGATCGCCGGACCCGACGCCGAGCCGGCGCAAGGCTCCTGCGATCCGGGCGACCTCGGCCGCCAGGTCCGCATAGCTCCAGCGGCGCTGCGGTCCCCGCTCGTCCCACGCCGCGATGGCGAGGCGGTCGTCCCGGAAGCGGAGGAGGTTCTCGGCGAAATTGAGCCGAGCCCCCGGGAACCAGGCCGGCCCCTGGCGAGGATCGGGGGGTGCCATCCGGTCGAGCCCGATCCCGACCGCGTCCCACGGCTCGTGCCCCGCGCGCTCCACAGATACCACGCCGGTGAAACGCCACACCTCGGCCCAGAACGCCTCCGGCTCCTGCAGCGACCAGGCGTGGAGCTGCCGCATATCGTGGACGGAGGCGGTGGTGACCGGATGCCGTGCACGGATGGCGGCGATGAACGCCGTGACGTTGGCGCGGGCGATGTCCGACGGGGTCGGGGTCCAGATCGGGGAGGTCACGGTCGAGAATGTAGCGGGCGCCCGGGGATGTCCGAAACCCCGCCGTTCCGATTAACTTTTCGCGCCCGTGCCCCACCCCGAGCAGCACGCGACGACCCGATCTCTCGAGAACTCCATGCCGACCCCGAAGTACACCGCGCTCACGCCACCCACCGACGGCCACTCGATCACGATGCAGTGCGGCACGCTCCAGGTGCCCGACCGGCCGATCATCCCGTTCATCGAGGGGGACGGCACCGGCCCCGACATCTGGCGCGCCGCCAAGCTCGTCTTCGACGCCGCGGTGGCCAAGGCGTACGGCGGGAAGCGCGCGATCATCTGGTTCGAGGTCTTTGCGGGAGAGAAATCGAAGCAGAAGTTCGATAACTGGCTTCCGGACGATACCCTGCAGGCCATCCAGCATCACCTGGTGGCCATCAAGGGCCCGCTCACGACGCCGGTGGGAGGGGGATTCCGTTCCCTTAACGTGACGCTCCGCCAGAAACTCGACCTCTACGCCTGTGTGCGGCCGGTGCAGTACTTCGCGGGCGTGCCGTCCCCGGTCAAGCGCCCGGAAGAGGTCGACATGGTCATCTTCCGTGAGAACACTGAGGACATCTACGCCGGCATCGAATGGAAGGCCGGCTCGCCGGAGGCGAAGCAGCTCCTCGATTTCCTGCAGGGCACGCTCGGTGTCAAGAACATCCGCTTCCCCAAGACCAGCGCCTTCGGCATCAAGCCGGTGTCGGAGGAAGGGACCCAGCGCCTGGTCCGGTCCGCCATCGATTACGCCCTGGCCCAGAAGCGCCCGAACGTGACCTTGGTGCACAAGGGCAACATCATGAAGTACACCGAGGGCGGCTTCCGGGATTGGGGCTACCAGGTGGCCAGGGAGGAGTACGGCGCGGTGGAGATCGACGGCGGTCCCTGGTGCCGGCTGCCGGGCGGGCTTGTGGTCAAGGATGTGATCGCCGACGCCTTCCTGCAGCAGATCCTGACCCGCCCCAAGGAGTACAGCGTGGTGGCCACGCTCAACCTGAACGGCGACTACATCTCCGACGCGCTGGCGGCGCAGGTCGGGGGGATCGGGATCGCGCCGGGGGCCAACATCAACTACCTCACCGGCCACGCCATCTTCGAGGCGACCCACGGCACCGCGCCGAAATACGCCGGCCAGGACAAGGTGAACCCGGGCTCGGTGATCCTGTCGGGCGAGATGATGTTCCGCCACCTGGGCTGGGGCGAGGCCGCCGATCTCATCCTCACATCGCTCGAGAAGACGATCGAACAGAAGGCCGTCACCTACGACTTTGCGCGGCTGATGGAGGGAGCGACGGAAGTGAAGTGCTCGGAGTTCGCCAAGGCGATGGTGGGGAACATGTAGACCCGGACAGGTGGAGCGAGGGCACGGGGCATCGAGTGCCATTGGTGTCATCCTGAACAGAGTGAAGGATCTCCGCATCGACTGGGTGGAGATCCTTCGTCGCTTTCGGCTCCTCAGGATGACTCCCGCGCCACGATGGAGTCATCGCCCTGCGCGTCACATCACCGATGGCACTTCGATGGGCGGATCGGCCCGGGGGTGTTCGCCGGTGCGGGCGTGGTCGATGATGATGCGATCGACCGCGCGGTGGAACCGGCTCCGCAGCCGCAGCACCAGGAACAGCGCCACCGCCGCCAGTCCCGCCACGAATCCCCACCAGAGCCCGACCGGGCCGCCGTGCAACCCGAACCCGAACCACAGGCTCACCGGTACACCCACCAGCCAGAAGCCGAGCACGTTGATGACCATCGGCGCCGTGGTGTCCCCCGCCCCGCGGAGGATCCCGACGGTCACGGCCTGGGTGCCGTCGAACACCTGGAAGACGCCGGCGATCGGGATCAGCAGCGTCGCGAGTGCATAGACGGCGGGGTCGGAGGTATAGAGCTCAGCGAAGGTGCCCGGCACCAGCATGAACAGCACCGCCGTACACGCCATGAACCCGACGCCGATGACGAGTGCGGCCCCGGCCGCGCGACGCATCCCGTCGCCATCGCCTCGACCGATCGCCTGCCCGACCAGCACCGCGCCCGCCCCGGAGACGCCGAGGGGGACCATGAAGGTGAGTGACGCGAGGTTGAGCGCGATCTGGTGTCCTGCCATCTGGAGCGTGCCCAGAGTCCCCATCATCAGGCCCACGATGGCGAAAGCGCCGTATTCCAATTCCATCGTGACGGCGATGGGAGCGCCCAGGCGCATCATCCGCAGGAGCGGTACCGGGTCGAGCGCATCGGATCGGGGTGGCAGGAGCGCCGGACGCAGCACTGGCCACGCCAGGATCAGCAGCCCGGCGCCAAGCACGGTGCGGCCGATCGCGGTAGCGTATCCCGAACCCACCACACCGAGCGCCGGGAGCCCCCAGTGCCCGTAGATGAGCCCGTAATTGAGCGCCACGTTGACGAGGTTCCCGGCCACGATGACCCAGACGATCGGCGCCATCCGGTTCATCGCCTGCAGGGTCTGGCGAAAGACGATGAAGGCAAAGAACGGGAACATCCCGGCGAGGGTGGCCCGGGTGTACTGGGCGGCGAGCGGCACCACGTCGGGGGGCTGGTGCAGCCAGCCCAGCACCGCCTCGCCGGGCAGTAGCACGAGGGTGCACGGCAGGGTGAGCGCGAGGGCGAGAACCAGGCCGCGCTGCACCCCGCGCGCGACCGCGACCGCATCCCCCGCCCCGACGGCCTGGGACACGATCGGATCCATCACCATCAGTGTCCCCATCCCGACGCAGATCGACGCAAAGACGTAGACGTTGCCGAGGGCCACCGCGGCGAGCGCCTCCTTGGAGAGGTGGCCGACCATCACGGTGTCGATCACGCCCATGAACATCAGGCCCACCTGGACCGTCACCACGGGCACCGCCAGGCGGAGCATCTCGCCCAGGTCTGACCGGCGCGGCGTGAACGCTGCTCCCAGCACTCGCCCCCCGATGGTTCATGATCCCGTCACGACGACCGGGGCCGCCCCTCGCGAGCCGACCCCGGTCACGCCGTGATGGCAGGTGTCCGATCCCCGCTAGTGGATGTCGCTCAGGCGCCAGGCGCCGGCCGCGAAGGCGAGCGTGGCCTTCTTCTTGTAGTCGTCCAGCTTGTTCCGGTGGCTGGTGTGATCGGTGTACTGGTAGCTCCCCCGCAGGGTGACCTCGGCCGAATTGGCGGTGAGCTTGTTGAGCTTTTCCACCACGAGCGTCATCCGGAGGTTGTCCGCCTTCCCGAAGAGCTGGGTGAACTCCTCCTGCTGCTTGACGGTGAGCCCGGGATATGCGTTCGACACGCGGGAAAGGTCGCGTGATTCGATGGCTTGGCGGAACAGCTTGATCACGACGTCGATCGCCGCACGGGTGGCCACGGTGTCCGTACGCGGATCCGCTGGCAGTGGCGGAGGTGCGGCCGACACCTCCTTCCGCACCGGCGGCGTGCTGGCGCCTGGGCTCGACTTCGGATCATGCCTGACCACGGACGTGGCCTTTGGTTTCCGGGCCGCCGACGGGTTCTTGGTCGACTCCGCCACCGCCGGAGGAGGCGCCATCACCACGGGGGCCGGCGCCGCCCGCCCGTGGAAGACGCCGAGACCGTACAGTACGGCCACCATCACGATCCCGCCGACGCCGGCCCACGCCGGCCCGGAGAGGTGGATGCCGCGGCGGAGGCGCCGGCTCGCGCCGGAGGCGGTGAACGGGATCGTGACGGCGTTCGGATTGGACCGGAGGCCGGGGTTCGAGCGCGGCCCGGTGGACGACATCCTGGGCAGTGGGCTGTTCGGGGTATGCGAGAGGGCCAGGAGCTTCGGCACCGACCCCGAGCTGCCCAGGTGGGCCAGTTCCACGCGAATGGGGTCGTCGATCCCCTCGACCTGCGGCATCCCGACGGCCTTGACCGCGGCCTCAAGGCTGGGCCACCGGTGTTCCGGGTCCTTCTCGAGCATCCGCATCACCGCCTCGGCCACCTCGGCGGGAACGTCGGGCCGGAACTGCGCGAGCGGCGGCGGCGCGTGGTAGAACTGTGCGTACATCAGCCCGATGGCGGTGTCGCCCTCGAAGGGGACCCGACCCGCGAGCATCTCGTACACGACGGTGCCGAGGGAGTACTGATCGGAGGCGGGGCCGACATTCTTGTTGCCGCATTGTTCCGGGCTCATGTACGCCGGCGTCCCGATGGTGCTCCCGGTGACGGTGAGGCCCTGCGATTCCCCCGCCTTCGCGATGCCGAAGTCGGTCACGACGACCGCGCCGTCCTCGTCGATCATGATGTTGGCGGGTTTCACGTCGCGGTGGATCACGCCGTGCTTGTGCGCATAGGAGAGCGCGCTCGCGACCTGTGAAAAGATCGTCTGCACCATCCCGACGTGGAGCTGGCCGACCTCCTTCAGGATGTTGTCGAGCGGGCGTCCCATCAGGCACTTCATCACGAAGTACACCAGGTGGTCCGTCTCGCGGACGGCATAGATGGGCACGATGTTCGGGTGACTGAGCGCCGCGGCGGTGCGGGCCTCCAGCTTGAATCGTTCGGCCATCTTCGACGACAGCATCACCGCCGGCGACATCACCTTGATGGCCACCTTGCGCTCGAGCGCGATCTCGTGGGCCAGGTACACCGTGGCCATCCCGCCCCGGCCGAGTTCGCCGATGATGTCATACTCGCCGAGGCTCGCCTCCTCCAATTGGGCGCGGAGCTGGGCCTGCATCGGCGCCTCGTCGTCCCGGTCAGGCAATGCGGACGACGGGCGCGTGCCACCGGGCATTTCGGTGGACGGACCGGCGGGCGCGACCGGGACCACCGGCGTCTGGCAGATCGGGCAGACGCTGGCCTCGGCCGGGATGGTGGCGCCACAGGCGGTGCAGTACGGGGCAGAGCTCACGGGACGCGGGGCCTCAGGCATCGGCGCGGGGACGGCGGGAGGGATCGGCCAGCATCCGTTCGGCGAAGTCCAGCCGCTCGGTGAGATCATCGATGTGCTGGTGCAGGGCGTCGATCTCCTCGAGCACCTCCGGCGGCAGCTCCTCCGACGCCGGATCGCGCTCCTGGGGATCCCAATTCACCACGCGGCGACCGTCGACGTCACGGAAATTCCCGGTGCCGATGAGCACGCAGTCGACCAGGGCCCAGATGCCGAGCCCACCGAGGGTCAGGAGCTGGAAGACACCGCTGGTGATCCGGCCGACGTAGAAGCGGTGAACGCCGAAGACGCCAAAGAGCAGCGCCAGCCCGAAGGCCACGCCGCGCGAGCGGTGGGACGCACCTCGTACCGGGAGGAGGCCAGGATCGGTCATCGTGCCCTGAGAAAGGAAAAGGACTGAGTGCGCCCGGGAGGATTCGAACCTCCGACCCACAGCTTAGAAGGCTGTTGCTCTATCCAGCTGAGCTACGGGCGCGTGCGCGGCACAGGGGGATAAACGTAGTCCGCGCGGGTGGACTGCGAAACCTCACCCGATCACACCACGTAGGCGGGGCACCCTCTCCAAACGAGCGCAAATGCTTGCCGTGGCCCTGCTTGCCAGCCTTGCCGCCCTGCCGGGACCCCGGCCCGCGACGCCCGCCACCGGCCGGGAACTCCTCACCGCAATGCACGATCGCTATGCCGGACGATGGTACCACACGCTGACCTTCGTCCAGACGACCACGCTCGCCAACGGCAGCACGGAGACCTGGTACGAAGCGGCATCCATTCCGGGACGGCTCCGGATCGACTTCGGCCCGGATACGGCCCGGACGACGCTGCTCTTTCGGGGCGACTCGATCTACCAGTTCCGCAATGGCACCGTGGCGGGAGCCCGGCCATTCGTCCATCCGCTGATGGTGCTCGGGTTCGATGTATATGCCCAGCCGGTCGAACGCACCGTGGCCCAGCTCACAACCCTCGGTTTCGACCTCGGAGCCGTGCACAGCGACACCTGGCAGGGACGCCCCGTCTACGTGGTGGGCGCCCCGCCGGGAGACACGCTCGGGCGTCAGTTCTGGGTGGACCAGGAGCGACTGGTGTTCGTCCGGATGATCGAGCCAAGTCGCCGGGATCCGCCGGCCCACATCGTGACGGAGTTCAACGACTATCGGCCCCTCGGCCAGGCGTGGGTCGCGGCCGAAGTCCGGGCGACCGTCAACGGGAAGCCGGTGCAGCTCGAGCAGTATCACGACATCAAGGCGGACCCACCCCTTCCCGACGATCTCTGGAACGCCGGAACGCTTCCGCCGGCCACCTGGATGGGCACCCGGGACTGACCGGAGATCACCGGCACGAAGAAGCCCCGTCAGCGCCCGACGGGGCTTCTTCGTGTGCGGTGCGTCACGGCCAGCGATAGCGCAGCGTGGTGAAGATGGTCCGCGGCGAACCGGGAGAGAGGAATCCACCGGCCTGGAGCTCCGGATACCGGTGGTCGAACAGATTCCTGATGCCGAGCTCGAGCGCCACCGACCGCACGCGGAGGAAGGCGCTCAGGTGCACCAGCCCGTAGGCGGGCAATTCGACCCCGGGCTCATCGAATGGCGAGTAGGGACCGACGGCATTGACGCTGGCGGTCACCGACCAGCGCCCGGCCTCGGGGCCCACCGTGGCCGCGACCGCCCCGACGTATTTCGACGTGTTGTAGACCGGCCGCCCGGTGAGCGTATCGCCATCCGGCGTGACGAAGTTCAGGTAATGGGCATCGTTGAAGGTCCACGATCCACGGAGCTGGAGCCATCGACCGGGCCGGGCGCGGAGGCCAAGCTCCACGCCTTGCCGTCGGCTGGCACCACCGGCGCTGGGCTGCAACGTGACCGGATCGAAGGGCTGCTCGGCGCTCACGTCCATCCGGAAGAAGGCGACATCGGCGTTGACACCCTTGATGTCCGCCTTGATGCCGGCCTCATACGCCCACGCCGTGATGAAGCCGACCGCCGGATCCTCGATGACCCCGTCCGCCTGCCGGAAGCCCCGGGATACCGTCGCGTAGAGGTCGGCGTAGCGGGGCAAGTGATAGAGCAGGCCGACCTTGGGCGTCACGATGGCGTGGGTATCCGAGCTGGGCCCGACACCTGCATCGGACGTGGTGCTCACGGCGTCGAGCCGGCCGCCGAGCGACAGGCGCACGTGGTGGGTGATGTCGGTGTTGGAGGCCAGGTAGAGACCGGCGGACCCTTGGTGGCCTTCGATGACCGCACTCGCCGAATCCCGGCTGCGGTCGGTCGTGAAGTAGCGGCCGTAATCGGCGTGGTCGAGCCGGCCTTCGACGCCCAACGTCAGGTCTCCCCGAGGCAGGCCCCAGGTGAGGGCGCTGTTGATGCCGAAGCCGTACCGGGTGTCCTCCTCCTCCGTCTGGCCGCCGCTCCCCTCCCCTGAACCGGGTTCCGGCGGGATGGTGAGGTAGAGCTGCCAGCGCCCCTGGGTCGCATAGGTGGTGGTCCGCCAGACCGTTCCCCCCGGGGTGATCACCCGGAGACTGGCCCGCTCGGCGGCGTGTCGCTTGAAACCACCATCGGTGGGATTGGAGATCGAGCTGAAGTCGCCGGCCTGGAACTGGCTGTCGCTCAGGAACCCGGGGGAATCCCAGGCCGCGCCATACAGCGCCACGCTGGCGTCGATCGACGCCAGCGGCGACAGGGCCTTCACGATCCTGCCGTTGATCTGGCCGGTGCGGTACCCCGAGTTGGGGCGCCATCCGTCCTCCCGGAGCCCCCGGAACCCGAGTATCCCACCGCTCGTCCCGTGGTCGAAGCCGGTGAGGAAATCGGCCTGGGCCCGGCCATAGGATCCCCCCGACAACAGGAGCTCGCTGCCTCGCATCCGGTCGCTGGTGCGGACGTTGACCACGCCGGCGAAGGCGAAGTTCCCGTACAGCGGGCTCACCGGACCCTTGATGACGTCGATCCCCTCGATCATCTCCGGAAAGAGGAGGCTCCAGTCGTTGTATCCCTCGGCGTGCCCGTTGAACGGTTCGTTGTTGGGCACACCGTCGATCCAGAGCGCGATGTCGGTCGAGTGGTCGGAACTGAAGCCGCGGACCGACGCGTCCGATGCGAAGCCCGGCCCCTGTCCCTGGTCGTGCACTTCGACGCCGGCGGTCTGGCGGATGAGGTCATAGGCGTTGGCGGCCGGCGTCTCCCGGATCGTGGCCGCCGAGACCTGCACCGAACTGGTGGCGGTCTCCCGACGCACCGGGCTCGCGGTGACCGTGATCGACTGGACCCGCACCGGCGCCCGGGAGAGCGAGTCCCCGTGCTGATGGAGAGTGTCCGCGGGCTGCTGCGCCGCGAGAGCGAGCGGCAGTGCGACGAAGACGATAGAGCTGATGGCGGAACGAATGGACATTGGAACCCCATACGCATGGACCGGCCGGTGGCGCCGGCCGAATGGACCTGATCGAGTGGAACAAGGGGATCAGGACTGCGCGGGGGGACCGATGGACGGGGGGAGGAACGGAGCCGGCAGTTTGCCCGACGGCCAGGCGGCCGCCGGGATCCACTGTGCGGATCGGACGGCCGGCACTGCAAATGCCACGACCAGGTGCGGCGCGCCAGAGGTGGCGGCCACACAGGCCACGACGCAAAGATCACAGCAGGGCTGGAGCGGAGCTTGCCCGGGGCGGGTCGGCGCGTGGCGCTCGCCTCCTGCGTGCCCCGGCATCCCGGGCATCGCTTCCGCGGACTGCACCGCGTGACGCAGTACCATCGCCGGCGAGCTGAATGCCAGGACGACGGCAAGCACCCCCGACAGAGGGGCCCGGACCAACGAGGACCAGCGGGTCAGCGACAGTGTCATCCCTCGGGATGCAGGTGCGTCATCGGTGGCGAGTGGCGAGCGACAGGTGAGCGCGAGTGACTTCACGTTTGGGCGCTCGCCCGGGCTCCGCGTTGCCCCAAGTTGTAACTCGCCACTCACCCCTCACCACTTACCACGTCCAATCGGGGCGGCCGGATTCGAACCGACGACTTCCTGCTCCCAAAGCAGGCGCTCTACCGGGCTGAGCTACGCCCCGCGACGACGGTGAACGGTAAACGGGGAACGCTGATCAGGGAACGGGGAGCGGGAAGTCCGGGAGCGGCGGATCCGTCGGGCGGCGAAAGCTCATGCGCCGCCGAGCACCGCCAGCAGCGCCTGGAACGCCCTGCCCCGGTGACTCACCCGGTCCTTCTCCTCCGCAGCCGCCTCCCCGAACGACTTGCCCAGCTCGGCACTCCAGAAGAGCGGGTCGTATCCGAATCCACCGGACCCGGCGGGCTCATCGAGTATCCGGCCGCCACAGGCGCCCTCGAAGATCTCTGGCATCGCATCGGCCGATCGCAGGAGCACCAGCACGCAGCGATACCGGGCCGAGCGCTTGGCTATGGGAGCGCCGCGGAGACGGCGCAGCAGCTCTGCATTGTTAGCGGCATCGACCTCGGCCGGCGTTCCGGCCGCGCCGGCCCATCGCTTCGATCGGACGCCGGGGGCGCCATCGAGCGAGAGCACCTCGAGGCCCGAGTCGTCGGCGACGGTGGGGAGACCGGTCCGCCGCAGAAAATATTCCGCCTTCCGCCGGGCATTGCCCACGAAGGTCGCGTCGGTCTCGAGCGAATCCTCGGCCGCGGCTTCGGGAACGCCGGCCTCATCAGGGAACACGACCTCGTGCCCCGCGGCTTCCAGGATGCGCCTCGCCTCCACCTGCTTGCCACGGCTGCGGGTGGCGACGAGGAGACGCATCGATGCAGGGACCGGGGTGGCGGGGGCGGCGCCGACGGGAGTTATCGACCGAGCGTCTTGCGCTGGGCGGCGAAAAGCTGGCGGATGCCGCCGGACGCCAGGTCGAGGAGGCGATCGAGTTCGCCACGATCGAAGGTGGCGTGTTCTCCAGTCCCCTGCACCTCGACGAATCGATCGGGGTGCACCATCACGACGTTGGAATCGACCCCGGCGTCCTTGTCCTCGAGGTACATCAGGTCGAGCCTGGGCTCGCCCTCGATCACGCCGACCGACACCGCCGCCACCAGTTCGCCGAAGGGGTCGATGCCGCCATTGCGTTCCGAGACCCAGCGGCAGGCGTCGGCCAAGGCCACGCACCCGCCGGTGATGCTCGCCGTGCGGGTGCCGCCATCGGCCTGGAGCACGTCGCAGTCGACCTTGATGGTGAACTCCCCGAACGTCATCGTCCGCATCGCGGCCCGCAGCGAGCGTCCGATGAGACGCTGGATCTCCATCGTCCGCCCGCCGGCGCCGCGCCGCTCGCGGTCGGTGCGTTCCACCGTGGCCCGGGGCAGCATCGCGTACTCCGCGGTGACCCACCCTTCCCCGCTCCCCTTCTTGAAGGGCGGAACGCCGGTCTCGACGCTGGCGGTGCAATGCACCAGAGTGCCGCCCATCCGGATGAGGCAGGAGCCCTCGGCGTAGGGATTGGCCCCGCGTTCGAGGGTGAGGGGGCGGAGCTGGTCGGCCGCACGGCCGTCAGGACGAGGCACGAAGACGCTCGATGATGGAGGAAGTGGAGAAACCGGCGACGACCGGCACGCGGACGACCTTCCCGCCGGCCGCCTCGACCAGGTCGGCACCGACGATGCGGTCGCGGGTGTAATCGGCACCCTTGACCAGCACGTCCGGTGCAAGGGCCCGGATGAGCTCGAGCGGGGTATCCTCGTCGAAGAGGACCACGCAGTCGACCGCGGCAAGCGCGGCGAGCACCCGCGCGCGGGCGGATTCGGAGACGATCGGGCGCTCAACACCCTTGCCGAGGCGCCGGACCGAGACATCGGCATTGACGCCGACCACCAGGGCGCCGCCCTCGGCGCGGGCCCGTTCCAGGAGCTCGACGTGACCGGGATGCAGGAGGTCGAACACGCCATTCGTGAAGACCACCGGTCCCGGTCGGCCGCGGCGCCAGGTGACGGCGTCAGCGCGGGAGCGGATCTTGGATTCCGTCACCCGGCGGCCGTCCCGAGGCGCGCAAAACGTTTCTTCAGGCCGATCGGCGCGACGATCGTGGTGGCCAGCACCATGATGAGGACCGCGTTGAACACCGGCTCGCCGAGGATGCCGGTCCGCCGGCCGATGTCGGCAAAGATGAGCCCCACCTCGCCGCGCGGTACCATCCCGACCCCGACGGTCAGCGGGTCGAAGCGGGCCCAGGGAGCGGCCCAGCCGGAGGCCAGCTTGCCGAGGAGGGCCAGGGCGGTGAGCGCGAATGCCAGCAGCAGCATGGAAACGGCACCCGGGCGGGTGACGTCGAACAGCCCCAGGTCCGCCTGGGCGCCGACGCTCACAAAGAACACCGGGGTCAGGATGGCGCCGATCGGCCGCACCCGATCTTCGATGAGGTGGAACTGGTTGGTGCCCGAGAGGATGAGCCCCGCGGCGAACGCCCCGATGATCATCGCCGAGCCGACCGCATCGGCGAGCGCCGCGAAGAGCAGCGCGAACGCCACCGCGAACACGACCAGCACGTGCCTGGCCTGCAGCGCCGCGATGCGGTCGAAGAGCCGGGGCGCGAGCTTGAGTCCGAGCACCACGGCCACGACGAGGAATCCGACCGCCACGAGCAGCACCCGGAGCCCTGCGCCGGCGGTGACGGCGGTCCCGCCAGCGATCGTGGACACGACCGAGAGGATCACGAGGCCCAGGACGTCATCGATGATCGCCGCACCAAGGATGACCTTCGCTTCCTCCGTGTGCAGGCGTTTCAGGTCGGAGAGGATCCGGGCGGTGATGCCGACCGACGTGGCCGTGAGCGTGGCCCCCACGAAGATCGCCGCGACGGCGATGGACACCGTCGACGCCACCATCGCATGCGGGCCGTGGGCCCAATAGACATACCCCAGGGCAAACGGGATGACCACGCCCACCACCGCCACCGACGCCGCGGCGGACCCGACGCGAAACATCTCCTGCAGGTCGGTCTCGAGGCCGATCTCGAAGAGGAGCATCACCACGCCGAACTCGGCGAGGAGGTGGACGAACGAACCCGCGGCGGTCGACTCCGCCGGCATCAGCCCGAGGGCCCCCAACAGGATCCCCGCCCCGAGCTCACCGAGGACCGACGGTTGCCCGATCCGCTCGGCCGCCGCCCCGAGGAGCTTGGCGGCGACCAGGATGAGGGCGAGGGTGGCAAGGATCGCGGGGACCGAGGCCCCCGTGGGGGCCACCATCACAGCGGTTCCTCGGCGCGGGGCTTGAACGTGAAGGTGTGCGAGAAGAACTGCAGCGTCACCGTCTGGCTGTACTGGGTCTCGATCGTGATCTCGCGATCCAGGCCGCCGGTGCGGCGGATGCGCAGGTTCTTGACCGCGTCGGGGGGCAGCGAGAGCGCATCGGCCTTGTCGGCGACGCGGCGACGGATGGTCTCGTCGGTGATGCTGGGCGCCAGGCGGGCCGCCGAATGGATCTCGTCGGAGAGCTGGTAGTAGTTGATGTACACGCCGGCGATCGGGATGCCGAAATACAGTGCGGCCCCGAACAGGACCAGGGAGAAGAGGCACCCCGTCGAACTCGACCCACGGCGACCGGTCACCATTGGGACTGCGCTCCCTCGACGAGGTTGTTCACCAGCTGGTCCAGCGCCTTCTTCCGCCCGTCCTGTTCACGCCCCGGATCATAGTCGCCCTGGACCATCAGGCCGGACTTCTGCCACAGCGTCTTGTTCTGCTTCTGGTCGACGATCTCGATGGACACGGTGATCTCGACCAGCCGCTTGGTGACCGACACCTGGTTCTGGGCGGTGCCCGTGTACGCCACCGGGACGTCGGGGTCATAGCGCGTGATGGTGCCACGCACCAGCGCATCGGCCTGGTCGGCGCCGGCCTGTCGCAGTCCCAGGTTCTGCTCCATCGCGTTGCGGACCGCGATGTTCACATCCTGGGTGAGCGTGGGATCGGAAGTGAGATTGTCGAAGGGGAGTACGGCGACCGTGCGGATCTCGTTGGGGAGCCCCCCGCCGCTGAATCCGTAGAAGCATCCGGACATGCCCAGCAGAGCACTAAGGCTCGCGAGGGCGCCAAACGTTCGCAGGGAAATGCGCAGAGGCATCACTCAACGTGTAGGTCAGGTCCAGCCGCGCCGGGACCGAGGGCGTCGACAATCGTGCGGTGCTGAGCTGTCCATCGGGACCGAGCCGGGATTCGGCCCGCCCGATGACCTGGCCCCCTCGCCGTACCTCCGCCACCAGCCGGGTGGCCGAGCGGGCCCAGTCGATCGTGTCGGCTCCCGCCACCGCCCGCCAGACGGCGGTGGTGCCCGCGCGCCCGGCGAGGATCAGCGTGGCGCCCGCGGGAGCCCGGGCCACCCCGAACATGGCCCACATCAGCGGATAGCTCGGCACCAGCTTGTGGATCGCATCCTCGGGCCGGACCCACACGGCCGTGTCGGCCACGATCAGGGCGGCGGCGGGACTGGCTCCGAGCGGTCCGGCCACGTCGAGCCGGATCGAGTCGGGGCCCGCGATGTGCACGCTCCCCCGTCCGCCCTGGGCGCTCCGATCGTCCTGATACTGCCACTTGAACCGATGCAACCACCGCCCCGATGGCGTGGTCTCCCGGCTCCACGCCTGGGCCGAATCGAGCGGCATCCCCACGAGCGCCGCGGGAATGACCGGCGCCGGTGCGTGCACGCAAGCGGCCACGACCAGCACAAGATAGAAAAGCGGTGCAGGCCGGTCAAGCCGAACTCGTTGTCCCATCAGTAGTTATATCCGAAGAAGAAGCTGACGAAGCGGCGGCGTTGCTGGTCGAGCCCCAGACCATAGGCGTCATAGTTGCCGGAGGTCCAGCGATCGCCCCAGTCGAGCCGCAGCACCGCCACAGGGGTCAACGCCATCCGAAAGCTCAGGCCGTAGCTGCCGATGGTCGAGGTCGCGGCCGCCTGATCGTACCACGCCTTCCCGACGTCAGCGAAGATAGCGCCCTGTACCCCGGGAAAGCGTATCTCCTGCACCGGGAAGCCGAGCCCGAGGAAGTCGAAGATCGGGAACCGGAGCTCCTGGTTGAGCATCACCGCGTGGGTGCCGACGATGTATCCGTACTCGGGATAGCCGCGCAGCCCGAGCGTCCCGCCGATGTTGATCCGACGCGGCCGGTCGCCGCCGCTCATGAACCCGAACGCCCGTACGGCGTAGGCGCTCTGCCGGGAGAGCCGGAAATACTGGCGGGCATCCGCGCCGAGGACCCAGTCGTCGAACCGGCTGTTGGTCAGGTCGCTGCCAATGCCGGCGGTCACGGCGAACCGGCTGCCGTCGATCGGGCCGGTGGGCAGCCACGCCGCATTGTCGAACACGTAGCTCACGTACTGCGAGGCGATGATGCCGACGCGGTGTGGATCGGCTACGGGGAGGGTGTAGTCGAAGCGGTCGGAGGACTCCAGCACGAAGGTCCCGTCGATCCGGCTGAACGGACTCAGCGGGTACTGCACGAAGCCGAAGGCGCCCGCCGCGGTCTCGGTGTAGTCGACGGAGTAGCCCGATTCATAGACGTCGCCCCGGGCCCGGAAGCCTCCGATCCCCCAGTTGAGCCGCCGGGACTGGTCCAGGTAGAGCGCGCTGACGTTGATGTTGTCGAGGAGGCTGCCGAGGGTCGGGCCCTGGTAGGTGGCGACGTTGGCGACGACCACCCGATCGCCCAGGAGGTCGCTGAACATCGCCGTGGCGCCCTGGACCGTCGCGACCCCGGGGATGAACGCGGCCTCCGCGAGGGCAAAGTCGAGGGTGTAATGGCTGCGATAGGGCCGGGCATCGCTGACCTGCGCCAGCGCGCCGGGCGCCTCCGGCCAGGTCCACTGCCCCGCGGGGTCGGTGTGGGCCAGCGAGAAGGTGTCCCGCCGGGCGAGCGTGTCGCCGGGCACCAGGTAGACGCTGAACGTCAGGTCGTGGAAGCCGCCCACCAGGATGGCGTCCCGATGCGGCACCCAGGTGGGATCGTAGGTGCCGGTCCACGCGGAGGTCTCCCGGCGGCCATGGCCGGTCGAGTCGATCGAGAAGGCATTGAGGACGCCGTCCCGCGATGACGCAAAGTAGATGCGGCCATTGGACGCCCACCGGGGGGATTCATCCACCCACGGCCCGGCGGTGACCTGCCGGGTGGCCCCGCTGGCGAGGTCGAGCACGAAGAGGTTGACGGCGCCGTCCAGCCCTCCGGCGGTGCGGTCCGAGGCGAACACGAGCTGGCGGCCATCGGGGCTCGGGCTGGGATCGAGGTCCTGGTACCGGTCGTCGGTGAGATGCTCGAGGCGTTCGCCCCGAAAGGTGAACCGATAGAGATCGGACACACCCGAGTTGGCCAGACCGCTGAAGACCACGCTGCTGTCCCCCGGGAGCCACGCCGGCGACACGATCGCCACGAGGCCCGGGAATTGATACCGGCCGGCGACCCGCTGGTGCACGATGTCCCAGACCACGAGAGCATCGCGGTCCTCGTGCCGGGCGGAGAAGAGGAGGTACCCCGGACGTCCCGCATCCATCCGGGACTCGAAGGGATGGAAGGACTCGATGTCCGCCGACCGGCCGGCGGTCACGATGGTGCGATCGGCGCCGCCATCGAGCCCGCGCGCCTCCGCCACGACGTAGCCCCGCGGCGCCGCGAAGTAGACCGCCGTGTCGCCGTCAGCGGAGAGGACGGGCTTGACCGCTCCCGCGGCGATGCGCCTCGCGGACGCATCGAGCGCCCGTCGACCGTCGATGCTGGGGTAATACTCCCGTCGCATCGCCTCCTGGAATTCGGCGCTCAACTGGTCCAAGGTGCGCCCGTACGTCCCGTAGATGGCCGACTCGAAATCATCGTAGCGCCAGAGATCGCGATAGAACTTGGCGATCCGCCAATCGCCGTACGTGCGCCCCAGCCACTGGTGGATCCGCCCGCCGATCGGGTAGACGATGGCGCCCTCCACGCCGCCCAGGTCGTGGAGCGATGGCAGCCGGCCGGAGATGACCAGGTCGCGCATGATCATCTCATCCCGCGCATCCTGTCCGGCGGAGAAATACTCCGCGAGCCCCTCCGACCACCACAGCGGCAGCATCGAGGTGACGTCGTGGAAGGTGCGCGCGTACGCATCGCCCTCCAGGTCGAGCTGGAAGACGTGGGTCATCTCGTGCCGCAGCGTGCCCCGGAACTCGGCCAGATTTCCGCGAAAGGGCAACGTCACCCGGCGCTTGGCGTAGTCGGTGACGCCAAGCACTCCTTCGGGCGGCGCAAAGGGAAGGACGTTGGTCTGTTCAAAATCGGCGTGGGTGGCGTAGACGAGCAGAGGGATCCGGGCGGCGACCTCGTGGTCGAACTTGCGGGCCAGCGTGTCGTAGCTCTCCTCGGCCCACGCCAGGGCGGTCGGCGCCAGCCCAGCCTCTTCAGGATAGAAGTACAGGTCCACGTGGGCGCCGTGCATCACGTGCCAATCGAGCGTGCGGTACTGCACCTTGTTCTGGCCGAACTGGGTGAGTTGTCCTTCCGCGGGGCCGGCGGTGGCCGCGAGGAAAAGTGCCAGCAGGCCGAGCAGGCGCCCCCAGCTCACCGATGGATCGACCGGATGAGATCACCCTGGAGGATCCGCCCGAGCGATGCGCTGCCGGTCGCCAGCGTGCCGAAGACGGTGTACGTCCCGTCGAGGTGCGGCTGGGGGCTCAGCGTGATGAACCACTGACTGCCGCCGGTGTTGGGCCCTGAGAGCGCCATGCCGAGCGTGCCGGTGCCGTACCGATGGCGATTGATCTCATCCCGGATGACCGTGCCGGGCCCGCCCCAGCCGTCCCCGCGGGGATCACCATCCTGGACGACGAAATTGGGGACCACGCGATGCCAGTGATCGCCGTTGAAGAAGCCGGCATCGACGAGGCGGAGGAAATTGGCCACCGTGAGCGGCGCATCGGCGCCGAAGAGCGTGAGACCAAGGGTCCCGTTCCCGGCGAGCTCGACGGTGACCTGCGGCGAACGCTGGTCGGGGGTGCCGAGGATGAACAGTCGGGCGATCGACCGGTAGTCCTCCAGCGAACGGCCGGTCGTGATCGGTGTCGACGGCCCCCAGTGATCGCTCAGCTCCGGCCAATTGGCCTCGGCCCACGCGCGATAGAGATATCCGAGTGCCGGCGCGGGGGCCGGTGCGGTGGCGGCAAATCGGCTCGCCTGGGCGCCCCCCACAGCGCCGGCGAGCGCCTTGATGGCGCCGAGGGCAGACTCCCCTGCGTCGGGGAAGGAGTCTCGCTGAGCCCGGCTGAATGCGGTGGTGAGTGGTGCCAGATCAGCGGCGACCGGCGCCCGGGCAATGATGTCCGCGGCCACGCTCCGGACCGCAGCATCGGCGTCGCCCAAGTGCCGGCGCGCCGTGCGGGCAAGTGTCGTATCGGCACCCTTGACGGCACCGGCCCACGCCTGCAGGGCAGCGGCCACGACCCGGCCATCGGGATCCGAAAGGAAGCTCACCGGGTACCGGCTGCCGGGGATCGCCGCCCATCCCTCCGCCGCGGCCGCTCGATCGCGCCAGTCCGCGGAGCTGGCCCAGGGGCCGACCGCTCGGCGGAACTGGCTGGAATCCACCCGGGCCAGTGACAGGAGAGCCTGCCGGCGAACGGCCCAGGGGCGCTTGTCGCCCGCCACGTGGGCGAGCAGGTCGGCCGCGCGGGTGCCACCGAGGGCCCCCAGGGTCTCCAGCGCCTGCACCTCCACGTTGCCGACGCCATCGTCGGTGAGCGGGATGACCTCACCGCTGAGCGAGGAGTCTCCGCGGAACGATTCCAGGGCGCGGAGCGCATTGATGCGGGATCCAGGATCCGGATCGCCGAGTTCCTGGACCGCGGCACCGGCGACATCCGCCCGGGGCAGGCCGGCGCTGTCTGCGAAGGCACGGGTCATCACCCGCACCGCCAGCGACCGTATTGCCACGTTCTGGTCGCGGGCGAGCAGCACGAGCGCCGTGGCCGCCGACGTGGGATGGAGCCGGACCAGCGAGTAGGTCGCTGGATACCGCGATCCACCCGGCTGATCGGCACGGACCGCGTCGACCAGTGCCGTGACCGGTGCACGGCGTCCGAGGCGCCAGGCCTCGGCCAGCAGTTGCTGCTGGAACGCAACGACATCCGGCATCCTGAGCCCGGAGCTGCTGGCGGAGAGCGCCTGCGCGACAAAGGCCGCAGCGGTGGGCCCGCCGATGCGGCAGAGCGCCGTGGCTCCTTCGAGCGACGCCACCTGACCAATGGCCTGCGGGCCGGTGAGCCAGGCGATAATCGGCGCCGCGGCCGACGTATCGCCGATCAGGCCGAGCGCAAATGCCGCCTCGGCATCGTAGGTCGAATCGGGCTGGGCCAGGTACGCGGTGAGGAGCGGGACGCCGTCGGGATCGCCGATACGGCCGATGGCGCGGATCGCGTACTGCTGCACCACCGAATCGGGAGAGCGGAGCGCGGTGGCAAAGAGTGCGCCGTCGAAGCGCCGGGCGTCCTCGGCGGCCAGGATGGGTGCCAGCGCTTCGACCGTCGCAGCATTCTGGGCCGCGAGAGGACGGGCCGGGGCGACGGCCAGGAGGGCGAGTGGCAGCAGGATCAGACCGCGGGAGATCGGAAGCATCGGCCCTCAGAAGAGACGAATGGGATCAGGGACCGCCTGCAGGGCCTTCGCGACATCGGCCGGCAGCCGGGCGAGTGCGAACGCCGCGTCGAGGCAGAGGAGCGAGGTGGTGGCGGTGACGAGGAGTTCATCGGATCCGTCATGGACCACGGCATAGCCGAACGCCACCCGGCGGGACGTCACCTCACGCACCCAGCATCGGACCTGGACCGGATCATCGTAGCGCGCCGGCCGCCGGTAGCGGAGCTGAGCCTCGCTCACGACCAGGCGGTATCCGGCGGTCTCCATGTCCCGGTAGCTCATCCCGACCAGGCGCAGGTGTTCGGTGCGGGCCACATCAAGCCAGACGAGATAGCGGGCGTGATAGACCACCCCCATCTGGTCGGTCTCGGAATAGTCGACCCGATGCCTGGTGATGGAGACGTCGGGGGCGCGGGGTGGATTCACAGGGTCAGGGGGTGAGGGTGGTGGGTCGCGGGTCGCGGGTCGCGGGTCGCGGGTCGCGGGTCGCGGGTCGCGGGTCGTCCGGAAGCTAGCTCCGGGAAGCTCAAACGCCACACGCGCTTGCGGCCGTCGACGGGCGGTGCCTACGTTTCGCGATGCTCGGACAACAGCTGGTCGTCGTCGGCGATGCGCACCTTGGTGCCTGCCCACCCGAGGTCGCGGAGGCGTTCCTCGATTTCCTGGCCACCGCCCATCAGCAGGGCGATTGCCTCCTCCTGAACGGCGACGTGTTCGACTTCTGGATGGGGTGGAAGCGGGTGATCCCGCGACACCAGATCCGCGCGGTCGCGGCGCTCGCCGAGGTGGCCAAGCGGATGCCGACGGTGATGACCGGCGGCAACCACGACCGCTGGGGGGGGACCTTCTGGGAGCAGGAGCTCGGGATCCGGTTCGACCCGATCCGCCTCACCTTCGATGTAGGCACCCACCACGCGCTCGCGATCCACGGCGACGGGATCACCGAACGAAGCACCTGGGCGCGGGTGATGTTCCAGATCACCCGGCAGCCGGTGGCGATCGCGATCTTCAAGCGGCTGCACCCCGATTTCGCGTTCCGGATCGTGGACCGGATGGTCTCGAACTGGGGGAGCGAGCATGTCGACCCGTCGGTGTTCGACCGGGCGGCGGAACGGCAGCAGGCGTGGGCCGAAGTGGAACTGCAGCGTGACCAGGCGCTCCACTACATCATCATGGGCCACACCCACCGGCCGCGGGTGGCCGAGGCGGCGCCGGGGCGCTGGTACGTGAACCCGGGAGCGTGGCTCGACGGGTTGCGATATGGCGTCGTGACGGCCGGCGGCGTCGAGTTGAAGACCTTCCGGTAGCGCGGGCCTAGTTGAACCCGAACATGGTGGCGAGTGCGATCGCGGCGGCACGGTTGGTCGCGAACGCGGACTGCGTCGCCCCCGCCACCAGCGCGAAGTACACGACCAGATGTCCCCGCGCCGCGACGGTGAACGGGCCCATACCGACCAGTTGGCGAATGTCCTGCGGCCCCAAGAGCGCCGTTGTGGTCCCGGCCGCCAGGCGGCCATAATATGCGCCGCGGGCCGCCGGATCGCCTGGCGTCCCTCCATTGGTCCAGCCGCTGTAACTGGGCGTACCCGACGCGGCGACCGGCACGACGCCGAGTCGGTGGGGATAGGTCAGTGTGTCCGGCTCTTCCGCTTCCGCGTACCCGAGGCCGGAATAGTAGCGCAGGTCGTCAGCGCCCGGATTGCCGTCGAAGTTGAGGTCCCAGTCGATGAAGTAGCCGATGCGGAGTCCGCTCACCGCAGTCGCAGCTGTATCCGTGAACGTATACCGGAAGAGCACAAAGTCGCTGTCGGCCGCCGCCGGGATCGCGAACGTCTCCTGCACCACACGCAGCCCCGCCGGAACCCCCTCCCCCGGGACCGGCCGGACCTTCGCGTACGTGTACATCACGCCGGAGCCATCATTCAGCACGCAGACTCCTGCGTGCGTCGCCCCGTCACCGACGTCACCGCGGGGATCGTACGCGACCACCATATGAGCCGAATCGGTGCCGAACATCACACCGCCGCCGTAGAAGACCGGTATGTGGCTCACCGAACCTGCGTCGATCGTCGAAGACAGGTCGTGTGCCAGTTGACCGGACACCAGCGGGAACCGGAAGGCGTTCGCCGCCACCTGGACGGTGTCCCCGCAGGTGTCCGAGAGCACGGTACCCGACCGGGATATGCCTCCACTGCGGGCAGTGAGGTCGAAGGTCCCTGTCGCGGCCGCAACGAATCCGCCATCGCCCGTCGGTGACAGCCCCGCAGAATCCGACACCGACCAGGTGACCGTGCGGCCGGCCAGGGGCGTTCCACTCGAGTCCTCCGGGATGGCCACTGGACGGATCGTGTCGCCCACGACGACTGTATCGCCCGAGGGAACAACCTGCAGCACGGTGACGGGAACGATCGTCACAGTGACTGCGGAACTGTCGGCGTGTCCATTCAGCGAGGCGCGGATCCGCGCCACACCGGTGTCGCGTGCGGTCACTTTGCCCGCGGTGTCGACCGACGCGATCGAGTCGTCACTCGAGATCCACGTCGGATGCTGCCCCGCGATGAGCATCCCCGCGCTGTCCTTAGCGATCGCAGTGAACTGTCCGGCTTGGCCCAGGTAGAGGATCCGCGAGCCGGGGGAGACAGTGATCGACGCGACCGGCACGATGCTCACCAAGATGTCGCGGTGCCCGGAGTGGCCAGCGAGGGATGCGGTGATCGTCGCTGTTCCGGCGGCGTGCGCCGCGACGACCCCGGCGGAATTCACCGTCGCCCGGGTCGAGTCGCTTGTCGTCCAATTCACCGTGTCGGTATGCACCACCGTAGTACTGTCCAGCTGCACCGCAGCGGTCAGATCCATCGCCTGACCGACGTAGAGTGTATCCCGGCCTCCTTCGATCGAGACTGCGGTCACGACCGGGCTCGGCGCCGTACCCCCCGAGCTTCCACACGCGGACCCAGCCCACAACAGCGCCCCCAGGGCCAGCGCACGCACAGCGACCGCTAGCGGCATCCGCAGGTAGTTCGCCATCGCTCGATCCTTGGAAAGCAGGGAGAGGATCATTGGACGGTACCGCGAACCACACCCCCTGACAAGACCATGCTCCTACCCCAGCCGTACCACTTCCGCTCCACCCAGCCGCTCGCCGATGAAGCGGGCCCCCACCTGCCGGAATCGTGCCTCGTCATCGGTCACCGCAAATCGATGGGTGGGCAGGTGGCCATCCGGCGCCGCGAGCCCCGTCTCCTTCAGCACCCGCCGGGTCTCGAGCGCGGTCTCATCGGCGCTGTCGATCAACGCCACGCTCGGCCCCATCACCCGCGCGAGCAGGGGCTTGAGCAGCGGATAATGGGTGCAGCCGAGGACCAGGACATCGACCTGCGCGGCGATGAACGGGGCCAGGTATTCGCGGGCGACGAGCTCCGTGGCGGGATGATCGAACCACCCCTCCTCCACCAGCGGAACGAAGAGCGGACAGGCCACCTGGCGCACATCGGCCCCCGGGTGAAGGGCCTGGATCGCGCGCGCATACGCGCCACTGGCCACGGTCCCCACCGTGCCGATGACCCCGATGGGACCGCCGCGGGTGGCACGCGCCGCCGCCGCCGCTCCGGGCTCGATCACACCGATGACCGGCACCGGCGACGCCTCGCGGAGGGCATCGAGCGCGTGTGCCGTGCTGGTGTTGCAAGCCACGACGACCGCCTTCACACCCTGCTCCAGGAGCCAGTCAAGGATCTCGAGCGAGTAGCGCCGCACGGTCTCGGGGGACTTCGGACCGTAGGGCACGCGCGCGGTGTCGCCGAAGTAGACCGTCGACTCCCGCGGCAGCGTCTCGTAGATGGCGCGCGTGACCGTGAGCCCGCCGATCCCGGAGTCGAAGATACCGATGGGTCCGGTATGCATCAGTGCGGCAGCGGGATGGAGACGCTGGCGCCGACGCCGTGGGGCAACGCCTGAATGTGGAGGTCGGGCGGAAAGTCCCAGAGGTGCGCCGACACGTAGGCCTCGAGACCGGAAAAGAGATGGTTGAACACCAGCAGCACCAGCCAGTCCTGGCGTTCCTGCTCCTTGGCCGGGACGTTCACGGAGTGGATGTTCTCATAGTACGCAAGCTCGTGGCTCGTCTTGATGGTCATCCCGAGCGTCACTCCTTCCCAGGCCACCATGATCCCGCCGGTGACCTTCCGGCCCAGCGTGGCCTGCCCCCACCCCGGGACCATCAGCGACCGGAAGAATGCCCCCATCGGCGTGATCGGCGGCTTGACCACGGTGGAATCGAGGGGCGCGAGCCGCGGCCCCGGGGTCGTGTCGGTGGCGACTGCGGGTTGGGGGGGGCTCGCAGTCGGCGGCTGCTGCGCGGCGAGCCGGGGCGCGAGCGCCAGCCACGCCGCCACGGCCAGCCACCGGACGCGAGCGGCGTTCATCCGCGCGAGAGCTCGCGCAAGCGCGCCACGAACGCCGCGACGTCGGCCTCGGTAGTATCCCAGGAGCACATCCAGCGCACCTCGCTCGTGCCATCGGCGCCCTGCGACCAGACGTAGAAGGGGAACGATTCCCGCAGCGGGGTGATGACCCGATCGGCCAGTCGGGCAAAGACACCATTCGCCTCGACCGGCTGGGTGATGGTCACGCCCGGCACCTCGCGCGCGGCGGCGGCAAGTGCGGTGGCCATCGCGTTGGCGTGTCGCGCGCTCCGCTCCCAGAGACCGTCGGTGAACAAGGCCTCGAACTGTGCGGCCAGGTACCGCTGCTTCGACGCGAGCTGCATCCCCTGCTTCCGCAGGAACCTGAACCCTTCCGCCGTCGCCGGATCGAAGATGACCACCGCCTCGGCGCCGAGGAGACCGTTCTTGGTCCCGCCCAGCGAGAGCACATCGACCCCGACGTCGCGGGTCATGGCGGCCAGGCCCACGCCCAGCGACACGGCGGCATTGGCGAGGCGCGCGCCATCGACGTGGACCCGCAGTCCCTCCCGATGGGCCCAGTCGCAGAGCGCCCGCAGCTCCTCGACCCTGTACACGGTACCGTGTTCGGTCGACTGGGTGAGCGCCAGGACGTCAGGTTGGACGTGGTGCTCCACCCCGCGGCCGGCGAGGAGCGGCGGAAGCTGGTCCAGGCGGAGGCGTCCGTCGGGCGTGGGCACATCGATCAGCTTGACGCCGAGATGCCGCTCCGGCGCCCCCGTTTCATCCACCTGGATGTGGGCGTCGGCGGAACAGATGACGGCGCCGTAGCGGCGGGTGAGCGCGGCGAGGCCAAGCACGTTGGCGGCGGTGCCGGCAAAGACGAAGAACACCTCCGCCGCCCCACCCAGCTCGGCCCGCACCAGCTCCGTGGCACGTGCGGTCCAGGGATCGGCGCCGTACGCGACCGCGTGGCCCTCGTTGGCGCGTGCGAGTGCCGCGAGGACCTCCGGATGGGCCGGCGCGGCGTTGTCACTGGCAAAGAAGCGGGAGGGCATGGCGGGAAGAGTAAAGAGTGAAGAGTGAAGAGTGAAGAGTGAAGAGTGGCGAGTGGCGAGCAGCGGGTGGCGAGTGACAAGTGAACCAGCATTACCTCGAGAACGCAGCGGCCTCCTCACTATTCACTGTTCACCGTTCACTGTTCACTGTTCACTGTTCACTTTCACTCTTCAGCGCCTCCCGACCAGCACCGGCAGGCTCGCCGGGCGCACCTCGATGACGACCTCCGCGGCGCCGGTGGAGCGGATCTCCCCGTCCAGGTGGAGCTGCAGGGGGCCCTCGGGGGAGCGGATCGTGACCGTGGTGACGCGACGGAGGCGCACCTCGCGAAAGCCGCCGTGCCCACCCCAGAAGAGTGTCGGGATGAGGGCCAGCAGGCGGGCCATCGGGAGCTCCGTCACCGCGCAGAGGTCCAGCACCCCGTCATCCGGCCTCGCGCGCGGCGTCAGCCGGAACGAGCCGCCCTCGATCGGGCCGTTGCCGAGGACCACCGCGGTCCAGCGCCCCGACCAGATCTCCTCGCCGACGGTCACGTCGAGTCGGGTGGGCCGGAAGGTGCGGAGGGTGCGCAGGAGCGCCAGGGCGTACGCCGCCGTCCCCCGCAGGCGCCGGACCGTGCGCAGTTCGTGGGCCACATCGGCGTCGAGACCGACTCCGGCGCTGTTGACGAAGTGCTCCCCCCACGCCGTGCCGACGTCGAATTGCGCCGACGTGCCATCGGCGAGTCGGCGGATGGCCTCCTCCGGGCGGCAATGTGCCGTGCCGGCCAGCTTCGCGAAATCGTTGCCGGTGCCGCAGGGGATGACGCCGAGGAACGGCAGCGTCGGGGCTCGCGACCCCAGGATGCCATTGGCCGCCTCATGCACCGTGCCATCGCCGCCCAGGACGAGGAGCAGTTCGACGCCCGACTGCGCCGCATCCTGGGCGAGCCGGACGCCGTCACCGGCGCGTTCGGTCTCCAGGAGCTCCAGGCGCGGCCAGCGGGAGCGGGCCGCGCTGAGGGCGCGGTCGCGGAGCCGGGGGGCGAGCCCTCGACCGGCGGCGGGGTTATAGAGGAGGGCGGTGGACATGGTCGGAACAGAACGGTAAACGGTGAACGGTGAAGGGTGAACGGGGGGTGGACCGGGGTCGGAGCAGCCCCGTTCACTGCTCGCGGTAAATGGTGAACGGTAAAGGGTGAACGGGAGGTGGCCCGGCGTCGGAGCAGCCCCGTTCACTGCTCGCGGTAAATGGTGAACGGTGAACGGTGAACGGTGAACGGAGGCCGGACCGGCATCGGAGCAGCCCCGTTCACCCTTCACTGTTCACTCTTCACTCGAATACACGGGAACGTGTGGGAATCGAACCCACCGGAGCCACCGAAGGCGCCTCCGTCGCGGTTTTGAAGACCGGCCGGGTCACCAGACCCGATGCGTCCCCTTACTGCAGTGAAGAGTGAAGAGTGAAGAGTGAAGAGTGAAGAGTGAAGAGTGAAAAGGTAGGGGTAAGCGCCCCTCTTTACTCTTCACTTTTCACTCTTTACTCGCGTCATCACGCCTCCGCGATCACCTCGATCTCGACGCGGGCGCCCTTCGGCAATGCCGCCACGGCGACGGTGGAGCGCGCCGGCCGGTGCTGACCGAAGTGCCGGCCGTACACCTCGTTCATCGCCGTGAAATCACCCATATCGACGAGAAATACCGTGGTCTTCACGACCTTCTG
>DASSGV010000017.1:0-32355 GCA_035693225.1 Gemmatimonadales bacterium | reverse complement strand
TAGAGGTTGTAGTCGGCCGCGTGGGCGGCACCAGCGAGCACACCCTCCACGTTCCGCCAGAGGTTCTCCATCGTCTGGTAGGAACGGGGCTCGTAGGCGTTGACCACGCCGGTGAGTGAACCGGCGTTGCTGAAGTTGGCGGTGGATGCCGCGGCGTCATTGGCGCCGTTGCCGGCCGTCGGATTTGCGGTGGCCTCGTTATTGGCCGGTGAAGGCCCATTGAACCACCGGGCGCCGTTGAAGTCACACCCAGTGGCGCCGGCGACGGTGAAGCCGGTGGCACCGTTGATGCACCCGCGGCCATAGGCCAGCGTCTGGTAGAGACCGACCATCCCGGTCTTCACCTGTCCGCCGAGCTTGAACGAAGAGTTGCCGCCGTAGAACGCAGATTGGTGAGCGTTCACCGACGGTCCAAGGAACGGCGTGGCACCGGACGACGTGCCCTCCGTGAAGTTCTGGAGGATGGAGACCGCGAAGGGCGTGCCATTCGCCGAGAACCAGTAGGTAGCCGGGAGCCCGGCATTCGACCCACCCAACGTGACGCTGTCCATCGTGGCGCTCAAGGACACCGGACCTTGGAGCACCTGTGGCACGACGGCGCCAGCCAACCCGATCTGCCAGTTGCTGGTCGCTTGCGCCGGCCCGGAGAACTCACCGGTGGTCGGGTCGATGGTCTGCGCCACCGTCACGTGGGTGGACAGATCGACACCGCGGCCTTCCAGGACCGGCGGCGACACGGTGTAGGTCGAGCTGTAGTTGCTCGCCGGGTGCATCGGGATCGCGGCCTTCGGCACCCGCGGCGACTCCAGGCTCGACGGACCCGACTGGATCGAGTTCACGTCGAACGCGGTGACGGCGTAGAAGTACCGCAGGTTGTTGAGCGCCGTGTTGTCCACGTAGGTGAACGGCACGCCGTTGTCGGTCAGTGCCGGGAACTTGCCGCTGGCGGTGCCGGTCACGGCGGTATCCGCAATGGTCACCAGGGCGGTGCCGTTGGCGAGCGCCACACGGCCGGAGGAGAGAATGACCTGCACGATCGATCCGACCAGTGGATGCGCGACGAACTTGGTCTGCGTCACACCAGCGGCGATCGCATTGTACTTGCCGTTGCAGGTGTGGTCCGCGCCGATGCCGGTCTTGTTGATCCCAAGCTCCGGTGCACAGGTCGGGACCGGGTTGACCTGCCCGTTGTAGTCGTTGATCACGGTGCCGGCCTTGTCGAACTGCGCCAGGAGATGGAGGTCACCCTGGTTCCGGCCTCGGTACACCCGATAGCCTTCCACGTCGAATTGCCGGTAGTTCGGATCATACAGCGGGTTCGGGATCGTCGTCGGGTTGCCCACCGAATCGAGCGTCACCGCACTGTGGGCGATCTGGTAATACAGGTCGCCCGTGGCCTCGGTGCTCGAGGGCCGCCACATCACGGCCACCGAGTTGTCGCCCGGCACCAGGAAGAAGTCCGGGCTCGACGGGGCGAACGGGAGGAGGAACTTGTTGTTGAACACCAGCTGCGCGATGTTCGCCTTGCCGAGCAGCGAGCCGGGGACCACCACGAAGTGGTTCTGGTCGGGCTTGGTCTCGGTACCGGCGGCGTAGCTCACGAAGCCGGTCAGGTGATCCACCACGTTCACGTTGCCGGCCGTGAGGCTGTCGAGGCTGCTGAGCGCCTCCGGGTTGCCGGGGTTCAGGTTGCCGCAGGCGCCGGCGCCGGCGCCGCTGCCGGCCGTCTGGCAGGGCCCGAACTTGACCGGCGAAGCAAAGATGTACGCCACGACCACCGAGCCGGAGCCGCCGGCCGGAAGGTCGAAGGGGCCCGACGACTGGAAGAAGCGCATGTCGTTCGGCGCGCTCACTTCGACGTGGCAGATGTGCGATGCCACCGGATCGTGGTTGCACTGCCCGTCGCCCAAGGACGGAGATACAGTGCCGGACATATACCGATAGAGCTGGATGGCATTGCCCGGGTCACCGAAGACGCCGCCGTTCTCAGTGTCGCTGAAGAGCGACAGTCCGGCGGGTGCCTTGTTCGGTGCGGTCCCTGAATCCGGGCTCGCCAGGTACTTGACGCCCACGAAGCCGTAGCCCCCCATGAACGGCGGGCCGTCGATGTCCGGCGGATACCCGGTGGCGCTGGAGTTCTGGGCAAAGTAGGAGCTGTAGACGTAGCCGAGCTGGTAGGGGATGTTGACGCTGGCGTAGTTGTTGCCGGCGTCCGGCGTCACGTCCATGTCGGCGGCAAAGTTCGCGAAGAACTTGCTGATGGTGTAACCGCAGGCAGGGAGGGTGATGCCGAAGGCCGCGTTGTTCTTGGCCTGGAAGACGGCCGCCTGCTGCAGCAGGATGCTCTGCATCGAGGGCCGCACACCGGCGTAATCGGCCGGGCAGGTGGAGCTGACGTTATAGAACGTGTAGACGAGATACAGGATGTCGTTGTTCCCGGCGGGGTAGTTCCACCCCATCATCCGGGTCTCGACCAGGACGCCCAAGGGGTGCTTGCGGCCGGCGCTGAACGCCGGATCGCCGTCCCAGGTGAGGAACCAGATATCCCCCTGCGACGCCTCGTCCTGACCCTGGAGGAGCGAGAAGTAGGTGGACGAACCGCGGTCATTCGCCGGGACCTTGGCCGCATCGGGCCAGGAGGCCTGATCCGAGGCGTTCTGGTAGTTGAAGATCGGCTGGACTTCCTGGCCGTGGGAGAGGTCGCCGCGGGCATCGAAGAAGAAGGCGCCGGTGGTGTCTGAGCTCCAGACGAACGGGCCCCCATCGCCGCCGCCAGCAAGGTTCGCATCGGCGATCACCCCGCCGAATTGCATCCCCGAGTTGAACACGTACTGGTTGCCGGTCCCCTTGGGCCAGAAGCCGCCGGGGATCGTCGAGGAGTTGGTGGAGTCAGCGCAGACCTTGCCGCTCGACAGAAGGCCGCAATAGATGCGGTTGACCGTCGCCGCGCCCAGGGAGCGTCCGAAGAGCCGGAAACTGCCGGCGGGAGTGACACCCGGCTTGGGCCGGGCGCTGAGCCCGACCGGCAGGGCCACCGCCAGCGCCAGGAGCGCCGCCAGGGTCACGCCGTACGCACGAATTCGAGAGTGCATCGCAACCTCGCTCAGATGTGTGCAGGTGCGCCGCCGACGGGGGTCACCGGCCTTCCGGTGACCACCGCCGCCGCCGCTCTTGGACTAGAAGTTGATCTCGAAGCCCACGCGAACGCGCCGCGGGGACCCGGTGAAGTTGTTGAGCCCCGCCCCGACCAGGTAGTTGGCATCGGAGGCGCGGTGCTGCTCCGCCACGCTGAAGGTGCCGTCGCCGTTGCCGAAGCGCTGTTCCGCCCGGATCAGGTAGACGCAGTTCGGAGCGGCCGGCGTGTTGGCCGCCGTCACCCAGGCGCCGCAGCCGTTCTCGCCGGCGCCGCCGAAGGTCAGATCGATCGCAGCGCTGCCGGTGGTGTACTTGGAGTTCTTGAGCGCTTCGGAGGCAAAGTCGGCCGAGTCGCTGGACCAGTTCTGGGCCTCCTGCAGCCCGTTGGTCACGTCGTTGGTGGCGCTGTACACCGCCAGCACGTTCTTGAAGTTGAGCAGGTTGCGTGCATCGACGTACGCGGTCAGGTCGTACTTCCCGAGCTTGAAGCCCTTGGTGAACTTGGCGTCAAAGGTCTTGATGGCCGGGAGCCGCACCTGGTTCACGTCCGACAGGAAATCGTTCGCGTTGGCGCAGGGGCCTGACGAACTGTTGTCGTTCGCGATCACACCCGCGTTGGACGTCGTGTTGCTGCACTTGGTGAACGGCGTGCCACTGGCATACCGGAACGTCCCGGTCACGCCGAAGTTCTGCAGCACGCGTCCCGCGGTGGTGCCGCTCCGCCAGCCGTCCGGGAAGTTGAGCGAGAAGATCCCGGCCAGGTTGTGGGTGCGGTCCTGTGCGGTGGGCAGGATGGCCTGCGGCGGCGCGGAGTTGCCGCCGGAGAGCAGGTCGACGATCCGGGACCCGAAGTTGATGTAGGTGTACGGATCGCTGCCGGTGTTCTTGGCATCGGAGAAGGTGTACGAGAGCTGGCCGGTAAAGAGGTTCCCGAACCGGCGCTGCAGGCTCACGTCGATGCCCTTGGTGTTGCCGAAGTCCGACGAGGTCATCAGGCGGATGTTCTGCGTCGCCTTGGTGGCCGGGTCGTACAGCGATACCAGACGCGCTGCCGCGTCGGCCAGCTTGTCCTTGTTGTACGCCGCGATGTCGAGCACCATGTCCGGGTTGAATTCGTGCCGGACGCCGAACTCGAACGTCACGGTCTTCCCGAACCCAAGGTCGTTGCCGTAGACCTGGTTGGTGTTGGTGAGCTGCAGGTCGGTGTTGACGCCCGCGAGCAGCGTCCCGAAGTCCGGCGTCTGCACCTGGTGCGCGTAGGAGAGCCGGAAGTTGGTGTGCTGGGTCACCGGGAACGCCACCTGGATGTGCGGGCTCAGGTAGCCGTGCGTGGCGTCCTGCCGGTATTCGACCAGCGGCTTGCCGCCGAACGTCGTGATGGCCCCACCCGCCCCCACGCCGTACGTGCTGGTGCGCGGGAAGTAGGAGTACTGGCCGAAGGTGGCGCTGGTGGACGCGGTGTCGAGCAGGTACGGGCGCACGGCACCGGTGCTGTAGTAATCGTACCGGAGACCGGCGTCGATGACGACATCGCCCAGGTCGACACGGTCGGTGATGAACCCCGCCGCCGCGGTCGGCTTCTCGTGCCAGGCATCGGAGAAGATCAGCGTCGTCAGGCCCATCGAGTAGAAGAAGTCGTCGTACTTGGTGAAATCGCCACCCAGCTTGATCCGGTTGTAGCGGTCGGCCTGCCAGTCGAGCGCGGCGCGACCGACGATCCGGTTCTCACTGTACATGCTGATCCGGTTGGTGGGACCGCCCCCTTCGCTGAACCCGAGGAGGCCGTACGCATCATTCCGGTATTGGTCGATGCCACCGTACTGCGACACGTTCTTCAGGTCGTACGGAGAGATCCTGGTCCCCGGCAGCTGGGTGTTGTTCTTGTAGTTGTTGATCAGCTGGTCGTTGAGCGGGAAATTGTCGAAATTGAACATGAACTGCAGCGGCGCGATCATGAACCCGCCGAACGGATCGCGGGAGCTCAACTCGCTCTGCTGGGTCATCGGGCCGCCGTTGGTCCGGTCGGTCTGGTACGAGAGGTAGGTCTCGAGCGCCAGCGCCTTGTCGGCCGACTTCGAGAGATTCTGCGACCAGTTCAGGGTGAAGACGTTGTCCTGGCTGATGAACCCGGCCTGCTGCGCCGGATTCATCATATTGCCCAGGATAGTGGGAACGTCCCCGCTGCGACCCTGGCCCTGCGACCGGTTGACCGTGAAGGTCAGCCGGTTGCCGGTGCCGAAGGTGTACAGCAGCTTGCCGGAAAGCTGGTAATTCGAGGTCGCCGTCCGCGGCCGCCACGAGCCGTAGCACTTCTGGCCGTAGTTGCTCGCGATGCCGGTGTTGACGCTCCCCGAGAACTGAGTGCAGTCGCCGTTGTACTGGGCGAACTTCTCCACCGGCACATACGTGGTGTCGGCAAAGGGATCGCCCAACTTGGTCGGCACCGCCACGGTCTTGTCGATGCCGGCGGGGACGAAGAGCGGGGTCACGTTGCCGTCGAACCCGGTGGACTGCGTCTCCTGACCCTCCAGAAGGGCGCTGGCGTAATAGGTCAGGTTCGCCACGCCGGGGATCGGACCGCCGATGCCGCCACGGATCTGCGTGTACCCCAGGCTCGAGGTCTTCGCAAAGGGCTGGTCGGTGCTGAGACCGAGGTTGGCGGAGAACTGCTGCCCACCGGAACGGGTGTTGAAATCGAGGATGCCGGCCTGCGCATTGCCGAACTCGGCGTTGGTCGCGCCGGTGGTGACGTTGGCCTCCTGCAGGCCGTTGGCGTTGACCGTCAGCGACGATCCACCAGAGCCCACGAAGCCGCCGCCCCGGTACCCCGGGGTCACCGGCACACCGTCAACGTAGGTCACGTTCTCGCTCGGCCGGCCGCCGCGGATCGACAGCGTGCCGCCGCCCGCGCTCGCCACCACACCGGGCTGGAGCGCCAGCAATGCGGACACCCGGTCGACCGGCAGCGCCTCGGCCATCTGCCCGTCGATACGGCTCTTCGACGTGACCTGGTCGCGCGGTACCAGCGGATGCTCGGCGGTGATCTCGAGGGCCTGCACCTGGACCACGGAGGCCTTGAGCGAGAAGTCCTGGGTCATCGTCTGACCGCCCAGGACCTGCACGCTGTTGACCTGCACCGGCTGATAGCCGACGAAGGCGGCCTTCATCGAGATGGTGCCGGTCGGCACGTTGTTGATGAAGTAATAGCCCTGACCGTTGGTAAGGGCCGAGAAGGCCGATCCAACGATGAATACCTGTGCATTCGCGATCGGCTGTCCGGATGCGTCTCGGACCCGCCCTTCGATCTTGGCGGTGGCCTGCGCCGAGAGGGCACCCGCCCCGAGCACCAAGGCGACCGCCGCCAGGGTGGCCAGGTGCGCGACGCGTGCAACGGCCCTGACACAGCGTTGAATCATGAGCACTTCCTCCAAAGGCGTGAACACCGGAACTGCCCTGTCACGTAAGCCGGCGCAGCACCATCCCTCCGCGGCATATTGGCCGGAATTGGGGCGGCAGGACGCCAGCGTTTGGCCCGCGAGGGAACGCAACCGACTTGTCGAGGAAACTGTTACCGAACTGTATCTGGAACCCGACCGCGGCAGGTCGGGATGAGCAATATGAGGTGACCCTCGTCACCTGTCAAGCAATGCCCCTGACCCCCGGAAGAGCGCCCAACGCCTGCGTAACTCTCTGGAACGGCGCCGGGGCCCGCACTATCGACCCGGAATGATCAGCTCCCGCTGCGGCCGATCCGGAGTCACCCGCGCCCCATCCTTCCCCCAGTACATGTTGATCTCGCTCCGGACACCGAACTCTCCGACCAGATAGACGCCGGGCTCCACCGAGAAGCCCACACCCGGAATGAGCTTGCGCTCATCGTGGGTCTCAAAATCGTCCATATGCGGGCCGGACCCGTGCAGGTCCCGGTCGATCGAATGACCGGTGCGATGGACAAATGCCGCGCCGAAGCCCGCCTTCTCGATGACACCGCGCGCCGCCCGGTCCACCTCGAACCCGGCGATCGGCTTCCCCCCCCGGACCCGCTCCTGGACCAGCGCCACCGCGGCATCCCGGGCATCCCGCACCACTTCCCAGACCTTCTGGACCTTGTCCGGGATCTTGCTTCCGGAGAATCCCATCCAGGTCTGGTCGGCAAAGACGGTGTCGACCCGGCCGCGTCCACCCCAGAGGTCCAGCAGCACCACCTCATCACGCCCCAGGGTCCGATCGTGGCCTTCCATCGGCTCGTAATGCGGATTGGCGGCGTTGGGCCCGAATCCGACGATGGGATGGGTGGTGAGCTTGAGACCGCGCGCTTCCATCTCCGCCACGACGCGCCGTTGCAGCGCCACCTCGCTGAGCCCCGTCCCGCCCTGGGTCACCGCCCAGGCCAGTTGCGACTTGGCAACTTCGGCCAGGATCTCCGCCGCCGCAAGGTGGTCGGACAGTTCTGCCTCCGACCACCGTGACGCAAATCGCGTCACCAGCTGGTCCGACGGAACGATCGTGGCCCCAAGGCCCTCCAGCAACTGCACCACGCCGTGAGGGACACGGTCGAGGTACGGCACTGCGTCCCTGGGCGACACTTCCATCGCCAACGTCCTTCCCTTGACCAGTCGCCCCAACGCCGCGTGCAGCTCTTCCCACTTGGCGTAGGGGACGATCTCGCCGGGAAACCCTTCCATCGGCTGGAGCTCGATCTTGTGGGCCACCGCGATGGGCCTCCCCTCGCGGGGAATGAGCACGAAGAGCCGACGGGTGCCCAGTCCACCCAGGGCAAGCACCCGACCGGCCACGGGGTTCAGTCCGTGAAAATCGTACAACAGCCAGCCGTCGGCGCCGAGTTCGGCAAGTCCTGCGGCAAGCTGGGTCCGGTCGATGTCACCTATTCCACTCACTGGTATCCTCCCACGGCGCTGGCGCGCCATTGGCATCGGTCGTCGCCGCGAGCGCGGCAATGGATATGGCGCATGGCACCTTCGAACCCGGCAAGACCCCGCAACAGTTCGGCGAACGCGGCCCCATAGAAATCACACGCCCTGCCATCGGGAACGTCATCGAGACCGAGCGGATCGGGAACCTGGGCGCCCGCCTCGGCGTCCTTGAGGAAGATCTGGCCGGCAAAGACCCGCCGCGCCAGCCGCCGCGCCAGCCGCAACCCGAAGGGACGTGCCGCCCCCTCCGGCACCAGTCCCAGGAGCGCCCGCGGTGCGATGCCGGCCTCCTGCATCGCGCGTCGGGCGGCACGGCGACCGGCATCGGCAAAGACGAGATCGGCATCGGGACGCCGCCCGACCAGCCGGAACACCGCCAGCGCCTCCTCCAGCGAGACCGGCACCCGGCGCCCCGCGGCCCAGTCGTAGCGCGCGATCTGCGCCGCCACCGTCGGCGAGAGCCCGAGGCGCTTGGCCACGATCTCGCCGGCCAGCTCCTCCAGCCCATCCTCCACCGGCGTGTCGACATTGCGCATCGCCTCGAGGAGGCTCAGCGGCAGGATGGCATCGATCTCGACGGCGGGGACGGGTGACACGATGGATGATTCTAATGGTGGCGAGTGGCGGGTGGCGAGTGGTGGGAGACGAGTGGCGAGTGGCGGGTGGCGAGTGGCGGGTGGTGAGTGGCGAGTGGTGGGTGGTGAGTGGCGGGTGGCCAGTGGCGGGTGGCGGGTGGTGAGTGGCGAGTGCCCCATTGCCTCCGATGGTCGCTCCGGGGAGTTTTCCTCGATGACCGATGCCACTGCGGCCTACGAGACCGAAGTCCTGCCCCACCTCGACGTGCTCTACCGCGTCGCGCGGCGAATGACCGGCAATGCGGCCGACGCCGAGGACCTGGTGCAGGAAACGCTGCTGAAGGCGCTGCGAGGCTGGGATGGCTTCCGTCCCGGCAGCAACGCCCGGGCCTGGTTGCTCACGATCCTGCGGAACGCATTCATCAATGGCTACCGTCGCCGCAAGCGCGAGCCGATCGCGATGGACATCGACACGGCCGATCGGCATTCCATCCTGCGCGAGGTGGCCGAGAGCGATCCGGAAGGGACCTTCTTCACCAAATTGGTGGATGAGACGGTGCTCAAGGCCGTCGAGGCACTGCCCGAGGAGTTCCGTGAGGCCCTGGTGCTGAGCGACCTGGAAGGGATGGCGTACGCCGAGATCGCCCAGGTGCTCGACGTGCCTGTCGGCACGGTCAAGTCCCGGCTGTTCCGGGCGCGCCGCCTTTTGCAGCGGGCGCTGCACGATCACGCGGTGGAGCAGGGGTATCTGAAGGGGGAGGCTGCGCGATGAGCGCCCACGATGCGATGGATTGTTCCCGCATGCTCGACGAGCTTCAGGATGTGCTCCGGGGCGAAGCGACGCCGGAGACCGCGGACGCGGTCCGGAAGCACCTCGACGCCTGCACACCTTGCCTCAAGTACGTCGCCTTCGAGGGGCGGTTCCTTGAGCTGCTCAAGAGCTGCGGCGGCAAGCGTATCCCCGAAGACGTCCGGGAGCGTCTGCTCAAGTGCATTCGGAGCGGCGGCTGATGTGCGCCTGACGCTCGCGGCGGAGATCGCGGTGGCGGTGGCACTGCTGGCGACGGGGTTCGGCGCGCTCTCCGGCTGGGGATGCGTGGCGGCCGCCGCCGTCGGCACGGTGGTCCTCTGGGCCGGGGGCTGGGCCGGCGCGGCCGCCCTTTTCGCGTTCTTCCTGTCCAGCTCCGCCCTGTCGCACCTCCTCCCCGATCCCGCAGCCCGGCAGGGCGAGGCCAAGGGCGGTCGCCGCGACGCCGGCCAGGTGCTGGCAAATGGCGGTGCAGCGGCGATCGCCGCCCTCGCCGCCTCGACTCGACCGACACTCGCCCTCTGGGCCATCACCTCGTCGCTCGCCGTCGCCGCGGCCGACACCTGGGCCACCGCCATCGGCGCCACCAGTCCGCGCCCCCCGCATCACATCTTGAGCGGCGCCACGATCCCCGCCGGCACCAGCGGCGGTGTCACGCTCCGGGGTACGTTCGGCGCCCTCCTCGGCGCCCTGGTGGTGGCCGCCGCCGCGGCGGTCGTTACCCGAAGTGCCCGATTGTTCATGGTCGCTGCGGTCGTCGGATGGGTCGGAATGGTGCTCGATTCAGCGCTCGGCGGTACGGTCCAGGGCCGGTTCCACTGCCCCGCCTGCGACGTGGACACTGAGCGCGCCATCCACCGCTGCGGCACCCCGGCGCTCCCGACACACGGCTGGCACTGGCTCACCAATGACGGTGTCAACGCGATCGCCACGGGATCGGGCGCGGTGCTCGGCGCCGCCGCGTGGTATTGGATCGGACGCGGCGCGCGATGACCCACTCCCGCCGGTCGGTGGATGTGCTCGTTGCCGGAGCGGGTCCCGGCGGTGCGGCCGTGGCCGCACTCCTGGCCGGCGCCGGACTCGACGTGCTCGCGGTGGATGGCGCGCGGTTCCCCCGCGAAAAAGCGTGCTCCGAGTACATGAGCCCCGCCGCAGTCGCGGTCCTCGCGCGCCTGGGCGTGCTCGCCGATCTCGACGCCGTCGGCGCGCGACCCACGGGCACCTCGGTCTCGACCTCCCGGGGGGGACAGCTGATCGGCCACTTCGCCCCGAACGGCGCGACGGCATTCCGGAGCACCGGCCTGTCGGTGCCGCGTCGGCTGCTCGATGCACGGCTGGTCGGGGCGGCGCGGGCAGCCGGCGCCGAGGTGCGGGAGGCCACGACCGTCCGCGACCTCCTCTACGAGCGCGGCGCGGTCGCGGGTGTGGTGGTGAGCGATGCCGACGGCCGGATCAGCACCATCCGTGCCCGGCTCACCATCGGTGCCGACGGGCTGCGCTCCATCGTGGCCCGACGACTGGGTCCACGCCGCCACGCCGCACCCCGGCGCATCGCCTTCGTGGCCCACATCGCGGGAGTTCGCGGGCTGGGAAATCACGCGGAGATGCATGTGGGGCCGGAGGGATACGTCGGACTCAACCATATCGGCGGCGGCGTGACGAACGTGGCACTCGTGGTCCCCCGCCGCGTGAGCGGGGCGGCTCGGGGTGATGCGACCGGATTCTTCCACCGGCAGCTGGCGCGATACCCCGGGGTGGCCGGCCGGGTGGACCAGGACGCCACCGTGCGGGATGTGATGGTGACGGGCCCCTTCGCGGCACGATCATCTCGCGTGGTGGCCGATGGCGCCCTTCTCCTCGGCGATGCGGCGGAATTCTTCGACCCCTTCACCGGCGAAGGGATCCATCGCGCGCTGCGAGGCGCCGAGCTGGCGGCGGCGACGGCGGTGACCGCCCTGGCGCGCGGCGGCATTCCCACCCGGCGAGCCCTCGTACCATACGCCGCCGCGCGCCGGGCCGAATTTGCCGGGCATTGGGCCGTGGAGCGGATCATCGGCTGGCTGATGCTGGCACCGGCGCTCTTCGACCACGCCGTGCGGCGGATCGAACGACACCGCCTGGCCGACCGGTTGATCGCTGTCACCGGTGATCTCCTGCCTGCGCGGAAGGTGCTTTCGCCCGATTTCCTCGCCCGGGCCCTGCTGTGACCAAGGACGCCGATCCCGCCGACTTCCGGCGATTGCTGGGGCATTTCGCCACCGGCGTCACGGTGTTGACCACCCGCGCACCGGGCGGCGGACCCGCGGGGATGACCGTCAACAGCCTCGCCTCCGTGTCGCTGCTGCCACCGTTGCTCTCGGTGTCGATCGATCGCACCGCCGACGTGCACGACGTGCTGGTCCACGCATCGCGGTTCGTGGTCAATATCCTGGACGCGGGGCAGGAGGGACTCTCGCGCCGCTTTGCCCAGAGCGAGTCCGACCGGTTCGCCGGCGTCGGCTGGCACCCATCGACCGACGGCGAGCCGGTCCTCGACGGGGCTCTTGCCCACATCGAGTGCGAGCACTTCGCGGTGCATCCGGGCGGAGACCACACCATCCTGGTCGGTCGGGTCACCGGCGGCGCCACCCGGGGCGGATCTCCCCTTCTCTATTACCGGGGCGGGTACACCGGCCTCGGGCCCGGATGAACGGAGCGCCGGCGTTCGCCGCCGGGCACGAGCTCCTGGACGAACCCACCGCCGATCCGGCACGCGTGACGACCTCGCTCGGGAACATCGCGCGGGCCAATCGATGGTTCGGTGGGACGCGGGCCGCGCTGTACGGGATCGATCGCGTCCTCGCCGGGCACGCGCCCGGACCGGCTTCACTCCTCGACATCGGTACCGGTGCCGGCGACCTCCCCCGCGCGGCGGCACGTCGGGCCCGGCGCCGGGGGATCGAACTCCGGACCTTCGGCCTTGAGCGGCACCCCGCCGCCGCACGTCTCGCCCGGGGCAACGCCATCGAGGTCATCCTCGGCTGTGCCGGCGCCCTCCCTTTCGCGACGCACAGCGTGGACATCGCGCTCATCAGCCAGGTACTGCATCACCTCGATGCAGTGTCGGCGCGGGAGTTGCTTGTCAACGCCGACCGGATCGCGCGCCGTGGCGTGGTGGTGGCGGACCTGCGTCGCAGCCGGATGGCACCGATGCTCTTCCGGGCAGGGGCCGCGCTGCTCCGGTTCGACCCCGACACACGGGCCGACGGAGTCACCTCCATCGGGCGCGGCTACACCACGGTAGAACTACGGAAGCTGTGCGCCGCCGCCGGGATACGCGCGTCTGTGGGAACACGGCCCGGCTTTCGGGTGGTCGCATGGTGGCGTACCGATGCGATGGAAGCACGATGATGCGCACGGTGGACCAGCGCCTGATGCGGGCCCCGATCGATCGGGTGCTCGCCGCCGCCGCCGACGTCGAACGCTGGCCCGAATGGCTGCCGCACTACCGCTGGGTCCGCCTCAAGCCCGGACCCGGCGGCGGCCCGGCACTGGTGGAAATGGCGGCGTGGCGACCGTTCGGCCCCTTCCGCTGGCCGGCCTGGTGGACGTCGGAGATGTGGGTGGATCGGGCGACGCCAGCGGTGCGCTACCGGCACGTGCGTGGCATCACGACCGGAATGGACGTCGCGTGGACATTCTCGAGCGAAGACAGGGGCACCCTGGTGACCATCGTGCATGAGTGGACCGGCCCGGCGTGGCCCGTCGTCGGGCGGGCGGCGGCCCGATGGGTGATCGGCCCAGTCTTCGTGCACGGGATCGCGTCGCGCACGTTGCGGGGGATCGCAGGGATCGTGGAACGTCCCGATGCCTGAACCGCGCCGGGTGGTGGTGACGGGGATCGGGACCGTGACGCCGATCGGCACCGGGGCCGAGCCTTTCTGGGCGGGCCTCCGGGCCCGGCGGTCAGCGGTGGGGCACATCACCCGATTCGACCCGACGCCGTTTCGGACACGGGTGGCGGGGGAAGTGCCCGACTTCCACCCGTCGGATTTTGTCGAGGAGCGCCGCGTCAAACGCCTCGACCGATGCTCCCAGTTCACCCTCGCCGCCGCGCGGCTGGCGATCGCCGATGCGTCGCTCGACCTCGAACGCGAAGACCCCGACCGCACCGGCGCCATGATGGGCACGGCACTCGGCGGCGTGGCCCACGCCGAAGAGCAGCACGAGCGCTACCTGCGGGGCGGCGTGCGTGACGTGGACCCCGGGCTCGCGCTCACGGTCTTTGCCGGTGCGGCGAGCTGCAACCTGGCGATCGAGTTCGGGCTCACCGGCCCCAACGCGACCAACGGGATGAGCTGCGCCTCGGGCGCGATGGCCATCGGCGACGCCTTCCGAACCATCCGGCGCGGCGAGGCCGACGTGATGCTCGCTGGCGGCGCCGAGGCGCCGCTGGCGCCGCTCTCCTTCGGGGCGTTCTCGATCATCCGGGCAATGTCCACCCGCAACGACGACCCGGCCGCGGCGAGCCGGCCGTTCGACCAGGGACGGGACGGATTCGTGATGGCCGAGGGGGCGGCGGTGCTGGTGCTGGAGGAACGGGGACGGGCGCAGGCCCGCGGCGCACCGGTGTACGCGGAGGTGTGCGGGTACGGGACCAGCAACGACGCGCATCACATGACGGCGCCCCGTCCCGATGGTCGGCAGGCGGCGCGCGCGATCTCCCTCGCACTCGCGGACGGCCACGTGACGCCCCCATCGATCGGCTACGTCAACGCGCACGGCTCCGCCACCGCGCTCAACGACCCCACCGAGACCGTGGCCATCAAGCTCGCCTTCGGCGCGCACGCCGGGAGACTGTTGCTGAGCGGCACCAAGGGGTACTACGGGCATGCGCTGGGAGCGAGCGGTGCCTTCGAGGCCGCCATCTGCGCGCTGGCCAGCCATCACCGCTGGCTGCCACCGACCGTCAACCTCGACGCTCCCGACGCCGCCTGTGACCTTGAGTACCTGCGCGGCACGGGGGTCGACGCCGACCCCGAATATCTCCTCAGCAACTCCTTCGGCTTCGGCGGGATCAACGCCGCACTGCTCTTCCGGCGCGCGGAGTGATCAGCCCTTGTACAGCGCCGGGAACTGCCGCCGCAACGCCTCCACCTTCGGCACATCGTTGATCACGATGTAGGCATCGGTCGGGTGCTTCTCGGCATAGTCCTGCTGGGACTGGTCCACGACCTGGAATGAACCGAGCCCGGTGATCTCGGTGACGATCGGCCGGGAAAGACGGCGGGCCCCGCTCAGCGAATCGATATAGGCCCGGGCGATGCTCCGTTGCGACGCGTTACCGGCGAACACCACCGATCGATATTCCGCGCCGACGTCGGGACCCTGCCGGTCCACCTCGGTCGGATCGTGGACCACGGAGAAGAAGATGTCGAGGATCTGGCGGTAGGAGATCCGGGTCGAGTCATAGACCAGACGGACCGCCTCGGCGGCAGCGTCGTGTCCGGCGCCGGCGCTGGACGGCACGGGGATGGCGTAGCCCGCGGTGACGGTCGTGACGCCCTGCACGTGCCGGAACACCGACTGCACGCCCCAGTAGCACCCTCCCGCGAGGACCACGGTGGTCGGTGGCAGCTCGACCTGCCGCGTCGCCTGCGCCGCCGGATTGCACCCCGACATGACGGCACTGGCCCACAGGGCAAGCGACGCGAGCCGGCCCCATTGCCATACCGTCCCGACCTTCCGTCGCATTGCACATCCCCCATCTGATAAATGGACCTGCGGCCGATCCGATTCCAGGACATCGGCGAGTGCACTCGCGGAGAATGGTTTCTACGCGTCCGTACGCAGCACCGCCACGGGATCCATCACCGCCGCCCGTTGCGCCGGCACCCAGCTGGCCACGACCGCCACGGCCGACAGCAACACCACGGAGCCGAACAGGGTCATCGGATCGGTCGGCGCAACATCGAAGAGCAGCGCGTCGAGGAAGCGCGTCAGGAGCACCGTCGCCCCAAGGCCGAGGACGACACCGATCCCGGTGATCGACAGGGCCTGGCGCAGCACCAGCCGGCGCAACGCCGAGGGCCTGGCCCCCAGGGCGATCCGGACCGCCATTTCCCGCGCACGCAGCCCCACCATATAGGCCACCACGCCATAGAGTCCGACCGCACCGATCAGGAGCGCTGCCACCGCGGCGATCCGGAGGAGGAGCAAGGTAAAGGACGTCCGTGCCATCGAGGATGCCACGACGTCGGTCATCGGGCGGACACCGTAGACGGGAACACCCGGAGCCAGCGCCCGCAGGGTGCGTTCGACCGGCACCGCGAGGGAGACCGGATCGCGGTGGGCCCGGACCACGATGGCCAGCTCGAGTGGCATCCAGCGCCTGGTCCCGGCGCCACCATCGGGAAGGGCCGGCCCCGGTGCAGTGACCAGCGGCAAGAAGACGGTCTCATCGGGTGGTTCGGCGAGCCCGGTGCCGTGGATGTCCCCGGTGACCCCGACCACGCTGAACAGCGGGCCGTCCGGCGCCAGACGGAACCGCCTGCCGACCGCCGGACTGCCACCCCAGTAACGCTTCGCGAGCGCCCGCGTCACGATGGCATCGAGGAGCGGATGTGCGGGATCGGCACGTCGGAAGGTCCGCCCCTCGACCAGCATCATTCCCAACGCCGCAAAGGCGTCCGGCGATGCATAGACCACCTGATGCACGTTGGGCATCGCACCCATCGCCGGCGGCCGGTCTTCGGCGAACAGGGCGGTGTCGCGGCGGCCAGCGGCCTCGAGCGGGAGCTTCGAGATGGCGCCGACGGCCTCCACCCCGGGAAGCTGCGCCACGGAGTCCACTTCGCGGGAAATGAGCGCGGCCGAGCCGATGGCATCGGCGGAATCCGCGACGGGCAGGGCTTGACGAAAGACGTAAGTGTGTGCCGCGTCGAAACCCGGCGTCACGGCGCGCAGCCGCTGGAAACTCCGCGCCATCAGGCCGGCTCCGGTCACCAGGACCAGCGCCAGTGCGACCTGGGCCACCACGAAGGCACGGCGGGCCCGGTGCCGGCCACGTCCGCCGGTGGCGGCCCGACCGGTGCGGAGGAAATCGGTGGATGCGGCACCGGCGGTGCGGAACACCGGCAGGAAGCTCGTCATCAGCGCGGTCAGCAGCACGACGCCGACGGTCACAGCTACCACGGTTCCGTTGATCCCGACGACCTCAAGCCGGGAAATGCCGAATCCGGAGCCGACCGACCGCAATACATCGACCGCCGCACCGGCCACGGCGAGCCCCAGCGCTCCGCCCGTCGCCGCCAGCAGCAGCCCCTCGGCCAGGAACTCCGCTGCGATCTCGCCGCGGCCGGCGCCGAGCGCGCGCCGCACCGCGACCTCGTGCTGGCGCTCCTCCGCCCGCACCAGGAAAAGGTTGGCCACATTGGCACAGACGGTGAAGAGCAGGCAGACGGCGGCACCCAGGACCACCCAGAGCGCGCGCCCGATCCCGCCGACGATCACGTCCCGCAGCGGGCGGACGACCGCACGCATCCTGGTCAAGGCAATGGCGCCGGCAGTGAGGCGGCCCGGATAGGCCTCGGGCACCTGTGGGAGGAGCCGCTGCAGTTCGGCGGCGGCCGCCTCCGGCGTGACTCCGGCCCGCAGCCGCGCCACCGCCCGGAGATCGAAGTTGGCCGATTCAGTCCGGGTCGGGTCGATGCCGATGGGCAGCCAGAGCGCCGTCTGCTCGTCGGGGAATGCGAACCCCGATGGCATGATCCCCACGACCTGATGGGGTACGCCGTCGACCGACACGCGCCGACCGAGCATCGCCGGATCGGCGGCGTAGCGGGTCCGCCAGAGGCGTTCCGAGAGGATGACGACGGGGATGCTTCCGGGTCGATCCTCGTCGTCCTGGAAGACCCGGCCGCGGAGCGGCGGAACGCCGAGCACCTGGAACGTGCTGGCGCTCGCCCGTGTCGCCTGGACGCGGTCCACATGCGCCGCATCGGCGGTGGCGGCGGCAAGATCCACATCCACGAGCCGGTAGGCGCCGATGCCGGAGAAGACGCGGTTGGCCGCGGCATAGTAGAGGTACGTCGCGTCCGACTGGTCCACGTGGGTGATCCCGTGCACGGCCAATGAGTGGGACAGATCCACCAACTGGCCCGGGCGGGCGAACGGCAGCGGCCGCAGGAGGACACCGTCCACCAGGCTGAAGACCGCAGCGGTGGCCCCGATGCCGAGCGTGAGGGTGAGCACCACGGTCGAGGAGAAGACCGGGGCGTGCACCAGCCGCCGCGCGGCGCGGCTCGTGTGCCGGAGCAGGACCTCGATCCAGCGGACGGTGCGGCGCCGGTGGAAATCTTCCGTGACCTGGGTCAGGTTGCCGAAGCGGCGGCGGGCCTCGAGCGCAGCCGCGCGCGGCGACAGCCCTTCGGCCACCAGCCGATCGGCCTCCAGGGCGAGATGCGCGTTGATCTCCTCGGAAAAGTCCGAGTCAAGGCGCCGCCATCTCCGAAGGGCCGACCAGGGCGTCCACATGGTCACCGCTCCGAGGGACGGGGGCCGAGCACCAGCCCGATGGCATCGGCGAGGGCCCACCATTCGCGGGTCTCCCGCACCAGCTGGCGCCGTCCGATGGGCGTGATCTCATAGAAGCGAGCGCGGCGATTATTCTCCGACGTGCCCCACTCGGCGCGGATCCAGCCCCGCTCCTCCAGGCGCTGGAGTGCGGGGTAGAGGGAACCGTGGTCGACGAGGATCGACTCACGCGAGGTGGCCTGGATGGCGCGGGCCACACCCTGCCCGTGGGCCCGGCCCCCGGCAAGCGTGCGCAGGATGAGCAGGTCGAGGGTCCCCTGGAGGAGGGGCGGTCGTTCTGAGGTAGACATACTACCCAAGGTGGGGTGGCTCGGGTCGAATGTCAACCGGAGCGACCCGCTCCCCTTCCGCTGGCCCTTGTCCGCCGTGTACACTTCCCGCCGTCCCAGATACCTCTCCGATTCCATCTTCGAGGCCACGCGATGCGTCCGCTCGCCCGTCCGCTGTTCGTCGAAGCGCTCGGCACTTTCACGCTCGTCTTCGCCAGCATCGCCGCGGCGATGGCGAACAACTATCCCGGCGTCGGCTTCAACACCCTTGGCGTCGCCCTCGCCACCAGCCTGGCGCTCGGGCTCGGGATCACGATCGCGCTGCCGTATTCCGGCGGCCACGTCAACCCCGCGGTGACGCTGGGATTCCTCTCGGTGGGCCGGATCGACCTGAAGAAGGCCATCTGGTACGTCGTCGCCCAGCTCATCGGCGGCGTCCTCGGCGCGGTCGCGGTCAAGGCGACGTACCCGATCGGCGTCACCAAGGTGACCGACCTCGGCGTGCCGACGATCCACAGCGCCATCTCGTTCTGGGGCGCGGTCGGCATCGAGGCCATCCTCACCTTCTTCCTGATGTCCGCCGTCTACGCCACGATCGTCTCGCCCAAGGCCGTCAAGATGGGCGGATTCGGCGTCGGCCTGGCCGTGTTCGTGATGATGCTCGCCTACGCACCCCTCACCGGCGCGGTAATGAACCCCGCCCGCGCCTTCGGTCCGTCGGTGATCACGATGCAGTGGACCGGCCACCTGGCCTACTGGATCGGACCGGTGCTCGGCGCGATCATCGCCGCGATGGTGTGGGAGAAGTTTCTGATGACAGGTGAGAAGTAAGAAGTAAGAAGTAAGAAGTGAAAAGTGAAAAGTGAGAAGTGAAGAGTGAAAAGGGTGATACGCATGTCGTAATACGATATGAAAGGGCCCCCGAACGTGATCCCGTCCGGGGGCCCTCATGCGTCTCAGGTCTGACCTCTTGCATCTCACCTCTCACGTCCTACGTCGAGCCCTTCCCTTTTCACTTCTCACTTTTCACTTCTTACTTCTTGGCCTTCCGGCCCCGCAGCCAGAGCGAGAGCGTGTAGCCGAGGAGGATCACACCGGTCACGACGTACCCCGCCACCATGAAGCCGCCGTTCTGCGGCACCAGTTCAGTCATCGTCCCCTCCGGTCAGGTCGGTCGCGAGCGCGATCCCGTACCGCCAGGTCACGAACCCGACATACAGCACCGTGAACACCGCGAACGACGCGAGGAGCGTGATGAGCATCGAGCCAGGAAGTGTCGGCGCGCTCGGCTTCAGCACCACCGGCTGCGGATGGAGGGTCCGGAAGAGGTAGACGCTCAGGTGGACGAACGGGACCAGCACCAGTCCCATGATCCCGACCACGGCGGCAAAGCGTGCCCGCTCGCCGGGGTCGGTCACCGCCGCGCGGAGCGCCAAGTACCCGATGAAGAGCAGGAAGAGGAAGAGCGTGAGCGTCAGCCGGGCGTCCCAGGTCCACCAGGTGCCCCACACGGTCTTGCCCCAGATGGGACCGGTGGTGAGCATCACGCCGCTGAACGCGAGCCCGACCTCCGCGGAACAGGCCGCGAACCGGTCCAGCCGCTCGTCCCGCATGATGAGGTACGCCACGCTCACGATGCCGACCAGCGAGAACGCGAGCATCGCCGACCACGCGGCCGGTGCGTGCATGTAGAAGATCTTCTGGGCCGGCCCCTGATGGACCTCGACCGGGGTGTACACGATGGCGCGCACCATCACGCCGGCCAGCAGCGCCAGGCCCGCCATCACGATCCCGGCACCCCAGCGCACCATCACGCGGGGCCGGGCCATCACATCGTTCATTCGTCCACCACCGTGGAAAAGGCCAGCGCACCCAGCGTCAGGAAGACGATGTCATACAGGACGAGGAACCTAAGCCACCCTTCGACCTCGCTCAACGGACGCCCCGCCAGGAGCCGGGTCGACGCCTGCACGCCGACGATGAGGATCGGCACCACGAACGGCAGGTGGAGGAGCGGCAGCAGCAGCTCCGCGAACCGGGTGCGCACCGCCATCGCGCTGAAGAGGGTCCCCACCGCCACGATGCCCACCGCGGCCAGCACCAGCACCACGATCACCCCGCTCCACCCGGTGGTCGGGTCGAGGTTGAAGAACAGGATGAACAGGGGCACCGCCACGACCAGCACCGCGCCCACGAAGATCAGGTTGGCCAGGCACTTGCCCAGATAGAGCCCGCTCCGCGAGGCGGGCGCCAGCAGCAACCCGTCGAGCGCACCGTGCTCCGCCTCGGCGTGGAAGGCGCGGTTGAGCGCCACCTCAGAGGAGAAGACCAGCGTGATCCAGAGCGCGCTCGGCGCCAGGTCCAGCGCCGAGATCGCCGTCGGGTCGCGGGCAAAGTTGAAGACCACCAGCACCAGGGCCGCGAAGACCGTCGCCGCCAGGAGCGCGGTGCGGCGCCGGAGCTCGAGCTGCAGGTCCTTGCCCGCCACCGCAAGCATCACGCGGATCGCATCACCCACCGATGACCTCACGGTAGAGGCGCGTCGCCTCCGCGGGCAGCGCCGGTCGGGCGCCATCGTGGACGATCCTCCCGCCGTAGAGCACCGCCATCCGCGTGATGAGCTCCCACGCCTCCTCGGGCTGGTGCGTCACCAGGAGGATGGCGACCCCTTCGGCGCGCCGGGCCGCCAGGAGCGCCATCAGCCGCGCCGCCGACGGCAGGTCGAGCCCGCTGAACGGTTCATCGAGGAGGAGGATCGACGGTGCGTGCAGGAGCGCCCGGGCCACGGAGGTCCGCTGCACCATCCCCCGGCTCAGCGAGGCCACCGGCCGGTCGACGTGCTTGCCGATCTCGAGCCGTTCGATCGCCCCGTCGACCGCCCCGCGCGCGAGCCCGAAGAGCCTCGCCGTGAACGCCAGGTTCTCCCGCGGGGTGAGCTCTCCGTACAGAAGGGACCGGTGCTCCACGAACCCGATGGCGCGGCGTGCTTCGAGCGGAGCCGCGGCGGGATGTCGTCCCCGCACCAGCACCACCCCGTCCTCGGCACGGGCCAGCCCCGCCAGCACCCGCAGGAGCGTCGTCTTGCCCGCGCCATTGGGACCCAGGAGCGCGACGACCTCCCCCGGCATGATGGACAGGTCGACACCCTTGAGCACCCGGACGCGCCCGTATCGACGGGTCAGCCCGCGTACCTCGAGGACCGGGGCCTCAGACGCCATCGATGGCGGTGCCAAGCTCGGAGAGATCGAATGGCTTCACGAAGTAGCCGCTGACCTGGAGACCCAGCATGCGGAGGTTCGGCTCGACGCTCACATAGGCCGTGGTGACGATCGCCGGCAGGGCCGGGTGGAGCCGGCGCGCTTCCTGGAGCAACGCCAACCCGTCGGTGTCCGGAAGCCGCATGTCGAGGATCATCACATCGGGCTGGGCGGCCGTCAGGGCCGCGAGTGCGGCCGATCCGGTCGCCGCGAACTCCATCGCGAACCGGTCCCGGAAGTATCGCTCGTAACTGGTCCGGAGCGCTGGCTCATCCTCCACGAAGAGGACGCGGCGGCGCGGGGCGGGCGGGGTCATTGCCGCAATATACCCGCACCGCGCCCACGCCCGACGGGGTCAGGCGCCGGGCGATTCGATGACGAACAGGTCCTCCAGCTTCGTCAGCACGAGCAGGAAGCGGAGTTCCTCGTTCGCATCACGCAGCACCACCGTCTGGCGGCGCTCCGCCGCCTTGCGCTGGACCAGCATCAGTGCGCCGAGTCCGGCAGAGTCGACCTGGCGGGTGGTGCCCAGGTCGATCACCAGGCGGCCGGTGTCCTCCGGCAGCCGCTCCAGGAGCGACACCGCCTGCTGGCGGAAGTCGGTCCGGCTCTGCAGTCCCAGGTGCTCAGGGGCGATCAGGGTCTCTTGCATCAGCGCAGTCTCCATCACGGGCTCCTCCGCCCGGCGATGGCAGGAGACTCTCCCGGCCATCGCCGCCGATGGATCTTGGAGAGTCTCAGCGCGGATGCGCTTCCCCTGCTCCACCTTCGGCACCGAGCTATCTCGTGGCGCCGGCATTCACCGGACACGAGACCTCAAGTTTTGCGGCCCCGGATCGCTCCGGGTGTGCTCTTATCGGGCGGTTCGTATGTCTGACGCCTTGTGGCGCCGGCCCCTACTAAGGCGAAGCTGATGCCGAATAATGCAAGTCCCTGTGGGTGAACATCTTACGGTCGCTCTGTGACCAGCATCGCGGTCCAATCTTCGTTGCGGCGAGCGTCAGGTTGCGGGGTCTTGCAACCCCTCAATTTCTTGACATCGTTCGATTCCTTGACAGCTGTACCGAAGATTCTTGGCTTTCATCGGTCATCGACCGCCGCTATGATGGACGGAGTCCTCCTTCCTTTTATCCGATCAGCAGGTGACCCGGGCCATGACCGACCAGATCGACACCCTGCTCCAGGAACAGCGCCGCTTCCCACCTTCACCTGCGTTCGCGGCGGAGGCGCTGGCCGGCCCCGATCTTGTCGCCGCGGGAGCGGACGCCGAGGCGTTCTGGGCGGCCCAGGCGCGCACCCTCGACTGGATGCGCCCGTGGGACCGGGTGCTCGAGTGGTCCGCGCCGCACGCCAAGTGGTTCCGGGGGGGCGCGCTCAACGTGTCGGCCAACTGCCTCGACCGGCACCTCACCGGCGCCCGGCGTAACAAGGCCGCGCTCATCTGGGAGGGCGAGCCTGGTGATCGCCGCACCCTGACGTACTGGGACCTGGCGCGCGAGGTCGGACGCGCCGCCAACGCGCTCAGGCGCCTCGGCGTCAAACGGGGAGATCGGGTGGCGATCTACCTGCCGATGGTGCCCGAGGCCGCGATCGCGATGCTGGCGTGCGCCCGCATCGGCGCGGTGCATTCGGTCGTGTTCGGCGGATTCTCCGCCGAGTCGTTGCGGGACCGGATCAACGACGCCGGCGCCGTGGCGCTCATCACCGCCGATGGCGGCTACCGGCGCGGACAGGTGGTGCCGCTCAAGCGCTATGCAGACGAGGCGCTCGCCGGCTGCCCCACCATCAAGGACGTGCTGGTGGTCCGGCGCCGCGCCGGCGGCGAGGGGGATGAGGCGTTCGCCAACATGACCGAAGGGCGCGACCATTGGTGGCACCGGCTCCTCGACGCCGAATCGCCCGATTGCCCGCCCGAGGCGATGGACGCGGAGGACCTCCTCTTCATCCTCTACACCTCGGGGACCACCGGCAAGCCGAAGGGGATCGTCCATACGACGGGCGGGTACCTGACCCACGTCGCCGCCACGACGCGCTACGTCTTCGACCTCAAGGAGGACGACGTCTTCTGGTGCACCGCCGACATCGGCTGGGTCACCGGCCATTCCTATGTCGTCTACGGCCCCCTCGCCAACGGGGCCACGGTGCTGATGTACGAAGGCGCACCCGACTGGCCCGAGCGGGATCGCTTCTGGAAGCTCGTCGCCCGCCACGGCGTCACGATCCTGTATACGGCACCGACCGCCATCCGTGCCTTCATGAAGTGGGGCGAGGCACTGCCCGCACGACACGATCTCTCGACGCTCCGGCTCCTTGGCTCCGTCGGCGAGCCGATCAATCCGGAGGCATGGATGTGGTACCACCAGCACATCGGCGGGGGGCGCTGCCCCATCGTCGACACCTGGTGGCAGACGGAGACCGGCGGGATCATGATCACGCCGCTGCCGGGCATCACGACCACCAAGCCGGGATCCGCGACGGTACCCTTCCCCGGCGTGCGGGCGGCGCTCGTCGACGCCACTGGCAAGGTGCTCGCCACCGGCGGCGGGTTCCTGGTGCTCACTGCACCGTGGCCGGGGATGCTTCGCACCATCTATGGGGATGACGAGCGCTACCAGCAGACGTACTGGAGCCGTTTCCCGGGCCGCTACTTTGCCGGTGACGGTGCCAAGGTGGACGAGGACGGCTATTGGTGGATCCTGGGTCGCGTGGACGACGTGCTCAACGTCGCCGGACACCGGATCGGCACGATGGAGGTCGAGAGCGCCTTGGTGGACCACCCCGCCGTGGCGGAGGCGGCCGTGGTCGGCAAGGCCCACGAGCTCAAGGGCCAGGCGCTTGCCGCGTTCGTGACCCTCAAGGAGGGGCGCCGTGCGACGGCGGAGCTCAAGGACGACCTCCGCGAGCACGTGGCGAAGAAGATCGGCGCCATCGCCAGGCCGGACGATATCTTCTTCTCCGCCGATCTCCCCAAGACCCGCAGCGGCAAGATCATGCGCCGCCTCCTCCGCGACATCGCCGAAGGGCGCACCCTGGGAGACACCACGACCCTCGCCGATCCGGGGGTGGTCGCTCGGCTCAAGGAGCAGTACGAGAGTTTGGAGTGACGGGCAGCTATCAGCTATCAGCTATCAGCTATCAGCTATCGCGAAGGTAACGACGACGGCCAGCAACGTGGGATCAGCGATCCCCTGATAGCCGATAGCTGATAGCTGATAGCTACAGCTGTATCTGCGCCCCCATCTCCACGACCCGATTGGGTGGGAGCGCAAAGAAGGTCGATGCCGAGACAGCGTTACGGGCCATGACGATGAACAGGCGCTTCCGCCAGCGCGCCATCCCCGAAGGGCCGTCCGCCAGCAGCGTCTCCCGGCCGAGATAGAACGTGGTGTCGAGCGGCTTGACCGCCGCCTGCGCCAGCAGCGCCGGATCGATGCCCGTGCGCAGCTGCAGCGAGTGGAGGAGTTCGGGAACGTTCGGGGTCTCCATGAACCCGTACCGCGCCACGACCTGGGCAAAGCCCTCGCCGAGCTCCGAGTACGTCACCCGTTCGGCGTCCGGGACCTGCGGGATCTCCTCGTTGATGAGGGAGACGAGGATCACCCGTTCGTGGAGCATCTTGTTGTGCTTCAGGTGGTGGAGCAGGACCGGGGGCGCGCCGGAGGGATCAGAGCACATGAACACCGCCGTCCCCGGGACCCGGGCCGGGTTCCGCTGCCGGACGTCGTCCAGGAAGAGTGCCATCGGGAGTGAGTTCTCGCGCGAGAAGGCCGCGAGGAAGTCCCGCCCCTTCTTCCAGGTCGTCATCAGCGTATACACGATGGCGGCGACACCCAGGGGGAACCATCCGCCGTCGCCGATCTTGACCACGTTGGCCCCGAAGAACGCGACGTCCACGACCAGGAAGAGCGTCGTGAGGCCGAGCGCCTGCCACTCCGGCCACCGCCACCGGCGCACGGCCACCAGATAGAAAAGGATGCTGGTGATGATCATCGTCCCGGTGACGGCGATGCCATAGGCCGCCGCCAGTGCCGATGACGACCGGAACCCGAGCACCAGCGCCACACATGCCACCGCAAGGGCGCTGTTGACCTCTGGGATGTAGATCTGGCCGATCTCGGTGCTGGAAGTGTGGACGATGGTGACCCGTGGCGCGTAGCCCAGCTGCACGGCCTGCCGCGTGAGCGAGAACGCGCCGGAGATGAGCGCCTGTGATGCGACGATGGCGGCGAGGGTCGCCACGACGATCATCGGATAGAGGGCCCAATCGGGCACCAGCGCATAGAACGGGTTCCGGATGGCATCGGGGTGGACCAGGAGGTTGGCCGACTGGCCGAAGTAGTTGAGGAGGAGCGCCGGGAGCACCAGCACCATCCACGCGAACCGGATGGGCCGCTTCCCGAAGTGCCCCATATCGGCATACAGCGCCTCGGCCCCGGTCACCACCAGCACCACGCCACCCAGCACCAGGAAACCCGCCGTGCCGTCGCGGAGGAAGAGCTCGATGCCGAGCCGGGGGTCCAGCGCGCGGAGGATGGCCGGGTGCATCAGGATCCCCCGGACGCCCAGCGCCGCGATCGACAGGAACCACACCAGCATCACCGGCCCGAAGACGCGGCCGATGACGGCGGTGCCACGTTTCTGGAACCAGAAGAGCGCCACCAGGATGCCCACGCTCACCGGCACCACCAGGTGCTGGAACGCCGGCGCGGCGACGCTGATCCCTTCGACGGCCCCCAGCACGGTGATCGCCGGCGTGATGATGCCGTCGCCGTAGAGGAGTGCCGCGCCGAAGAGCCCCAGGCCGACGATCAGCCACGCCCGACGATGATTGCCACCGCGGGGCCGCACCAGCGCGAACAGGGCGAGGATGCCGCCCTCGCCCCGGTTGTCGGCCCGCATCACGAAGAGGAGGTACTTGAACGTCACGACGAACGTCAGCGCCCAGAACACGAGCGAGAGCACGCTGAAGATGTTCTCGGGAGTGGGCGGGACCCCGTGCTCGCCGTGAAAGCACTCGGTCAGCGCGTACAGCGGGCTGGTGCCGATGTCTCCGTACACCACGCCGAGCGCGCCGAGGGACAGCCAGGCCAGCGCCGATCCAGTGGGTTGCTGCCGGGCGTCCGTGGACATGGTCCTCAGCTGGTCGGTTCGACCCGACCAGCTGCGCGCCGTCCCAGCAGACTCACAACGAAGATCGCGCTGATGATGACCGCCGAACCGACGCACCAGCGGCAGATGGCGTGAATGACGAAGAGTTCGAGGCAGGTCAGGTAGGCGGTGAAAAGGACCCCGGCGCCCGAGCCCAGGAGGATGAGCCGATCGCTCCAGTGGCGCCGATCGCCGGCCTGGAGGGAGACCAGCGTGAGGGCCAGCAGCAGCGCATACCCGAGCACGCCGTAGAGCGCCACTTCGACGCCGAGGAACCGGCTCCACGGACTCATCTGCACCGTCTCGCAGCCACCGGATCCGCAGGCGAGCGTGCCGATGAGCCCGATCTTGTAGAGGTACAGGTAGAGCGCCACGAAGAAACCAAGAAGGCTCAGGAGCCCCGCCGCCATCCGGTGCTTCACTGCTTCGTCGCGGGCTTCGGCCGGGCGGCGATGATCGAATCGACCAGCTTCCCGATCTCGTCCGAGCTCATGTGCTCGACGCCGACATAGAGCCGCCCGCCGATCAGGAACGACGGGGTGGCGTTCACCCCGAGCGCCTCGCCCTCGTTGAAGGAGGCCTGGATGCGGCCGGCGTATTTCTTCGACGCCATGCACGCGTCGTACTTGGCGCCGTCGACACCGGCCTGCACCGCATAGTCGTGGATGAGCGAGGGCGCGTGGGACGAGAACGCCCACGTGCTCTGCCACACGAACAGCGCCTCGTGCATCTGCCAATACTTGCCCTGGTCAGCGGCGCAGGCGGCGGCGTGCGAGGCCACGCGGGTCCAGCGGTGGAGCTGGTCGATGGGCCAGTCGCGGTAGCGCCAACGCACCTTGCCGGTGTTGATGAGCTGCTCCCGCACCGAGGGGAACTGCACCCCATCCCAACTGGCGCAGAGGGGGCACTGGAAATCGCCGTACTCGGTGATGGTCACCGGCGCGCTGTCCGAGCCGAGATAGTAGCCGGAGAACCCCGACGTGTCGGCCGTGGTGACCACGACGTTGGCCGGGATGCTCACCGGAGCGGGCCGCAGCACCAGCCACGCGATCACCGCGATGCCGACGAGCGCGAGCCCCCCGAGCCACTTGTAGAACTGTGTCAGTCCACCGGTCTGTTGCGCCATGGAAGGTCGTCGTCTCCATCGTCGTCAGGAGTCCACCCCTCCGCGGCCCGCTCCACCAGCTTGCGGTGCTCCGCGAGTTCCGGGGTGTCGTAAGTGACCCGCACTTCATAGTGGAACAACTCGCTGCGTGCCTCTCCCAGCAAGCGGAGGAGCTCGGGAACCTTGGCCAGCAGCTCCCCGCGCAACTCCAGCTCCCGGATCCGCTCCGCGACCTCGAGGAGCCGGGCATGGAGCTCCTTTTCGCGCTCGCCACCATACACCTGGTCGTGTTCGGACATGACCACACCTCCTCGGCCGGGATCGGCCGCCACCCGGAATGTAATCGCGGACCGTCTCCCCACTGCATTCCGGGCCCATTCCTCTGTATATTGGTGGCTGTGCACCACCCCATGACGCGCAAGGAGCGCTGTTAATGTCCAAGAAGAAGCCTCGGCGTCCGACCACCGGCCCGTCCGCGTTCGACCAGGCGCGCGACGAACTCTTCAGCCACATCCTGCGCTGCGGAGTGATGGAGGCGGAACCCGAGCACCAGAAGGATTGGTTCGATGACACGATGCTGTACCTCGCCGAGCGGTACGAGGAGCTGACGCCGGAGGAAGTGGCGCAGGTCCGCACCCTGGGCGAGCGCTACTGCCAGCCGGTGGTCTCCCGGCTGCCCCAGCCGGTCGGCGCCTCGGCCGAGTAGTCAGGGCCGGCACCAGGTCCCCCGCGGCGTCCCGCACCTCGCGGGGCGCCGTCTTCGTTCCCGGCTCACGCACGACTGCGCCAGCGCCACCCCACGCTGACACGCACCCCGCCACCCACGCCCAACTCCACCACCCACCCCGACCGACCGCCGGGACGTTCTTCGAGTCCCAGGACCGCGGTGACCCACGCCTGCCCCGTCGGCCCCGACTCCGCGGCCACACCGCCACCACCATAGAGGCCGGCGCCGCTCCGGCGGGCGGGATCGAGCAGGAAGTGGGCGACGAGCTCACCGCGGACCGCTGCTTCACGGCGCGCACCACTCAGGACGGCGACCCCCAACCGCAACCGCTCCGACGGCCGCAGCGCTCCCCAAATCCCCGCTCCGAAGAACGCCGGATCGGCGGCGAGTGCCACGCCCTCGACCCCCAGCTCGCGATGTCCCTGCGCCGCGGCGGGCCGCGCCGTGAGGGCCAGCGCGAGGCCCGTGAGCAGGAGGACCCGCCTAGTCCAGCCGCAGGTCATAGGTGACGGCGATGTCCGGAGCGAGCGAGTGCAGCACCGAGCAGTATTTCTCGATCGAGAGATCGATCGCGTGACGTGCCTTGGCCTCGTCAAGCCCGTCGCCCGCCAGCCGGTACGTGAGGTGGATCGCCACATACCGCCGCGGCTCCTGCTCCCGCCGGGTACCGGCCACGTCCAACGCCAGCTTGCTCAAGGTCACCCGTTTCTTCTTGAGCACGATCACCACGTCGCTCGCGGTGCACGACGCGGCCGCGAGGAGGAGCGTGAGCATCGGACCGGGGGCGGCGGCGTTGTCGCCGTCGATGAAGCTTTTGGGGCCCTCGGGCTCCCCGCCGGCAAAGCGGAGTTCCCCCAGCCAGTCGAGGGTGACGTGCTTGATCTCCTGGGTCATCGTGGCTCCGGGCGAAAGTCAGGTTCCGAGGGGTCGGCGGTCGAGCGGCACGGCGCGGGCGTAATCGTAGATGGCGTAGAGGGCGATGGCCGCGGTGGCCCAGGCAAGTTCCTGCAGCAGGGGCGAATCGAGCAGGAAGGCGACGAGGGTCAACACCTGGCCCAGGGTCACCGCCTTGCCGCCCAGGCGCGCCGGCACCGACGCCGGTCGGCCCGACACCGCCCAGACGAGGAACGCCGCGGTGGCCACGATATCGCGCAGCAGCACGGCGGCCACCTCATACCAGGTGAGCCGACCGCTCAGGAGCACCACCAGAAAAGCGGCCGCCATGAAGAGCTTGTCGGTGATCGGATCGAGGACCGCCCCGAACCGTGACCCGCCATACCGCCGGGCGATGGCACCGTCGAGCAGGTCACTGAGCGCCGCGGCGGCGAGGATGGCGATCCGGTCCAGCGGCAGGTCCACCCGCAGGAATGCGATGGCCAGGGGGATCCGGGAGAGCGTGAGGAAATCCGCCGGCCCGAACGCCCGCCGCTCTTGCCCGGGTACCGGGCGGGGGGTAGCTTCGGTCACTCGACCTCCAGACCGGGTCCACCGTGACGACACACATCGAATTGCTCAAGAAAACGGCGATCTTTGCCGACCTCGACGAGGGGGAGCTTGCGCGCGTCGCCGAGATCTGCAAGGAACAAAAGTACAACGCCGCCGCGTCGATCTTCAAAGAGGGGGAGCCTGGCAACCGGCTCTTCGTGATCGTGGAAGGCGGGGTGCGCATCAGCCGTACGGTGCCGGGCGCCGGTGAAGAGGCCCTGGCGGTGCTCCCCACGGGTGCCTGTTTCGGCGAGATGTCGGTATTCGATCGCTCGGAGCGCTCCACCGACGCCATCGCGCATTCACCCTGCACGCTGCTGACCATCACGCGGCCGGAGTTCGAACTGCTGCTCGACTTCAACCGCGATATCGCCTACAAGGTCCTCTGGGCGGTCACCCGGCTCCTCTCCGCCCGGCTCCGCGCTACCAACGACAACCTCCGGTCGCTGCTCGCGATGTCGATGTTCTGAGACGCCGGCACCCGCGGCCCAGTTCCCCCCGATGTCCCTCACTTTCGTCCATCATCACACCGAACTCACCGCACTCGGTGCATCCCGCCTGGGCGACCCCAATGCGCTCGCCGGTCTCGTCATCGCCGCGGCCAGCGCGGTGGGACTCCAGGGCCACGGCCCGCCGGTCGCCAGGTCGGGGCCCCGCGGCGTCGCGGTGGTGCTGGTGGGTCACGGCGGCCATCTCGCGATCCATACGATCCCCGAGGAAGGACGCGCCATCGTCGACCTCGTGGCCCCCGCCCCCGCCGATCCCGTGCGGGCCGTGGAGATCATCCTGCGAAGGCTGGTGAAGTAGGCGGAGGGTCGAGGGGCCGAATGTACCATCCGCCGATCCGACCATCCGACTACCCGCCCACTCTCCCCCGCACCACACCCTCCGCGCGCCGTGCGGGATCGAGGTGCTCACGCGCCACGGCCAGCACCTCCTCGGCGGTGACCGCCCGGTACTCCGCCCCCGGATCCTCCAGCTCCTCCAGCCCCCGCCCCGCGATCCACGCTTCCACCACCTCCGCCGCCAGCGCCGAGGCGCTCTGGCGCGATACCTCGGCCTGCCCCGCCAGGTAGTTCTGGGCCTGGGTGAGTTCGGCGGCCGAGGGCGGCGCTGCCGTGAACTTGCCGAGCTCCTTGAGCATCTCCGAGCGCGCTTCCTCCTCGCGCTCCGGCGTCGTCGCGATATAGGTGATGAGTGCGCCACCGGCGGCGCGGGCCCACGCCGATGCGATCACCGTGTAGGCCAGCGATCGCCGGTCCCGGAGCGCCTCGAAGAGCCGTCCGCCCAGTCCGCTGGCCACGGCGGCCCACACCTCCGCGGCGGCCCGATCCGCCGCGCGGCGTTCGGGACCGGGGAACGCCATGGCGATGGCGGTCTGGCGCTTGTCGCGGGTCACGACGCTCTCGTGTGCCGAGTTCCGCACCTGCCACGTGGGGGGCACCCGCGGGCCTGAGGCGGCCGCGGGAGTCCAGTCGCCGAACACGCCGGCGAGTTCGCCCACGAGCCGATCAAGCGCACCATCACCGACGGCGACGATCACGGGTCGGGTGCCGGGGACTCCGGTCTGGTGCCACCGCCGGACCCGCGTGGCGTCGAGTGCGGCAAGGCTTTCGAGGGTGCCGCCGACCGGCAGGCCGTACCCTGCCTCGCCGAAGGCGCCCCGGAATGCCAGCTGGAACGGATAGCGGACCATATCATCGACCTGCTGACGCGCTTCCTCGAGGAGCAGGCCGCGCTCCACGTCGACGCTCTCGGGGTCGAACCTCGGCGTAGTGAGTACCGAGTGGAGCAACGCCGCCGCCGCGCCCGTTCGACCCGCGATCGCCGTGATGCCGAGTCCCACCCAGTCGGCGTTCGTGACCGGATTGAGCGAGCCGCCGAGCCGTTCGGAGGCGAGCGCCAGCTGGGCCGCATCCCGTTCACCGGCACCGCGGATGAGCGAGCGCATCGTGAGCGCGGCGATCCCCGCATCGGCGGCGCTCTCCCATCCCTGCCGCGGGAAGTACACGCCGAGCGTCGTCAGCGGTGTGCCGGGACGCCGGCGGACGAGGAGGTCGGCGCCGGGAAGCCGCACATGTTCCACCCCGGCGACCGAGCGCCCGCTCGCGGGGCGCGGCGTGGGCACACCGATGGCGGGCTCCGACCGCACGGGCACCGTGATCGGTGCCGCGTCGAACGCGCCACGCAGGCGGCCGGCGTCGAGGTCCTCACCGGCATTCCGCGGGAGGTACGCCACCGCCGAGGCGGCATCGGGAACGAGATACCTGGCCGCCGCACGGCGCACGTCTTCCGCGGAGACCCCGAGCATCCGGGCGTACTCCTCGTCGATCAGGTG
>DASSGV010000016.1:0-28093 GCA_035693225.1 Gemmatimonadales bacterium | reverse complement strand
TGGCAACGAAATGAATCGCCGCCGCGAGCCAAGTGATATGCAGCATCGAGCGTCACCTCCTTTCGGGAACCACTGACCTTCCGAAAGTGGCAGGCCTCGCTATGGCCTACCCGACGCTCCGCTCATCGCTTGTCCGCTCGTCTCCGCTATGATCTCCGCGAAGACCGGGGCCTCCTCCATCCTCCTTCGTCGAACGTTCCGCTCTGCCCAGGGGTGGGCCCTGCCCGCCGTGCCTCTGCTACCGCCGCACGTCGGCCCATCGATTGGTGGCATCGAGCACCGCCAGCACCGCCGCCATCTCGGCGCTCTCCCGCACCACCGCCGTCCCGATCAACAACACCGGCGCCCGCCCCCCCAACCCGTGCACCCCCGCCAGCACCAGCTCCTGCTCGAACGCCTCCACCACCTTGACCCCGTCGAGCGCAATGGAGTTGTCACCCAGGAGCTCGTCGATCACCGCCGCCGCCGCCCGCCCCGCCACCTCCACACGCGCCTTCGGGGTGTCGGTGGCCTCCTCCATCACGGTCGCGGTCCGCCCCTCGAAAGTGAGCGTCACCTCGATGGTGACCCGGTTCTTCCGCCCCGGCGCCACCTTCAAGTCGGCAAAGAGCAGCGCCCGCTGGTTGGCCCGCTGCCGCACCGCCTCCTGCTCCACCGCCATGATCGGCTGCACCTCGGCGGTCTGCGCCACGCTGATCTTGCGATGATCGACCTTGAGGCCCAGCTGTGCCAGCAGCGCCGACTCCACGTTCCGCACGATCTGCTTGGCCGCCACCCCGGCCTGCGCCAGGATGTGGACCTCGCTCACCTCGCCCAGGGGAGTGGTCACCACCCGGGCCGAGAGCACGCCGGCGAGGCTGGTGAGGAGGTTCTCCGCCCGACGGACCCCCCACACATCGGGGGACGACGTCCGCGGCTCCTTGTCGTCTCCCGGCTCACGCACCGATGCAGGTCCGGTCACTGACCCCTCAGGTCGATTGGTCGTCGTCGCCAGCCTCGGCCGGCGCCACCACGTTCCGTCCGGCGGTCTTGGCGGCATAGAGCGCCCTGTCCGCGGCCTCGATCAGGTCCGCCGCCGCCGGAAGGGCCGGATCGTGCTCCGCCACTCCGAGGCTTGCGGTGACGCTTCCCTCCGGGAGCCCCAGCGCCGGCCCTATTCCCTCGAGCCGGCGGCGAATGGTCTCCGCCACCCGCTGCCCTCCCCCCAGATCGGTGCGCGGCAACAAGACTACGAACTCGTCGCCGCCATACCGCGCCGCCAGATCGGAGCCGCGCACTCCTCCCTGCAGCTCCCGCCCCACCTGCTCCAGCACCCGATTGCCGGTCTCATGCCCCCACCGATCGTTCAAGCCCTTGAACCGGTCGAGGTCCAGGAACACCACCGAGACCCGCTCCCCGCTGCGCTTGCTGCGCTCGATCTCCGCCGCCAGCCGGTCCCGCAGGACCCGATAGGTGGCCAGTCCCGTCAGGCTGTCCACCGCCGCCTGCCGCTGGGCCTCGTCGGCCCGCCGCACCTGGTAGGGCGTGCACTGCAGCAGCGTGGCCCGCCCCTCCGACGCCGCCTCCGCAAATCGGCGGCAGGTCGGAAACCCGCAGGCCCGGCAGTCCCACGCCCTGCCGTTGGGACCGGTGCCGATCGCCGTGAGGACCGTCGCCACGAACGCCTCGTTGACCGGCGGGCGCCGCGGGTGGATCTCGAACGTCGCCCCGACGCTCGCCACCACCCCCGCATCCACCACCGGAAAGCGGCTCCGCGGCGGCTCGCTCGCCTCCACCACCGACCGACGCCAGAAGAGGTCCGCCTTCGGTCCTGCGATCGGATGGTCGAGGGTCCCTTCGTGGCTCAGCAGGTCCACGAAACCCAGGTCCTGACCTCCCTGCACCGCCCGCGCAATGGCCGGCAACGCTTCCAATCCACGGATCGTCCGCACTCGCCGCACGCCCGGCTTCCCCACCTCGGCCAAGAGCGCCAGCGGCATCCCTCCCGCCAGGCTCAGGTAGCGCCGCCGTTCCTCCGGCAACCGGACGAAGGTGTCGGGCTGCGCGCTCGGGTCGACCCCCCGCCGCTGGAAGAGTTCACCGAGATCGGCAAAGGTGATCGCCGCGTCCAGCACGTCCTTGCCCAGGGGCGGCGCCACCCCCGCGTACACCAGCGGGACATCGGGCCCGTGCTGCGCCCGCAGGTACCGCGCCTCCGCCTCGGCCGGGGTGGTCACCGGCGCCAGATAGGGCACCAGCTCCGGGTATTCACGCTCGACGGCCTGCACCACCACCACGTCGGTCGAGCGGATGAGCGTGCCCCAGGAGGGATCGTCCCACAGCTCGATGTATTTCTCCGCCACCAGTTCATCGCCGATGACACCGCGCGTCACCCAGCGGAATCCTGCCGCGTACGCCGCGTTGACCAGCTGCTCCGGCGTGGCGGGAAAGAAGTGGGTCACCGCCTCGGGGCTCAGGATCAGGATGCCATCGCCCCGCACCGCCGCCGCCACCGCCAGCCCCAGTTCTCCCCGAGCGCTGATGGCATCGTGCGGACACGCCGGCAGGCAGAGCCCGCAACGCACACACGATTCATCGACGATCCGGACCACCGCTTCCTCGACCGCGATCGCGTCCGCCGGGCACACGCGCAGGCACGCGAGGCAGGCGACACACGCCTCTGGCTCAATTGCGAACATCTATGGGGACCGGCCCGGGAAAGGGCCCGAAGAGGGACGTACCAATATCGGGTATGAGTGGCGTCACGTCAAGATGGGAGGTGCTCCAAGCACTGTAGAAACAATGACTTAGCCCAACCCGAACGCCTTGATCTTGCGGTAGAGGGTCCGCTCGCCGATCCCGAGGATCTCGGCGGCCTTCCGGCGGTTCCCCCGGTGCTCCCGCAGCGCCGCCTCGATGGCCGCCCGCTCGACCTCGGCCATGGTCATTCCGGGGCGGTACAGCACCTCCTCCGGTGTGGCATCGGCGGTGCGCTCGACCAGATCGGCCATCGGGTGCCCATCACCCACTTCGATGACCTGGACCCGCTGGGGGCCGTCATCCAGCCGGCGGCGCAGCTCTTCCACCTGGAGCCGAAGATCCATCAGGTTCCGCAGGATGAACTCGAGCTCCTGCGACGCCACGTCCCGCCCTCCCGCACCCACCCCGCCGACGCCGACCCGCACCGGCAGGAGCCGACCCGCCCCCTCCAGGATGTCGAACGGGATGTCGTTGGCCCGGATCTCGGTGCCGGGCGCCAGCACCACCATCGACTCGATCAGGTTCCGCAGCTGGCGGACGTTCCCGGGCCACGGTGCGTCGACGAGCTTCTGCAGCGCCTCGGCGGTGATCCCCTGGAAGGTCCGGTCGTGCGCCTTGGCAAATTCGCGGATGAACCGCCGCACCAGGAGCGGCACGTCCTCCCGTCGCTCACGCAGCGGCGGCAGGTAGATGTTGAGGACGTTGAGCCGGTAATACAGATCGTCACGGAAGGCGCCGAGGGATACCTCGTCCTTGAGCGAGCGGTTGCTGGCGGCCACCACCCGGACGTTGACCTTGATCGGCTGGGTGCCACCCACCCGGAAGAAGCTCCGGCTCTCCAGCACCCGCAGGAGCTTCACCTGGGTGCTCTCGGGGATCTCGCCGATCTCGTCGAGGAAGATCGTTCCCTGGTCCGCCAGCTCGAAGCGTCCAAGCCGCCGCTCGGCGGCACCGGTGAAGGACCCCTTCTCGTGGCCGAAGAGCTCCGACTCAAGGAGAGTATCGGGAAGCGCGGAGCAGTTGACGGCGATGAACGGCTTGCCGCGGCGGGGAGAGAGATCGTGGATGGCCTTGGCGACAAGCTCCTTCCCGGTGCCCGATTCCCCCTGGATCAACACCGTGCTCGAGACCGGCGCCAGCTGCTCGATGCGGACCAGCACTTCCTGGATCGGGGCGCTCTCGCCGAAGATCCCGGTGCGGCGCTGCAGCTCCCGGCGTTCGAGGAGCCGTGCCGCGGTGGCGACGACGTCGTCCGCCGAGACCGGCTTGACCATCACTTCAGTGGCCTCGAGCCGGGCGGCGCGTTCGTTGTGCTCGGTATCGGTGGGTTCCAGGAGCGCGAGGGTGCTGATCTCGGACTCACGCGCCAGCTGGGCCAGGTGGACGGCTCGTGGCTCGCGGACACCACCGGTCAGGATGACAAGATCCGGGTGCTCACGGCGGACCGCGGCGCGCACGTCGTCCACGGCGGCCACCATCGCCGTCTGGTGGCCCGCCGCCTCCAGCGCCGCGTTGGAGCGCACGGCGGTCTCGAGATCGTCCATCGTGAGGAGGATCTTCGCCATCAGTGCGCCGTCCGGCGGCCGGAGACCAGGTCCACCGCGTGCGCGACGATCGGCTCCAGCACGGCGAGTCCGTCGCGGACGCCGCCGGTCGAGCCGGGGAGGTTCACGATCAGCGCCTGTCCCCGCACTCCGGCCACCCCGCGGGAGAGCACCGCGCGCGGCTCCCGCGACACGGCCGCCGCCCGCAGATGCTCGGCGATCCCTGGCGCACGCCGCTCCAGGACCCGCTCGGTGGCCTCGGGTGTCACGTCGCGCGGCGCCAGGCCGGTGCCGCCGGTGGTGAGGAGGAGGTCGGCCCGGTCAGCATCGGCCCATTCCACCAGTTGCGAGGAGATCGCGGTGACGTCGTCGGCCACCAGAGCCCGGACCGCGACCTCGTACCCGCGCCCCAGGGCCCAGGCGGCGATCGCGTCACCCGAGGTGTCGACGCGCTCACCGCGGCTGCCGGCGTCGGAGATGGTGAGGATCGCGATGCGCATCAAAGTCATGGGCGTATGGACGCGAGGACCGCCGCAGGCGGCCCCTACTTTTTGTGCGCCGACCCCTTGGTGTAGAACGGCCGCTTGACGACCTCCGCGGGGACGCGGGTGCCGCGGCAGTCGATCTCGAACCGGGTGCCGGGTTCGGCCGCCTCGGCGGGGAGGTAGGTCATCCCGATGCCGTCGCCCAGGGTGGGGCTCACCGTGCCGCTCCGGACGATGTCGACCTTCTTGCCCTGGTAGTACACGTCGTAGCCGTGGCGCGGGAACCCCTTCTCCAGGAGCTTGAAGCCCACCAGCTTCCGCTTGACGCCATCGAGCTTCTGGCGCTTGAGCCCGTCGAGCCCCACGAAGGTGTTCCCCTTGTCCATCTTGACGATCCAGCCCAGGCCGGCCTCCCAGGCGGTGGTGGTGTCGTCGATGTCGTTCCCGTAGAGCGGGTAGGCCACTTCGAGGCGCAGGCTGTCCCGGGCACCGAGGCCGATGGGCGGGACCTTCCCCTCGATCGTCAGCGCATCCCAGATGGCGGGGGCATCGACCGAGCGGCAGTAGATCTCGAAGCCATCCTCGCCGGTATAGCCGGTGCGGGAGAGGAAGCACTGCTTGCCCGCCACCTTGCCGGTGGCAAAGTGATAGTACCCCAGGGCGTTGAGCTTGATGTCGGTGAACTTCTGCAGCACCGGCTCGGACTTCGGCCCCTGCAGCGCCAGGAGCCCCACGTCGTTGGAGATGTCCTTGAGGCGGATGTTGGCCCCGCCCTTGAGCGACACGATATGGTCCCAGTCCTTGGCGATGTTGGCGGCGTTGACCACCAGCATCACCTTGTCGTCGAAGCGGTACACGGTGCAGTCGTCCACGAAGGTGCCCGCTTCGGTGAGGAGTGCGGAGTACTGCACCTCCCCCGGCTGGAGCAGGCCGGCGTTGTTGCAGGTGATCTTGTTGACCCACGCGCGCGCGTCGACGCCGGAGACCTCGAATTCGCCCATATGCGATACGTCGAAGAGGCCGACGTTCTCGCGCACGGCCTTGTGCTCGGCGGTGATGCCGTCGGGATACTGCACCGGCATCTCGAAGCCGGCGAACGGCACCATCTTGGCGCCGAGCGTGACGTGCTGGGCGTGGAGCGGGGTGTGGCGGAGCGTGTCGGACATGGAGGATCCCAGTTTGAGTGAGCGGTGAACGGTAAACGGTCAACCGTGAACGGGGGGACGAACTGGCACCCGTTCACAGTTCACCGTTCACCGTTCACCCCATCAGTTTCGCCAGCAGGGCCTTCTGGGCGTGGAGCCGGTTCTCGGCCTGGTCCCACACCCGCGACTGCTTCCCTTCGAGCACCGCCTCCGAGACCTCCTCGCCCCGATGGGCGGGGAGGCAGTGGAGGAAGATGGCGCGCTTGTCAGCCCGGGCCATCAGGGCCTCGTCGACCTGGTAGCCGTGGAACGCCTGGAGTCGCTGCTCCGCTTCCCCCTCCTGCCCCATCGATGCGAAGACGTCGGTGTTGACGACGTGTGCACCGGACACGGCCTCGTTCGGCTCGTCGGTGATCGTGATCTTCGTCAGGCGCTGATTGCGCTCGAAGATCTCGTGATCGGGCTCATAACCCTCCGGGCAGGCGAGCCGAAGCTCGAAACCCAGCAACCCCGCCGCATCGAGCCAGCTGTTGGCCATGTTGTTCCCGTCCCCGACCCAGGCCACCACCTTCCCCTCCCAGCCGCCCAGCTGCTCCTTGATGGTGAGCAGGTCGGCCAGGATCTGGCAGGGATGGTGCAGGTCAGTGAGCCCGTTGATGACCGGGATCGAGGCGAACCGCGCCAGCTCCTCCACCTCCGCCTGCGCGAAGGTCCGGATCATCAGCCCGTCGAGGTAGCGGGAGAGCACCCGCGCCGTGTCTCGCACCGGCTCGCCGCGACCCAGCTGGATGTCCCGACTGGACAGGAAGAGCGCGTGGCCGCCGAGCTGGGTGGTGCCGACCTCGAACGAGACGCGGGTACGGGTCGAACTCTTGGCAAAGATCATCCCGAGCGTCTTGCCCGCCAGCGGACGCTCGCGATAGGCCCCGGACTTCATCCGTTCGGCCAGGTCAAGGAGCGCCACCAATTCGACCTTCGACAGGTCGGTGATCGTCAGAAAGTGTCTTGCGGGCATACGCTCTACTGTCAGGCGGAAACCGTCATTTTGGCAGGTGGATTCTATCGGGTTCGAGGGGTGCGAGCAAGAGTCCGGGACGGGCTCTGCACAGCTCTCTTATGGATACAGTGAGTCAGCGCCTGGTGCGGGGGTGTAGGGGTGGCGGGGTTCGAAGTGCTTCCAGAGAAGTGCCGAGATGCGTCGGATGAGGACATTGCCGGCATTGTCCCGGGTCCAGCCTGAGTCGGCCTGATCCTTGGTGATGATCGAGAAGACGTAGTCCCCGGAGGGAGCGTTGACGAGGACCGTTTCACCGCGGGTGCCGTCGACGGCGCCCTGCTTCGAGGCCGCCTGGATCCACGGGGGCAGCACCGAGAGCGCCTCGCCGTTCCAGTAGATCCGGGTGAGGGCGCGGTACATCTGCTCGCTGGCGGCGGGGCTCACCGCGCGACGTTCGCGGATCATCGTGAAGAGCGCCGTCATCTCGCGCGGCGTCGTCTGGCCCCAGCCGTAGCGGACCCAGTCGTCGTGGCGTCCCGGCGTGCGGGAATTGACGCGGGTATGGACGAAGCCGTGATCGGCCAACCACTGGTTGATGACCGTCCCGGTACCGGAGAGGCGCTGCAGCCAGAGGGCGGCGGTGTTGTCACTCGTCGTGATCATCATCAGGATCATCTGGTCGAGCGGCACCCGGGCGCTGTCGCGCAGCTTGGCGACCAGGTCTTCGGTGGTGTCGTAGCGGAGCGAGTCCAGGAAGGTCAGCGTGGTGTCGTAGCGCAAGACGCCGCGGTGGATGGCATCGAAGGTGGCGATGAGGATCGGCACCTTGATCATGCTGGCGGTGGGAAAGACCGTATCGGCGTCGATCCCTGCCCAGCGTCCGGTCGTGAGCTGCCGGGCGTAGACGCCCACCGTGCCGCCGAACCCGTGCACCGCCGATTCAAGCTGACGCTCAAGGACGCGGTCGTGCACCGGCCGAGGGGACTGGGCCCGGAGACGCAGGGGCGCAACGGCGCAGCAGATCGCGATGGCCGTGAGCATCCGATTCAAAGTCCGTCCCCCCGTCTCTTCGTCCCTGCGCCTCTGCGCCTCTGCGCCTCTGCGCCCCTGCGCCCCTGCGCCCCTGCGCCTAAAGTATGTACCGCCGCAGGTCATCGTCGCCGATGATCAGCGCCAGCTTGGCCGCGACCACGGCGCGATCGACCACGATCCGCCGGGTGGCGCCGTCCGGCAGGTCGAAGAGGGCCTGCTCCATCAGCGTCGACAGCACGGTATGAAGCCGACGGGCGCCGATATTCTCCATCCGGTCGTTGGCCACGGAGGCGAGCCGAGCGATCTCGGCGATCCCGTCCGGTGTGAACTCGAGCGTCGCCCCCTCGGCGGCTACCAAGGCCTGATACTGCTTGGTCAGCGCGTTCTCCGGCTCGGTCATGATCCGCACGAAGTCCTGCTCGGTCAGCGGCTGCAGCTCCACCCGGATCGGGAACCGCCCCTGCAGCTCCGGGATCAGGTCCGACGGCTTGGAGACGTGGAATGCACCGGCGGCGATGAACAGGATATGGTCGGTCCGGACGTATCCGTAGCGCGTCTGGACCGTGGACCCTTCCACGATCGGGAGCAGGTCGCGCTGCACCCCTTCCCGGGAGACGTCCGGGCCGGTCTGGGAGCGCTCGCCGGCGATCTTGTCGATCTCGTCGACGAAGATGATGCCGTGGTTCTCGACCCGGTCGAGCGCCTCGTTCACGACGTCGTCCATATCGACCATCTTGCGGAGCTCTTCGTCGATCAGGATGCGGCGCGCATCGACCACCCGCACGGTACGGCGCTTCTTCCGCTTGGGCAGCATCTCCTGCAGCCATTCCCCGACGTTGAAATCGGCCCCTTCCGGCCCCTGGGGCGGCTGCATCCACTCCGGCATCGGGTAGCTCTGCGCCGCCAGCTCGATCTCGACCTCCCGTTCGTCGAGCTTCCCGTCCTTGAGCTGCTCCCGCAGCGCGTCGAGCGCCCGAGCCCGCCGCTCCTGCTCCGGCCGGACCGCAGCCCCGGCCTCCACCTCCGGTCCCGGCGGTGGGGGCGGCGCCGGCAGCAGCAGATCGAGCAGCCGGTCATCGGCCCGACGCTCGGCCAGCGGAAAGATGTCGTCCTCCCGCTCCCCTCGGACCATCGTGATCGCCGCGTCGACCAGGTCGCGCACCATCGATTCGGCGTCGCGACCGACGTACCCCACCTCGGTGAACTTCGACGCCTCCACCTTGACGAACGGCGCCCCCGCCAGCCGCGCCAGCCGGCGTGCGACCTCGGTCTTCCCCACCCCAGTCGGGCCGATCAGGATGATGTTGTACGGCGTGATCTCCTCGCGGAGCGGCTCGGGGGCCTGCATCCGCCGCCACCGGTTCCGGATCGCGATCGCCACGGCCCGCTTGGCGGCATCCTGGCCCACGATGTAACGATCGAGTTCCGCCACGATCTGGCGTGGCGGCATCTCCTCAAGCCAGGGGAGCGGCTCGGGCGGGGTGTCAGGGAGAGGAGAGTCGGGCATGGGGATAGTGAAGAGTGAGAAGTGAGAAGTAAGAAGTGAAGAGTGAGAAGTAAAAAGTGAGAAGTGAGAAGGAAAAGCGAGAAGTGAGGAGTGAAGGGTGAAAAGTGAAAAGTGAAAAGTGAAAAGGAAACGGGAAACGGGATCGGCTTGAGCACCCTCTTCACTGTTCACTTTTTGCTCTTCACTCTTACTTACCGTTCGCTCCGATTGCACGCACTGCTCCCAGATCCCTGCTCCCTTTTCACTTTTCACTTTTTACTTTTCACTTTTCACTTCTTGCTCTGCCCTCTTACCGCTCACTCAGCTCCAGGATGGTCAGGTTCCGGTTGGTGTAGATGCACATGTCCGCGGCGATCTCGAGGGCCCGCCGCACCACGTCCGGGGCGGGGATCGTCGGGTCGGGATGGAGCGCCTTGGCGGCGGCGAACGCGTAGCTCCCGCCGGATCCCACCGCCAGCACGCCGTCATCGGCCTCGATCAGCTCGCCGGAGCCCGACAGCAGGAAGACGTGCTCCAGGTCGGCCACAATCAGGAGGGCCTCGAGCCGCCGAAGCACCCGGTCGCTCCGCCAGTCCTTGGCCAGCTCGACCGACGCCCGCGGCAGGTTGCCGGGATAGCGATCGAGCTTCTCCTCGAACTTCTCGAAGAGCGTGATGGCATCGGCCACCGAGCCGGCAAAGCCGGCCAGCACCTTCCCGCCCTTGAGGGAGCGGACCTTGTTGGCGTTGGCCTTGAGGACGGTGTCGCCGACGGTGACCTGGCCGTCGCCGCCCAGGGCGAGCTTGCCGCCCTTGCGGACGGCGAGGATGGTGGTGGCGTGCATCTCGTGTGTCATCGGGGGAAGTCTAACACGCCGACCCTACGCCCGCGGGTGCGCCTGGCGGTACACCTGCTTCAGCCGCTCGACGCTGGTGTGGGTGTAGATCTGGGTGGTGCTGAGCGAGGCATGTCCCAGGAGCTCCTGGACCGCCCGGAGGTCGGCGCCGGCGTCGAGCAGGTGGGTGGCAAAGGTGTGGCGCAGCGAGTGCACCTTGAGGCCGGCCCCGCCGGCGACATCGAGCAACGTGTGCATCGCCCGCTGGACGCTGCGGCCGGTCAGGCGGCGGCCCCGCAGGCTGAGGAAGAGGGCCCGTCGATCAGCGCCCGGGATCGCCACAAGCACCTCGCGCACGTCGAGCCAGCGCCGAAGCACCGCGACCGCCCGCTTCCCCACCGGCACGATCCGTTCCTTCCGCCCCTTGCCACGCACCTTGATCTGGTCGTCCAGCAGCGACAGGTCGGCCAGATCCGCGCCGGAGAGCTCCGACAGTCGGAGCCCGCTCGAATAGAAGAGCTCGAGCATCGCAAGATCGCGCAGGGGACCGGCATCATCGGCACCGGCCCGCCGCTCGGCGGCGGCGAACACCGCGTCGGTCTGGGTCCGGTCGAGGTGGGCGGGGAGCCGCCGCGGGAGCTTGGGGCCCCGGGTCATCCGGGCCGGATTGACCTCCAGCCCCGCTTCGGCCTGCAGGAATCGGTAAAAGCTGCGCACGGCAGAGAGCGCCCGCGCCGCCGAGCGGCGGGACTGACCACGACGTTCGAGGTCGCCGAGGAAGCCGCGGAGCCCCTGTCGATCGAGGACACCCCACGTCCGATCGGGCCCGTAGTGGCGCCCCCAGAAGTCGGCGAACGCCGCCAGGTCGCGGGTGTAGGCGGCCACGGTGTTGGGAGACTGCTGCTTCTCGTCGCGGATATGACGGAGGAAGTCGGAGACCTCCGGTGGCGGGTGGCGAGTGGCGGGTGGCACACCGCCGGTGGCGAGTGGCGAGTGGTGGGTGGCTGTGGGACCGCCAGACCGTCCGCCGGTGCGTCCGTCCGCCTGTCCGCCCGGCTTCACAGCCCCCCCTGCCATGCCGCAAGATCGGCCTGGGCCCGCGCCACCAGCGCCTCCTTCTTCTGCTCCTTGCTCACCTTCCCGACGAGCGGGTCGAGGAGCCCGAAGTTGGCGTTCATCGGCTGGAAATGCGCCGGGTCGGCCTCCCGGAGATAGCGGTACAGGGCGCCCAGCATCGTGGTCGGGGGCGGCACGGTGGCTGGGAGGCCGCGGAGCCGGCGCGCCAGGTTGATCCCGGCCAGGAGCCCGGTGCCGATCGACTCGGTGTAGCCCTCGACGCCGGTGAACTGGCCGGCAAAGAAGAGGGTGTCGTCGTCACGCGCGGTGAGTGCGGGCCCCAGCACGCCGGGGGAGTTGAGGTAGCTGTTCCGATGGATGCTGCCATAGCGCAGGAACTCCGCCCGCTCCAGTCCCGGGATGGTGCGGAATACCCGCTGCTGTTCGGGGATGCGGAGCCGCGTCTGGAAGCCGACGAGGTTCCACATCTGGCCGGCCTGGTCCTCGCGCCGCAGCTGCACCACGGCGTGCGGTTCGCGGCCGGTGCGCGGATCGGGAAGCCCCACAGGCTTCATCGGACCGAACCGGAGCGTTTCCCGGCCTCGGCGCGCCATCTCCTCGACCGGCAGGCATCCCTCGAAGTAGGGGACCTGATCGAAGTCGTGGCCGCTGAACTGATCTCCCGCCACCAGCGCGTCGATGAACGCCTCATAGCCCTCGCGGTCGAGGGGCGCGTTCAGGTAATCGGTGCCATCACCCTTTCCGTACCGCGACAGCGCGTACACCCGGTCGTGATCGAGCGACTCGGCGCCCACGATCGGCGCGATGGCGTCGTAGAACGCAAGCGCCCGGCCGCCGAGCCGCGCCGTGATCGCCTTGGCGAGCGCATCGGAGGTGAGCGGCCCGGTGGCAACGATGCCGGCACTGGGCAGTTCCGTCACCTCGCGCCGCACGACGGTGACGTTGGGATGCTCGGAGATGCGCGAGTGCGCTTCCTGGGAAAAGACGTCGCGATCGACCGCGAGCGCCGCGCCGGCCGGGACCCGCGCCACGTCCGCACAGGAAAGGAGGAGGCTGTCCAGCACACGGAGCTCGGCCTTGAGGAGGCCGTGCGCGTTGGTCAGTTCGGTGGACTTGAAGGAGTTGCTGCAGACGAGCTCGGCCAGACGGTCGGTCTGGTGGGCCGGCGTGCGGACCGTCGGGCGCATTTCCAGGAGCGTGACCGTGACGCCCCGCTCGGCGAGGGCCCAGGCGGCTTCCGTGCCCGCCAGCCCGCCGCCGACGACGGTGGCCCTCACGCCAGCGCCGCCTCCTCCGGCTCGGCTGCCACCACCCGGTGGCCGCACTTGAGGCAGGTGCGGACATCGCCATCGGCGCGGGTGATCTTCTGGCTCATCCCGATCCAGCCGCAGCTCGGACAGGTGTCCGGCAGCGGCTTGTTCCAGGTGGAGAAGTCGCAGGCCGGGTACCGGAGGCAGCCCCAGAACGACTTGCCGCGCTTGGTGCGCCGTTCGGCGAGGTCGCCGACATCGCACTTCGGGCACTTGATGCCGAGCGGGATCGACCGCGTCCCCTTGCACTCGGGGTAGCGGGTGCAGGCCAGGAACTCGCCGAAGCGGCCGGTCTTGATGACCATCGGCGCGCCGCAGAGATGGCACTTCTCGTCGGTCGGCCGGTCGGGCACCTTGTCGCGCTTGAGCGGCTTGGTGTAATCGCAGGTCTTCTTGTAGTGCTCGCAGGCAAAGTACGGCCCGAAGCGTCCGGCCTTGAACTCGAGCTTGCCGCCGCACTTGGGACAGGGACCCGGGTCGTCGATCTTGAGCGCCGTCAGGACGATCTTCTCGATGTCCACCTTGTCGAGCGCCTTGGCGAACGGCCCGTAGAAGTTGGCCAGCACCTGGTCCCACTTGAGCTCCCCTTCCTCGATCCGATCGAGCTCGGTCTCCATCTCGGAGGTGAACTCGACGTTGAAGATGTCGGGGAACTGCTCGACCATCATCTGCTCGACGGTCTCGCCGAGGGAGGTCGGGAAGAAGCGGCGGCTCTCCACCTTCACGTAGTCACGCGAGGTGAGGGTCGACACGATGGCGCTGTAGGTCGACGGACGGCCGATACCGAGCCGCTCGAGCTCCTTGACCAGGCTGGCCTCGGAAAAGCGGGGCGGCGGCTCGGTGAAGTGCTGGTGCGGCGTGATCTCACGGACATCCACCGCATCGCCGGCGGCCAGCGGCGGGATCGGCGCGAGGTCGTCCATCGACTTCCCCTCCTCCGCTTCCCGTCCTTCCGTGTAGAGCACGTGGAAGCCGTCGAAGATCATCACCGACCCGGTGGCGCGGACCAGGTACTTCCCGCCGGGGCCGAGATCGAAGTCGACGATGGTCATGTCGTACACCACCGGCGTCATCTGGGAGGCCACGAAGCGCTGCCAGATGAGCTGGTACACCCGGGCCTGGTCGGGTTCGAGATACTTGGCGATCTCCTCCGGCCGGCGACGGACGTCGGTGGGCCGGATGGCCTCGTGCGCGTCCTGGATCCGGGCGTCCTTCCCCTTCTTGTAGGTGTTGGGCTCGGCCGGGAGGTACGGCTTGGCGTACTGCCGGCCGATGAAGTCACGCACCGCCGCGATGGCCTGCTCCGACACGCGCACCGAGTCGGTCCGCATGTACGTGATGAGGCCCACCGCGCCATCGCCGCCGACGTCGATGCCTTCGTAGAGATCCTGCGCGGCGCGCATCGTCCGGCGGGTGGAGAAGCCGAGCTTCTTGTTGGCCTCCTGCTGGAGCGTGCTGGTCGTGAAGGGCGCGCTCGGCTGCTTGCGGCGCTGGCGCTTCTCGACCTTGCTGACGACGAACGGCAGCGCCCGGAGATCGGCGACGACCTTGTCCGCGGCGGCCTGGTCCGGCAGCACGGGGTCATGCCCGTCGATCTTCTTGAGCGCGGCCTCGAAGGCCTGCCCATCCTTGGCGCACAGCGCCTCGACGCTCCAGTACTCCAGCGGCGTGAAGGCGCGGATCTGCCGCTCCCGCTCCACGATGATCCGGAGCGCCACGGTCTGCACCCGCCCCGCGGAGAGCCCGGTCTTGATGGTCTTCCAGAGGATGGGGCTCGCCTTGTACCCGACCAGCCGGTCGAGGATGCGGCGGGCCTGCTGGGCGTTCACCTTCTGTTCATCGATCGCGAGCGGGTGGGCCATCGCCTCGTGCACCGCGTCCTTGGTGATCTCCTGGAAGAGCACCCGATGGGTCGGGACGGCTGTGCCGATCTGGTCGGCCACGTGCCAGGCGATCGCCTCCCCTTCGCGGTCGGGGTCGGTGGCCAGGAACACCTCGCGGGCGCCCTTGGCGGCCTTCTTGATCTCCGCGAGCGTCTTGGTCTTTCCCTTGATGGTGACGTACTTGGGCTTGAAGCCGTCCTCCACCGCCACGCCAAGTTCCCGAGTGGGGAGGTCGCGCAGGTGGCCGACGGTCGCCTTCACGTCGAACCCGGCCCCCAGGTACTTCCCGATGGTCTTGGCCTTGGTGGGCGATTCTACGATGACCAACGCCGCGCCACCGCGCTTGGTACCGCCGGTGGCGGACTTGGCGCGGGCGCGCTTCGGCTTCGCCGGGGCCGGGGTCGCCTCGGCCACTGGCGCCGCCTTGGCGCGCTTCGGTGGGGCCTTCGTCCTGGAAGTGGTCATCTATCCGCGTTCAAAGTGTTTGGTCACCATCATCGGAACATCCACCAGTTCCCCGCAAGAAAGTGACACCCCCCCGGCACCCGCAAGGCGTGTGCCAGTAAGTCATTGCCCTATAAGGTGTTACCAGCCTGCGTGCTGCTTGGCGAGCTGCACGACCTCGTCGGCCACGGCCTCGGCGGTGCGGTTGTCGCCCTTCACCTGCGCGTGGGCGGCAAGGTAGAACGGCTCCCGTTCCTTCAGGAGATCGCGCATCCGGGCAAAGGGATCGTCACCGGCAAGGATGGGACGGGTCCCGTCGCCGCTGGCCCGCTGGCCGGCGGTGGTGGCCAGCACCTTGAGGTAGATCACGAACGCGTGGGCCTTGGCGGCCTCGAGCTGCCCGGGTTGCGCGGCCCACCCCCCGCCCGGCGCGATGACCGACGGCGGCCCGGTGAAAGCGGTCTCGGCGGTCTTCCGCTCCAGCTCGCGGAACTTCAGCTCGCCCAGCTCACCAAAGACCTGGGCGATCGGCTTGCCGACCTTCCGGGCAATGACGAGGTCGAAGTCGAAGAATCCGGCGCCGAGCTTCTCGGCGGCGATGCGGCCGACGGTCGTCTTGCCACATCCGGGCAGCCCCACCAGCAAGATGTGCGTACCCATCACTCCTCCACGGCGGCACGGTCGAGCGCACGCCAGCGTTCCTGCAGTCCGTCAAGGTAGCCAGTCACGTTGCGGCGCATCTCCGTCAGCGAATCGCCGCCGAACTTCTCCAGCATCGCGTCGGCCAGGACGAGCGAAACCACGGCCTCGGCGATGACCCCCATCGCCGGCACGGCGGTGACGTCGGATCGCTCACTCTGCGCCTGGGCTTCCTGGCCCGAGGCAAGGTCGACCGTCTTGAGCGGGGTCATCAGGGTCGAGATCGGCTTCATCGCCACTCGCACCACCAGCGGCTCACCGGTGGTCATCCCGCCTTCGAGTCCGCCGGCGTTGTTGCTGAGGCGGCGGAAGCCTCCCGACTCGTCGCGGCTGCGGTCCGTTGCGATCGGATCGTGCACGCTCGACCCGAGCCGGCGCGCCGCCTCGAATCCAAGCCCGATCTCCACCCCTTTGACCGCCGGGATCGACATCAACATCCCGGCCAGCCGGCCATCGAGCTTGCGGTCCCAGTGGACGTGGCTCCCGAGCCCCAACGCCACCCCGCGCGCCACGACCTCCACCTCACCGCCGAGCGTGTCCCCCGCCTTCTTGGCGGCGTCGATCCGGCCGATGATCTCCCCTTCCGCCGCCGCATCGAGCACCCGCACGGGGGAACGGTCGGCGGCGGCGTTGAGCGGGACCGGGAGCGGATCGGGCCGGGGCACCGCTACGCCACCGAGCGACACCACGTGACTGCCCACCTCGACGCCGAACTCCTCCAGCAGCCGCCGCGCCAACGCACCTGCCGCGACCCGTGCCACCGTTTCCCTGGCGCTTGCCCGCTCCAGGATGTCGCGGGCATCGGCCCGATCGTACTTGAGGACCCCCGCCAGGTCGGCATGTCCCGGCCGGGGGCGAGTCACTCGGCGCCGGCGGGTCTCTCCCGGCACCCCTTCGGCCGCCATCACGTCGGTCCAGTTGGCCCAGTCGCGGTTCGGCACCAGCATCGCGATCGGTGACCCGAGGGTCTCCCCCGCCCGTACGCCCGACACCCACTCCACCCGGTCCTGCTCGATCTTCATCCGGGCGCCGCGCCCGTAGCCCTGCATCCGGCGCCCGAGGTCCACATCCACCTGGTCGGCACGGATCGGGACGCCGGCCGGCAGCCCTTCGACGATGACCGTCAGCGCCTTGCCGTGGGACTCCCCGGCGGTGAGGAACCGGAGCCGCGCCATCGCGACCCCGCCCTAGAACAGCGAGCCCGACGCGCGGGTCGGGCTCGGTGCTGCGGAGTGTCGGCCCGTCGAACGCGTCACGGCGTGCCGGTCGGCGCATCGTCAACGATGCGCGGGGTGACCAAGATGATGAGGTCCTGACGGGTCTCGTCGCTGCTGCTGAACCCGAAGAGCCCGCCCAGGAGCGGCAGGTCCATCAGGAGCGGGATGCCGGACTTCTTCTTGGTGACCTGCGTGATCGTCAGGCCACCGATGACCGCGGTCTCACCGTCGTTGACGAGGAGCCGGTTGTCGGCGGTCTGCTTCTGGAAGTTGTAGCCGAGGTCGGAGGCCGCCAGTTGCTGCACCGCCGAGCGCTCGGTGTGGAGCGTCATGACGACCTGTCGGTTGTTGGTCACGTGCGGCGTCACCGTGAGCCGGATGCCGGTCTGCTTGAAGCTGACGGAGGCCACCGGCGCCGCCCCGACGCCAGTGGCGGAACTCGCGTCGATGACGCGGACCGGGGTCTCTTCACCGACCAGCAGGTCGGCGAGGTGGTTGTCGAGGGTGGTGATGATCGGCTCAGCCTGCACGTCGGTCAGGTTGATCGACTGCGTGGCCTGCACGAACGACGTGAGGCTCATCCCGCCGATGACCGTGGTGAGGATCACATTGAGCGCGGGGTTGGCGATCGTCGCGGTGGCGTTGCCGATGGCGGCCATCGAGGTGCCGCCCAGGTCGATGAAGTTGACGTTCGGGTTGGTGTAGGGGAGGCCGGTGTTCGGGTCGACCCGCTGGACCAGTGAGTTGAAGAAGGAACCCTCGCCGGCAGCCTGGGCGCCGAGGTCGTACTGGATGCCGAGCCCCTCGATGTCCTCACGATTGACCAGGATGATCTTGGCCTGGATCGACACCGACGGGGTGCGGACGTCGAGGCCCTTCACGAAGTCCTCGACCCCGCTCACCTTGCTGCGGGTGTCGGTGATGATGAGCGAGTTGGTGCCGGAGTCCGCCACCACCGACCCGCGCTTGGAGATGATGCCCGAGAGGTTCTTCGCGACCGCGGCGGCGCTGGCGTAGTTGACGCGGACCAGCCGGGTCTCCAGTGGCTCCATCGAGTCGAGCGCCGCGAGCGCCTTGGGCGAGTCGACGCGGATGATCCCTTCGGGCGTCTCGGTGGCGGAGAGGCCGTTGGCCGAGAGGATGGCGGCGAACGCCGCGCGCCACGGCTTGTTCTTGATCTCGGTGTTGACCTTGATGGTGCCGGCGATGCCGGCGCCGAGGACGATCGACCGGCCGCTGAAGGCCGCGAAGCCCGCGACGACATCGGCGATGTCGGCGTTGTCATAGCTCACGTTGATCGGGCGGTCAGGCGGCACCTGCTGCTGATACATCGGCTCCGGGGTCGGCACCGACACCTCGGGCGCGCGGGCCGGTGCGGTCGCCAGCCGGGTGGCCGGGGGGGTCATCGCCGACGGGGTCAGGGACGACCAGGCCAGGAAGCTGCGTTCAGCGCCGAAGCGGACCCGCACCGTGTTCCCGTCGCGTTCGATCTGGTAGTTCTTGAGTTCCGCGAGATCCACGACGATCCGGACCACGTTGGGGGCGAACTGCCCCACGCGGATGTTCCTGATCCCGCCGCGATCGATGCCGTCATAGAGCGTCGGGGCCACGCCGAGGGTGGCGCCGGTCAGGTCGAGCACCAGTCGCGCCGGCTCGCGCAGCGTGAAGTCGTTGACCTGGACCGCACCACGCAGGTCGATGACCACGTCGGCGGAGCCGGGCGCCGGCTGGACGGCGACGCTCAGCACCTGGCCGTCGCGGGGGCCGGTGGAGCGGGCCAGGACGGGGACCGCCAGGCCGAGCAACAGCGCCGGCAGCAGGGTCAGTCGCAGGGGCTTCATTGGGTATCCTCCTCACCCTTCTTTGTCAGCGACAGCGTCTCCTGCCGCTCGAATCCAAAATCCTGGATGGTGAACGACACATCGCGATCGGTGATCTGCGAGACCGTCATCCGCTGGCCGATCTTCTCGCCGATGTGGACCTTGTACCGCTTGCCGGTGTTCTTGTTCCGCAGGAGCGCCACGCTGTTGCGGGAGGCGCGCAGGTCCTGGTAGATGCCGATGAGGACGAGGTCGCCGAACTCCACGCTCGAGCTGTTCCGCTGGATCAACGAGATGAATGGATCACGGCTTCCCCCGGTGTACGCGAAGGTCTCGCGCAGGACCTCGGTCTCCTTGGCGAGCCGGATCGAATCGGCCCGGATCGAATCGGCCGTGACCTTGGCCAGAGAGTCGGTACGGGCCTGCGCCTTGGCCTTGGCGAGCGCCTCCGCCTGCGCCGCGTCCTTGGCCTTGCGGATGGAGTCGGCCCGGACGATCCGCTGCTGCGCCGGCGTGAGCGTCGGCTTGGCGGGCACCTGCGCCGCCGGCGGGGCGGGTTTCGCGGCCGCGACAGGTGCAGTGGCACCCGGCGACACCGGAGCGGCAACACCGGGCTTTCCGGTCGGTGCCGGGGTCACCGGTTTGGTGGCCGGAGAGGTCGGGGCGGCACCGCACGCCTTGAGCACCTGGGGCAGGAGCGTCCCGGGGGGCAGTGTCGCCTTGAGCGCCTTCCGACCGGCGGCGGTCTTCTTGAGTGCAGCCTCCACCGAGTCGCTGCAGGCGGTCCAATGCGCCCGCACCAGCGAGTCGCGCGTCGCCGGCGGGATCGGCTTGGCCGGCGGAGGCGGGGGGGCGGCACCGCACGCCTTGAGCACCGAGGGCAGGAGCATCCCGGCGGGCATCTTGGCCTTGCCCCTGAGCTCCTTCCGGCCGGCGGCGGTCTTCTTGAGCGTGGTCTCGACCGAGTCGCTGCAGCTGACCCAATGCACGCGGGCCACGGAATCGCGGACGGCCTGCGCCTTGGCCAGGCTGTCCTTGCGGGCCTGGAGGGCGTGGGCCTTGGCGAGCGAGTCCTGGTCGACGCCACCCTTGCCCATCAATCCCTTGATGCGGTCGCACCCGCCGGCCACCAGCACCGCGGCCGCGAGCGCTGCGAGGAGCTGCCGCTTATTGAGCACTGTCAGCGGCCTCCTTGCCGGTCTTCACATAAGTGCGGATGGTGAACGACGCCGAGAGGAGCGCACCGGTCGAATCGCCGAGGACCTGGGCCGCCTGACCCGGCGCCGGCCCCAGCTTGAGCCCGACCGGGACGATGATCCGGGGGAGCGAGGCGATGTCCGAGAGGAACTCGCCGAGCTGGTCGTAGTGGCCGAGGACGGTGACATCGTACTGGTTGGTGGCGAACGGCGGCGGCCCTGCTACCGTCACGCCAGGGCGGATGCCGTTGAGTTCGACGCCGCGGATCTTGGACCGGGTGGAGATCTGGTCGAGGAGGTTGGGGACCTCGCTCGCTTCCGGGACCAGTCGGCGGAGGAGGTCGAGGCTTTGGCGATACCCCTCGAGCCGGCGGCGGAGCTGATCGATGCTCCCCGTGGCGAGGACCGCCTTGGCGCTGTCGACCTCCTTGGTGAGCGTCGTCACGCTGTCACGCATCACGACCACGCGGTCCTGCCGTCCCTTGACCCCATCGAGCACGCCGCTGAAGCCATCGTAGCCGAGGTACCCGGCCACGGCCGCCAGGAAGATGAGGAGGATCGCCACTTGCCGACTCTGGTTCATCGCGGGATCACCTCACCGACTGGTTGAGCGGCACGGTCCGGATGTAGGCCGAGTCGGCCTGCAGGAACGTGGCCCTGATCTGGAACGACGTCACCGGGCGGGCCTGCTCGACCACCGCCTGCGAGTTGACCGGCTGGACGTCGGCGATCCACGGCGAGGCCTCGAGCTGGCGGAGGAACTGGGTGTACGCCTGGTAGTCCACCGTGCGGCCGTCGATCTGGAAGGTGATGCGGGAGTGGGCCGCGGAGGTGTCCGCGACGACCGTATCGAGGGGCTGGGTGCCCACGATGGACAGGTCCACCAGCCAGGTGTACGGCGGGAGCGCCTTCGCGACCTCGTCGAGCAGGTGGGGCCAGATGTACCGGTCGCCGTCGACCCGACGGATGACCCGGATCTGCGACAGGAGCGAATCGCGGATCTGCTCCGCCTTCCGCTTCTGCTGCATCAGGCCATTGAAGCGCTTCTGCTCGGACCGGACCTGCTCCAGGCGCGGCTGCAGCACCGCAATGTCGCGGGCGGTGCTGCGGTAGAACCAGAGGAACGCGCCGCCCACCACGATCCACGCGGCCGCGGCGCCCAGCAGGAGCGGCTCTTTGACCCGTGCGCCGAGCTCCCGGAGCTTGGCCTGGAATTGCTTCCCCGCGCTGCCGGTCTTCCGCTTCTGGCCGGGCCGCAGGTTGACGGCGATCATCATCGGGCGGTGATCCTCCGGAGCGGCATCACGCGGCACTCCTCAAGGCGAGTCCGATGGGAAGCATCAGGAGCGGCGCCACCTCGTCCATGCTCAGCGTGTCGAAGGCGGTGTCGGCCACGTTCAGCCGGGCCAGCGGGTTGCCGGGTTCGACCGGGATGTGCAACCGGTCGGCGAGGACCTTGTTGAGCCCCGGGATCCGGGCGCCCCCGCCGACGGTGAAGATGCGGGTCAACGATCCCGCCGACCGGCTGGCCGACTGCAGGAAGGCCGCGGCGCGCTCGATGCCCACCGCGAGCTCTCCGCCCCGGCTCTCGAGGAAGGGATCCAGCGCGTCGTTCCGCTCGAACCCCTGCAGGATCTTGTCGGCCTCCTCCACCGAGAGGCCCCGTTCCCGCTGCATGTCCTCCCGGAACTTCCGGACGCCGACCGGGAGGTCCCGGGTGAGCACCGGGATGCCGTCCTCCAGGATGTTGATGTTGGTCATCTCGTTGCCGATGTTGACCAATCCCACCACCCCGGAGAGATCGTCGGGATGGTTCAGTTCGAAGGCGTTGTGGAGCGCAAAGGCGTCGACGTCGATGATGCTCGCCTCGAGGCCCGCTTCGGCCAGCAGCGAGATCCGGCTCTCGACCAGCTCCCGCTTGGCGGCCACCAGCAGGACCGTCATCTGGATCCCGTCACCGTCGGGGTCGAGGATCTGGAAGTCGAGCTCGACGTTCTCCATGTCGAACGGCACGTGCTGTTCCGCTTCCCACCGGATGACCTCGCGGGCCTCCGGCTCGGACATCCGGTCCATCTGGATCTTCTTGACGATGACGTCGCGCCCCCCCACCGCGATCACGACCGACTTCGCCTTGATCCTGGAGGTGGCGAGCAGCTGTCGGATGGCGTCGGCCACGACCCCCTGGTCGATGACCTCGCCGTCGACGATGGCGTCGGCCGACACGGTGGCGAACGCCACCCGTGACAGTACCGGCTCGCCGCTGCCGTGACTGACCTGGACCAGCTTGATCAGTCCGCTGCCGATGTCGAGCCCAACCGTCGTCTTCGCGCGTCCGAAGAGACCCATACAGACCCGGCCGTGGTTGTGGAAATGGGGACTTGGACTGGCTACGCTACCATCGGGCAAGGAAAATGTCAAGCTCGAAGGTACTTGAGGTGGGTTAGAACAAGCCGTTATGGGGGCCGGACTTACCAGCTTTGAGGTCACGACAAGCCTGGCGGCGGACCCCCGGTTCTACCCCCGCCGACCCAGCGGGCTGGCGCCTCTATAGAGGCGAGAAGGCGCCTCTTGCGCCTGATCCTTCGCTCCGCCGAGAGCGCGCCACCACCCTCTCGGCGCATCGGCGCTGACGCCCCGCATCCGTCGCCACGAGGGCCCGGAAACCAGCGCCCGCCGGAACGACTCGGAGCGCGTGGCGTCAGCCCCGGATAGACCACGGAAAATGACCGGGGCCGGGCCTCCCGAAGGAAACCCGGCCCCGGCCCTGCTCGGCGTGGATCAGTACTGGATGAACGGCCGCTGGACGATGGGCCGGGCGACAGCGGACTGGGAGACCGCCGTGTTGATGGCGCAGCTCGAATACTGGATGTTGATGGTGCCGGTCAGGTCATCGGTGATGCTGGCGCTCTCGGAGAGGAGCCCACCATAGAAATTCGATGTACCCGCCCCCTTGGTGATGCTCCCCTTCACGATGACGAGTCCGTAGAAGGTGAACCCGCCCCCTGAGGTGAAGTTGCCGTCCACGAGGAGGATCCCCTGGCCGATATCGCCCGTCACCTTGAGGTCGCCGGTGGCGTGGATGATCGGGTAGTAGGAGGCACAGGGATGGGTCGTCGTCGCCCCGACGGTATACGCGGCAGTGGATTTGTATTCCGGGTCGCCCCAGTTGCTGGTGTTGGTCCTGTCGCAGACGTGGCTGGCGTTGAGCGCCGGATCGGCTCCGGTGATGGTCCCCGAGGGGATCGTGACGTTGGCGCTGTTGATGAAGGTGTTGTATGCCTGATTCACGTCGGTGATCGTGGTGCCGACCGTAGTGTCGTTCGACACCGTGCCGCCGGTCAGGGTGGGGCTGCCGTGGGTCGAGACGCTGGAGTCGGTCCGGATCGCGGGCTGATTGGTGGTCGGCTGCCCGGCGCAGGTGGACGACCATCCACCGGCGGTCGGAGGGACATCGTTCCCGTTGATGTCGGCGCTGCCGCCGACGCTCACGCCGCCCGCCACGGTGACGCTCGACTGCACGTTCAGGGTCGGGATGTTCTTCTTGTAGATCATGCCGTAGGCCCGGGTGGCCAGCACCGTCCCCGCACCGTTCTTGACCTGGCCGGTCGACGTCATCAGGTAGGTGAATCCGTTGAGCGCCGTCACGGTGGCGTTGAAGTACTCGGGGGAGGTGCCCAACTGGGTGCTCGCGATGGTGACCGAATTGCCGGTGCCCATCGTGGTCCACGCGTTGTTCCAGTTGGCGATGGCGTAGTCGATCCCGGACTGCGCGGCATCGGCGGCCTGCTGTCCCGCCAATGCGTTGCCACCGCTCCGTTGTTCCAGTTGGGCGGTGTAGAAGACGCCGGCCACCAGCGCCCCGATCACCACCAGGGCAAAGACGGCCAGGATGAGGGCGATCCCTCGTTCGTCGGAGCGGCGGGTCATGGGCACCAGGACCTCAGTTGAATGGCGCATTGCGGAGTGTCACGTACGTCACGAGTGAATCCTTGATGACCGAGCGGGTCCGCCCGGCGAGGGCCACCTGATCGTTGGTGACGCCGCGAAGCGCGATCTTGATCGTGCGGATCTTGGGCACGTTCGCGGCGCTCGCGGCGAGCGCGGTCCCGGTCGAGTCGTAGTAGGTGAGCTGGAATCCGTAGAGCCCGCCGGTCGTCGGCGCGAGCGGCCCCACCACCGGCTGCATCGTACCGCTCCCCACCTGCATTCCGATCCACTGCTGCCCGCCGGAGGCGTAGAGCGACAGCAACACCGTCTCGTAGGTCCGGACCGGGGAGCCGGGCTGGATCTTGGCATACGGAAAGGCGGCGTTGGGGATCCCGGGGCTCATGAAGGTGAAGGTGTACGCCGAGCGGGAGGCGCCGGCGTAGGTGCAGGTGGTGCTTGACACGCCCGCGAGCCCGACCTGGACCCACGCGTCATCCGAGGTCTTGGTGGTATCCCCTTCCCAGAGGACGAATGCGCTGTCGCTGGTCGTCGGGGTGCGGTACTCCGACGAGAACCCGGCCGCATTGGTGACCGTCAACGTCGTGGCCGACGCCGGGGTGGCGCAGATGGTGTAGAACCCGCGCATCGCCCGGTAGGTGATCGACGTGTCGGTCACCGCGCGAATGTCCGAGATGGTGTCGAGCGTCGTGCCGGTGCCGATGGTGATCTGGCGCAGTTCGTTCGGGATCACCAGGGCGCCGGCGCGCAGGTTGACCTGGAGGTCCCCCCGCTCCGCCTGCGCGTCGGTGACCCGCTGGGTGGTGATCAGCATCCGGTAGATGACGACCGACACCAGGCCGAGCAGGACCAGGGCGATCAGGGTCTCGATCAGCGTGAAGCCGCGGGTGGAACGGATGCGTGCGATCATGTGGCGCAGCTCACGATCGTGGCCAGGGTGTCGGTGATGGTCCCGTTGTACTTCTTGTAGGTGATCACCTCGAGGACCGTCCGGGCGATGCCGGTGGTCGGCACCGTCCACGCCTCGGTGACGTTGTTGGTCGTGGCGTTGCCGCTCGCGAACGACCCGCTGCTGCACCGGGGATTGGTGGCATTGGCCGCTCGGCGCAGGCGTTCCAGACGGGCCGCGCCCACGGCGGCCGCGTTCGTGGTCCGCTGGCCCTGTCCCAGCATCCGGGTGGCGGCGGCGGCACCGCCGGCGAGCGCGAGGACCCCGATACCGAGGATCACCACGGCGATCATCACCTCGGTGATGGTGAATCCCGAGCGACTATCGCTCATCGCGTGACCCTCCCGAACTGGCCGACGAAAATGGTGTCCGCCGCCGCATTCCGGGTCAGCACGTACGTCGCTGCGCTGGTGGCGTACGGAATGCCGCGCGGATCGAAGGTGTAGTCGAGCGAACTCCCCGGAGTGCACGAACTCCCGCTGCAGGCCGTGGCCGTGACCTTGAACGCCGTGACCAGGCTTCGGCTGGTGAGCGTGTCCAGCGGCGTACCCCCACAGGCCTGGGTGGTGACCCAGAGCAATCCCGTGCTGCTGAGGTGCACCGTGGCGCAGCGGTCCCGGGCGATCGCGGCAGTGCGCGCCACCGCCAGCTGGGAGGCGACCGCGTTGGACGCTCCCTTGACCGACTTCTTGTCGCTGCTCGTGCTCAACGCCGGCACGGCGATCGAAGCGATGATCGCAATGAGCGCGAGCACGATCACCACCTCTATCAGACTGAAACCTGCTCGCGATCGCTGCATCGCCGACCTCAGTGAACGAGGGAACACGCCACCATCATAGGCAGGATAGGTGCCAGCCGCTAACCACATACCAAATAACACTTTATGGATTTCTGTGCAATAGAGTGTCGTGCAATAATATGCACATCGTGCAAATGTCAGCGCTAATCAAGACCGTGGCGGCGGATCTTGTAAAAGAGGGTCCGGAGGCTCACGCCGAGCGCCTTGGCCGCGGCCCTGCGGTTCCCGTCGGCGGCGGTGAGCGCCCGCGCGATCGCGGCCTTCTCGATGGCCTCGACCTGGGGCTTGAGCGGGTCGGTGGAGGGGGCCGGTGCCGATCCTCGCGCGCCGCCGAGAGGAAAATCGCCGAGATCGAGCGTCGACCCCTGGGCAAGCACCGCGGCGCGCTCGATGACGTTGCGCAACTCCCGCACGTTGCCGGGCCACCGGTATCCGAGGAGTCCGCTCAGCGCCTCCGGTGACAGGCGCAGCGGCCGGCCCAGGCGTGCGCCGGCCTGTGCCAGGAAATGCGCCGCCAGCGCCGGGATGTCCTCGGGGCGGTCGCGCAGCGGGGGCAGCGCCAGGTGCACCACGTTGAGCCGGTAGAAGAGGTCCTCACGGAAGCGCCCGTCCCGCACCAGTTCCTCGAGGGGACGCGCGGTCGCGGCGATGACGCGTACGTCCACCCGGCGCTCACTCGCCTCGCCCACGCGACGGATGGCCCCCTCTTCCAGGGCGCGGAGCAGCTTCGGCTGGAGTGCAAAGGGGAGGTCGCCGATCTCGTCGAGCAGCAGCGTCCCCCGATCGGCCTCCTCGAAGAGCCCGCGCCGGTCGCCGGTGGCGCCGGTGAACGAACCGCGGGCGTGACCGAACAATTCCGACTCGATCAATGCCTCGGGGATCGCCGCACAGTTGATGGCGACGAAACGCTCGGCGGCGCGCGGGCTCCGCTGATGGACGAGCCGCGCGATCACCTCCTTGCCGGTGCCGCTCTCTCCGGTGAGCAGTACCGTGGTGGCGTGGCCGGCCACCCGGCTGGCCAGTTCGACCACCCGATGCATCGCGGGGCTCTCGACCACCAGCCCACCACCTGATCCCCCCGCCGCCACGGTGGCACGGAGCTCCGCCACTTCCCTCCGAAGGCGCTCGCGCTCTTCCGCCTTCCGGAGGGTGAAGAGGACCTCGTCGGGACGGAAAGGCTTGTGCAGGTAGTCGTAGGCACCTTCACGGATCACGTCGAGCGCCGCGTCCTCATTGCCATAGGCGCTCATCACCACCACCAGGGCGGTGCCGCCCGCGGCGCGGTACCGCCGGAGGAACTCGCGTCCGTCGAGCCCGGGCATTCGGACATCGCAGAGGATGAGATCGAACGGATCCGACCGCGCCACATCGAGCGCCCGCGCGGGATCGCCCTCGGCCACGACGGTGTATCCCGCCTCGCTCAGCAGGAGTCCCAGCGAATGCCGCAGGCCGGGATCGTCGTCCACGATCAGGACCCGCGTCACGGGATCGCCTCCGCCGCGGGGAGGAACACGCGAAACACGGCACCGCCTTCGCGGCCTCGATCCACCCAGATGACGCCTCCCGCGTCGTGCACGGCCCGCGCGGCGATCGCGAGGCCAAGCCCGGTGCCCGCACCCGGCGCCTTGGTGGTGTAGAAGAGGTCGAACACCCGGTCGCGATCCCCCTCAGGCACCCCCGGTCCCTCGTCGGCGACGTGGAGCGCGATCCCCGAGGCCCCCGCCGGGCGATCGGCGCGCCAAGGCCGGAACTCCCGCCCCCGGATGGCGCGCCGGTCGGCGTCCGCGGGATCCTCGGCACGTCGGGCCTCGGGGGCCGGCCCCGCCGTGGCCCGCCCGACCCCCACCCAGATCCTGCCGTCGGGACGGGCGTCCCTCGCGTTGAGGAGCAGGTTCACCACCAGCTGCTCCACCGCGTGGCGTTCGATGCGGATGGGAGGGAGGTCGGCCGCGACCTCGAGATGGAGCCGGGATGGTTCGACGGTGCGCTGGGCGCCGAGGAGCGCCACCGCGTCCCGGACCGCCGGTCCGACGTCGATCGGTGCCGGGATGGCCCGGGGCCGCGCATAGTCGAGGAGTTCCTGGACGATCCGGTCCATCCGCGCGACCTCACGCTGCATATCGGCCAGCACTGCGGCGTCCCCACCCCGGCGGTGGAGCACTTCGATGTAGGTCCCCAGGGCGCCGAGCGGGTTCCTGATCTCGTGCGCCACACCGGCGGCGAGCTGCCCTACCGCGGCGAGCTTTTCCGACCGGACCACCTGGCTCCGGGCGTCGAGGAGCCGATCCGCCATCCAAGCCAGGCGTTCGCTCACGCGGGCAAAATCGGCGGTGTCGAAGGTGGGCCCGGACGTCTCCCGACCTTCGGCAAGTGCATCGGCCTGTGCTCCGAGGAGGCGGAGGGGTTGAAGCACACGGCCCCGGATGAGCCAGGCACCGAAGACCACGATCACTGCGGTGCTGCCAAGCCAGAGGAACAGGAGCGCCCACAC
>DASSGV010000015.1:0-4319 GCA_035693225.1 Gemmatimonadales bacterium | reverse complement strand
ACACGTCGATCACGATCTCGTGCGCCGTCCGCCACACCTTCAGCTGCTTGTAGTCTCCCATCACGCCCCCGTGAGCCAGAGGCGCTACGCTACGACACGCGTAGCATCCCTGCCAACCAAACGCGCGCCCCCCGGGAGCCGGAATCTGCAACCCTCCCAGATAGCTGACAGCCGATAGCTGATAGCCGCAGGCAGCTGATAGCTGATAGCCGCTGTTAGCTGATAGCTGCCGTTCGCCGCTATCTACCCCCCAAATACCACCTCCCCATCCTTCCCCGTCACCCGCACCACGCTCCCACCCTCTTCCTGGTACCCGCTGACCGAGTAGTACCCCGTCCCTTCCTGGCGCGCCGGGATCGGCACCCGGAGGGCCCAGCGGCGGATGATCCAGAGTCCGGTGGGGAGCCGGAGGAAATCGAGCCGGCCGCCGACGACCGCATCGCGCGGCACCCAGTCGGGCCGCCGGGTGTAGGTGAAGTCCAGGTGGTCGAGATCCAGCGTCTTCGGGTCGATCCACAGCGTGCCGTTCAGGTCGGGGAGCTCGTGTCCCTTGACCACCCGGAATTCGAGCCGCACCAGCCCGGAGTCGCTCGGCTCCGGCTTCCCGATCGCAAAGCAATGATCGCCGAGGAAGAAGTCGGAGAAGATCACCTGCGCATCGGGACCGTACCACGTCGGTGCGCCGAAGGGATCGGTGTCCTGGATGAACCCGCCTCGCTCCAGGTCTGCCACCGGCAGGCTCTGCACCGGCCAGATGTCATTTTCGGTCTCGGCGAAGGTCGTATCGAGCACGACGACGAGATCGCGATCGAAGTCGCGCCGGTAGCGGCGGACCCGATAGCGGTAGTCGTGTCCCTGATACGCCGCCTCCGCCGCACTGACCGCCTTGCGCCCCTCTTCGAGAAGTTGGGCGGTGAGTTCGCCCTCTTTCGGGTGCACCGAGCACTGGTTGCGGGCGTGGACCTCGATCGACGCCAGCACCACCCGCCGGGCGGGGAGCTGGGGCGAGAACTCGCGCACCTCCGCGGCGCCGACCGACACCGTGTCGGAGACCCACACCGGGTACCCGATCCGCAGGACCTTGAGCCGATAGCTCCCGGCCGCCGGTGCCACGAAGCCGTAGCGCCCCGACGCCGCCGACAAGGTGCGCCCCAACTCCGCGCCGCCCGCATCGAGCAGCTCCACGATCGCGCCCGCCGTCGGACCCTCCAGCTCACTCGACAGCCGACCACGGATCACCTGCGCCCGCGCCGCGCCGGCGAAGAGGAGGGTGGAGAGGGAGAGCAAGACCGCAAATCGGCGCATCGTCGCCCACTAGAAGGGGTGCTAGGTGCTAGGTGCTAGGTGCGAGGTACTAGGTGCTAGGTGCTCCGTGTTCGGCAAAGATCAGCTGCTGCGATCGGAGAGCTGCAAGCTGTAAGCTGTACGCTGTAAACTGATAGCTGATAGCTGATAGCTGATAGCTGCGGTTAGCTGATAGCGCTCCTATAGCCCCCGCCCCCCCACGCCCGCCGGCCTGAATATCCGCCCCGGCAACTGCTCCACGAACCCCGCAAGTTCGAGATCCAGCAGCAACCCCAGTACCTCACCGACGGGTCGACCGAGTATCGCGACCAACTGATCCAGATGGATCCCTGCGGCGACGAGCTCCGCCATCAGGGCGCGTTCTTCGGGGGTGCGTCCGGACACCGGTGCCGCCGGGGCGGCGACGGTGGTCGCCGGCGGCATGATCCCCGGGAATAGGTTGAGCAGGTCGGCGGGTTCCAGCAAGGGTGCGGCGCCATCCCGGATCAGGCGGTTGACCCCCACCGATGCCCGGCTGGTGATCGGGCCCGGCACCGCCAGGACCTCCTTCCCCTGCGCCAACGCGCATTCGACGGTCACCAGCGCACCCGACGTTTCCGCCGCCTCGATGATGACCACCACCCGCGCCAGACCGCTGATCAGCCGGTTGCGGCGGGGGAAGCTCCCGGCGTGGGGACGCTCCCCCGGCGGGAATTCGGTGAGCAGCAGTCCGTCTTCCGCGACCCGCTCGTAGAGCGCGCGATTGGCGGCGGGGTAGATGACGCCGAGTCCGTTGCCGAGCACCCCGATCGTGGCGCCACCGGCGTCGAGCGCCGCCTGGTGGGCGATGGCGTCGAGACCCCGCGCCATCCCGCTCACCACCGTGAGCCCCGCTCGTGCCGCCGCGCCCGCCACGATCCTGCAGACCTCGGCACCGTACGCGGTGTGGTCTCGACTGCCGACGATGGCGACACATTCGGGGGGAGCCTGGAGCTTGGAGTCTGGAGCTGGGAGATCACTCCGCGCTCCTGGCTCCGAGTTTCCCCCTCCAAGCTCCAAGCTCCTGCCTCCCAGCTCGAAGAGCACCACCGGCGCGTCTGGGATCTCGAGGAGCGAAGGCGGGAAGCCAAGATCTCCCGGCAGGAGACAATGGGCGCCGAGTGCGTCGACCTCTGCGAGCACCCGTTCGCCATCGGCGACGCTGCGAGCCTTGATCGCGGAAGCACAGGCGCGGGAAATTCCGGGGATGGTACACAAAAACGCGAACGGCGCCGAGAGGGCGCCGTGCGGAGTTTCTGTGGCTGCAAGGAGTGCGGCGAATCGCTGGGGGCCGATCCCCGGCGTCAGGGCCAGGGAGACCCACGCAGCGCGGGCGTCACGGTTCATCGACATCGAGCAGATCCTCATCCTCGGGACTCACGGCGTGGAGCCCATCGCCCCTGAATGCCGCTTCCTCATCTTCATCCTCGGCCCACTGGCGATCGTCGGCCCCCTGGTCCGCCCCGTCGGCCTTCACCCCTTCCACGAATTTCCAGAGATACTCCTTCAATTCTTCGAGCCCCGTCCCCGCCGCACTCGACAGGGTGAGGATCCCCGTCGCGTCCGGCGCCGCGATCGTGGGGACGGGGACACCGGGACCGAGGAGATCGCGCTTGGTGAGGACCAGCACATGCGCCTTCCCCGCGAGCGGCGCGCTGTACGCCGCCACCTCGGCGCGGAGCTGGTCGTACGTGGCCTGCGGATCTTCCGCGTCGACCGGAACGAGGAACGCGAGGACGCGGGTGCGCTCGACGTGCCGCAGGAACTTGAGCCCCAGCCCCTTCCCCGCGCTCGCCCCCTCGATGATGCCGGGGATATCGGCGCAGACGAAGGTCCGCTGCCCGGTGAGCTGCACCACGCCCAGGTTCGGCTCCAGCGTGGTGAAGGGATAGTCGGCGATCTTCGGTCGGGCCGCCGAGATGACCGAGAGGAGGGTGCTCTTCCCGGCGTTCGGTTCTCCCACCAGCCCGACATCCGCAATGAGCTTCAAGGTGAATTCGATCGTCCGCTCCTGTCCCTCTTCCCCCGGCTCCCATTCGCGCGGCGCCTGATGGGTGGAGGTCGCAAAGCGGGAGTTGCCCCGACCGCCGCGTCCCCCTTTGACGATCAGCACCTCGTCGCCGTCGTGGAGCACCTCCCCCAGCCACTCGCCGCTGTCGGAGTCGCGGATCTCGGTGCCCGGCGGCACCGGCATCCGCAGGTCATCGGCCGAGGCGCCCGTCTTGCTCTTCCCCATCCCGTGCTGGCCCCGCTCCGCCTTCCAGGTGGTGCGATAGCGGTAGTCGAGGAGTGTGGCGAGGTTGCCGTCGGCGCGGACGTAGATGCTGCCGCCGTGGCCGCCGTCGCCGCCGTCGGGCCCCCCCTTGGGTCGGTACTTGAAGCGCGCGAATGAGCTCGCACCCGATCCTCCGGTGCCAGCTGCAACGCGAACGACGACGTGGTCGATGAACATTCAGGTCAACGCTATCCGGTGTCCGTTTGGATCGGGTGACTGCCCGCGTGAACGGCCGCGTGAGAGGCCGCGTGAACTGCCGCGCCGCCACACCCCCGACCTCCTCACCACGTTCGTGGAGAGGGGGAGTGGCGCCGAACTATAGCGACCGAGCGGGCTGGGCGATACTCAAATTCGCGCGAACGGGGGCGTGGGCGTGCGGCTATTCCCGGATCGTGGGGGTCGCGCTGAGGAGAGCTCTTGTGGGGGTCGTCCGCGGCGACCTGGATACGGGCAGGTGTGGCGGTCGTCTGCGGCGACCCGACTACAGGCCGGTGTGGGGGTCGTCCGCGGCGACCTGGATACCGGCAGGTGTGGGGGTCGCCTGCGGCGACCCGACTACAGGCAGGTGTGGGGGTCGCCTGCGGCGACCCGAATACCGCATCCGCACGGCTCCCGGCATCGCTCCCCTCTCCCGCAGGGAGAGGGGCCGGGGGTGAGGGTTCAGCGCAGAGGGGCCGGGGGTGAGGGTTCAGTCGCCGGCATCGCTCCCCTCTCCCGCAGG
>DASSGV010000014.1:0-52996 GCA_035693225.1 Gemmatimonadales bacterium | reverse complement strand
ACTTCGGCTCCGGTATCTCTCGGGCGGGATGAGCCCCGCCGCACGCCACGTGGGGGGAAAGGTCATCCCCGAGCGCTCCGGCTACTATCTGGGACACCGGATGACCGAGGCGTTGGTGGAAAAGGTCGGGCTGGCCCGGGCAGTGCGCGCCGCCGCGAGCGATTTCCAGGCCGCCGACAACTCCGCGGGCGGCATTCGCACCGCATAACACTCGCTGTCGCTGGTGCGCCCGTGCGTCTGTGCGCCTGTCCGTCTATTTTCCCCCGATGCCAGACACTCCCGACGTCGTGCCGTCCACCGTCACCGTCACCTGGAAGCCCGCCGGTCCCTGCGTCATCGAGGGCCCCGTCCGGGTGTTCAACAACGCCGGCGATGAACTGATCCCGCCCCCCACCAAGATCCCCGGGCAGGTCAAGCTCTGTGGCTGCGGCAACTCACTCAACAAGCCCTTCTGCGACGGTAGCCACAAGCGATGATCCTCGATCTCACCACGTTCGCTCTGCTCTTCGGCGGAGCGGTCGCCGTCGCGGTCTTTGCCTCCTGGCTCACCGCCCGCCTCACGGTCCGCCTCGCTGCCCGGCAATTCCAGTCGGAGCGGTGGTGGGAGCGGAAGGCCGATGCGTACTCCGCGGTGGTCCACGCCCTCCACACCATGCGGGGCTACGTCGAGACCCTGCGCGATGTCCACGCCGGCGATGCCTCGGCTTTCCCCGAGGACCAGCTGCGGATCCAGTGGCGCCACGGGCGTGAGGAACTGGTGCGGGTCGCCTCCCAGCACGCCTTTGTCATCGCCGATGACGCCGCCGAGGAGCTCACCCGCCTGCACGGCGAGTTGCGCTACGCCACCAATGGCCGGCCCCACGCCGAGGTGCTGGAAGGGGAGTCCGCCGCCATCGGACGTACCCTGACCCGCGTCCGCTCCATCGCGGCACTGGACCTGCGCTGACGTCGTGAGCGCCGCCGTCGCCTTCCTCCTCGCCGCGAACGCGGTGGTCTTCCTCGCCCAACGGATGGTGCCGGGCCTCACCGAGCAACTGGTCCTCGTCCCCGCCGCCATCAGCCAGGCCCCGTGGACGTTCATCACCAGCATGTTCGCCCACGCCGGTTTCGGACACATCTTTTTCAACATGTTCGCGCTGTGGATCTTCGGCCCCCGGGTCGAGTCCCGCTTCGGCCCCCGCCGCTTCCTGGGGCTCTACTTCACCAGCGGCATCATCGGCAACCTTGGCGCGTTCCTCGTTCCCGGCGTTGCCTACCTCGGCGCCTCCGGTGCCGTCTTCGGCGTGTCGCTCGCCTACGCCCGCTACTGGCCCAGGGACAAGTTCTTCATCTACGGCATCATCCCGATGACCGCCCGCACGATGGTCTTCGGGTACGCCGCGCTCGAGTTCTTCTTTGCCCGCTCCGGGCTCGAGCCGGGGGTCGCCCACTATATCCATCTCGGCGGGTTCCTCGGCGGCTGGCTCTTTTGCCTGGTGATGGATCATGGCACCGGGGCCGCCGCCTTTCGACGCCGCGCGTTCACCGACCCGACACGACCCGCTGCACACCCGCTGGCCGCCGTCCAGGCCGCCATCCGCGACCGCATCAGCCGCTGGGACTCGATCCAGGCCGATCAACTCCACCCCGTCAACCGGGAAGAGCTCGAGCGCATCCGCGCCAAGCTCTCCAGCCAGGGCATCACCGCCCTCACCCCGGGCGACATCGAGTTCCTGGAGCGGTTCTCGGGCAGGCACTAGGTGTTAGGCGCTAGGTGTGACGAGGCGCGACGGCGGACACTGGTGGGCGCTAGGTGTTAGGTACTAGGTGCTAGGTGTGACGAGGCGCGACGGCGGACATCGGATGACCAGCCAGGTATTGGGTACCAGGTGCCCCGAACGCTCGCCACCCATCCAGTCACGCTTGGTAACTGGTAGTTGATACTTCGCTGTCGCGCCTCGTCACACCTAGTACCTAATACCTAATACCCAACTTTCTATGGAGCACCCCGTGCCCCCCAAGAAGATCTCCCTCGCCGAGAAGCTTTCCCGCTTCACCGAGCATTTCCAGCCGAAGATCGTCGCCGAGCTCAATGGGCAGCACGTCAAGGTGGGCAAATTGCAGGGGGAATTCATCTGGCATCATCACGAGGCCGAGGACGAGATGTTCCTGGTCGTGAAGGGGCAGCTCCGGCTCGAATTCCGCGACGGGAGCGTGGACCTGGGGCCGGGAGAATGCATCGTGGTGCCACGGGGTGTGGAGCACCGGCCGGTGGCGGAGAAGGAGGTGCACCTGGTGCTCTTCGAGCCCGCCGGCACCCTCAACACCGGAAGCACGCGCAACGAACGGACGGTGGAGGCACTGGAATGGATCTGATGCGAGTAAGGAGTAGGGAGTGAAGAGTGAAGAGTGAAGAGTGAAAGGTGAAGAGTGAACGGTGAAGAGTGAAATGTGAGAAGGGGGAGGCCATTCGAGATCTCGAGCGGCCGCCCCCTTTCACTCTTCACTTTTCATTTTTTACTCTTCACTGCTCGCTTCCTGGCACTACTGCACCGTCACCGTCGCGCTCGCATTGGTCTGGGGTGTCATCCCGGGAGCGGACACGGAGATGGTGGAGGTCCCTGGCGCCACCGGGTGGATCGCGACCCCGCCGCCGGCCACGCTGCTTGGCGAGTAGTAGTAGCCGGCCTTGATAGTCGCGGTCAGCGGGGTGCCGGTCCCACCGCTGTTGATGAGTGTCGCCGCCGTTGGATCCGAAGCATTGAACGTCACCACCAGGTCGGGCGCGCCTGCACGGCGCGACTCGTACTGGGTGATCTGTGTGTTGCCCACGTTCGGCACGCCGATGTAGGCCCAGATCGGCTGATCCGCCGCGGTGGACGACATTGTGCTCGGCACGTTATAGACCTGGATCCCCGGCTGCATCACGCTGATACCGGCCGTCTGGTCCACGAAGCCGGGGGCGCTCACGGTCAGGATGGGCGTGCCGACCGTGCTGTCCACGCCCTGCACGTAGTAGGTACCGTACGTCTGCCCGTCCGGGATGAAGATCACGATCGAATCGCTGCCCGTAGTCGTCGCGTCGGGTGAGACCAGCATCACCGACGGCTGTGAGCTCTTGACCACCACATTGACCCCGCCGTGGCGTGAGGCACCCAGGTAGAAGCTGCCGTTCATCTGGAGGCCCGAGGCCACTCCGGACGTCGGCGGATAGAGCGTGATCCCTGGCGTCGAGACCATGACTCCGACCGTGGCCTGCGGCAGCGCGACGAAGCCGGCCGCGGTGACCGTCACGGTGTCGAGTCCGGTGGTCAGCGCCTTGAACGCCTGCCCGCCGACGGAGAGGCCGACCTGGGACTGGTAATTTCCGGCCACAATCGACCCGACTGAGCTGTCGGCGAGCCCGCCGAGCGTGGCCAGCCGGCCGACCGATGGGGTCGAGACCCGGAAGATCGGTACGGCGGTGGTGCCCCCGGGACGGATCACCTGGGCGGCCTGCATCCCAGTTTTCCCGCTGTTCGGCAAGCCGATGGACGAATAGATCGTGATCGAGTCGGACGACGTGGTGGCCGTCGTGGGCATCGCGGTCAGTTGGATCCCCGGCTGGCGCACCCGGATCCAGACCGTGGACGACGTGTAGCCCGGCACGTCGATCTGCACCTGGGCGCTGTCGTTCACGATCCCTTCCATGCCCCGGATGTAGTAACTGAAGCTTGAGCCGTTCAACGGCAGGGCAAACGCCGCGGTGTCGGCGCCGACCGCCGTATCGGCTGTGGCCACCCGGACCTTGGTGCTGTCGAGGCTCCGGATGATCGCAGTCCGGGCCGTCGGGACACCCGTCTGGAGATAGGCCGCGGCCGAGGTGGCCAGGCCGCTGCCGACGTCGTTGCCGTAGAGCGTGATCGTCGGCGCGGTCACCGTGGTGGTGATGGTGTCGCCAGGCAGGTTCACGACTCCCGCCGCTGAGGCGATCAGCGACGAGGTCCCGGCGCCCAGCGGCACGTACTGAACGGAGCCGGTCACCAGCGTCGAAGGCGTGATGTACTGCCCCGGCTTGAGCACGGCGGTCCGGACGGTGTCCTGCACGGCGGACGAGTCGGTCAGTGTCGCCACGGACGACGGTGTGACCGTAAAGGTCACGGTCATGGGAGTTCCGCCCGGCCGTACGGCCTGCACCGACTGGAGCCCGGTATTCCCGGTGTACGGGAGCCCGATCTCCGCCGTCACGAGCGACGGAGCGGAGAGGGTCGTCGTATTGGTCGGCGCGTTGTAGAACTTGATCCCCGGCCGCCGCACCCGGACCCACATCGTCGAGGTCACGTAGCCCGGGGCGCTCACCTGGATCTGCGTGCTGTCATTGACGATCCCCTCCCGGCCGCGGAGGAAGTACGGGACATACGTCCCGTTGGCGACCAACGGGATCCCCACGGAGTCGCTGCCGATCGCCGTGTCCGCCGCGGCCACCAGCACCTTGGTGGTATCGAGGCTTCGCACCGAGACGGTCGTCGCCGTCGGCGTACCGGTCTGCAGGTACGAGTAATCCGACGTCGCGAGCCCGCTTCCCACGTCCGCCTGGTACATCGAGATCGTCGGTGCCGTGACGGTCGTGGTCACGCTGTCCGTCGGCACCGCGACCAGGCCAGCGGCCGAGACCAGCATCGTGCTCGTTCCGGCTCCGGCCGGGGCATAGTAGACCCCGCCGGTGGCCAGCGACGAGGGGGTCAGGTACTGGCCAGGCTTGATGATCGCCGTGCGGATGGTGTCGTGGACGGCCGTCGAGTCGGTGAGCGTCGCCACGGACGACGGGGTGATGGCAAAAGTCACCGTCACGGCAGTTCCACCCGGCCGCACGGCCTGCACCGACTGGATCCCGTTGTTCGCCGCATACGGCAGCCCGATCTCCGCGGTGATCAGCGTGGGAGCCGTGAGCGTGGTGGTGCTCGTGGTGTAGTTGTAGAACCTCACCCCCGCCTTCCGGACGTGCACCCACGCCGTCCCGGAGGTGAAGCCCGGTACATCGACCTGGATCTGGGCGCTGTCACTGACGATTCCTTCCTGGCCCCGGACGTAGAACGGGATGTAGGTGCCATTGAACGCCAACGGCACCACTATCGTGTCACCGCCGATCGCGGTGTCCACGGCGGCCACCAGCACCCGGGAGGTGTCCAGGCTCCGCACGATCGCATTCCGCGCGGTCGCGACGCCGGTCTGGAGGTACGTGTACGCGGAAACGCCGAGCCCGCTCCCGACGTCGGACGGGTACATCGTCATCCCCGGCTGGGGATTGATCGTGATCGAAAGGCTGTCGGGGCCGACACCGGCGGCGGTCGCGTAGACCTTGGTGGTGCACGGCAGCGCAGTGACCCCGGCCCAGGTCGGGGTGAACGTCGTGGACGAGAGCCCGGCCGGGATCGTATCACTCGCCGGAACGCTCACGCAACCAGAGTCCACCGCCGTCAGCGTCGCGATGATCCCGCCCGAAGGCGCAGCGATGAGCGCCCCGGCACTCCGGAATTCGAGTGTCTCAGGGACCGGCTGCGTCGAGTACACCGTGTGCGACGCATTGATGATGTTGAGCGTTGCCGTCGTCGAGACCGTGCTCTGGAATGGCGAGTAGTTCGGGTTGGCCGCCGTCACGGTCACGGTGCCCAGCGCCTTCCCGGACAGGGTCGCGCTGGCGTTGGTGGCTCCCTGCGGGATGGTGACCGTCGGCGTGACGAGGCCGACCAGCGAGGTGTCGCTGCTCGTGAGGGTCACCACCACACCGCCAGCCGGCGCCGGCTGGCCCAGCGACACGGCCAGGCTCGCGGTGCCTCCGAACGGCACGTTCAGCGTGGCCGGCAGCGAGATCAGGTTGACCGACGCGGTCACCCCCAGTGCCCCGGCGATGTAGCCGATTGCGGTCGCCCGGATGGTGTCGGCGCCGGCCGCCACGCCGTTGAGGACGATGGTACCGATGCTGTCGCCGGTGGGGACGAAGATCCCCGGACCCGCCACCGACACGATCCCGCTGTTGTCGCTGCTCACCAGGACGGAATCGCCCCCCGCACCCGCCGGCGCACTCAGGCGCACCTGGAGGGTCGCGGTCCGCCCCACCCCGATCACCGAGGTCCCCTGCAACTGCAGCAGCACGGTCGGTACCGGTGGCTGTGCAAACGCGGTGAAGGTGAGCGAGCCCGCCCCCGCCACGGTGGCCTCCACGTTGTTGGTCCCCGGGATCGGGCCGAGCTTCCACGACGACACCGCGGCGTATCCGCTGGAATCGGTGAACACGGTCACCGAGTCGGCCGCACCGGCGAGCTTGCCGCCCCCCGCGGTGACCTGGAAGATCACCGCGGCGTTGGGCACCGGGTTATAGGTGGTGTCGTACACGTACACCGCAGGGGGCGAGGTCATCAGGCTGTCCACGAACGACGAGGTGCTGTCGGTCGAGCCCTTCTGCAGGTTCTTCGGGGCGCCTGCCTTCACGAAGAGCGGCACCGTGGTATCCGCCACCAGGTTGAACGAGTCGGTGTTGAAGACGATCCGATCGGTGGCGTACCCGCTCAGCCGGAGGCCGGAGAAGGTGGCACGCCCCTGCGCGTCGGTGGTCACGCGGGTGACGCCGAACGCCCCCGCGTTGAGGTAGGGACCGCCATTCGGCGCCCGCCGCGCCCCCGTCCGGAGTGCGCGCGTCAGCTTCGGCGCCCCGACCAGGTAGGTGTACGTCGTCGCGGTGATCCCGACCCCCGAATCGTGCACCGCGATCCCGGCGCTGTCCTCGATCTGGACCACCGGCGCCGGCGTCACCAGCGCGCCGTTCACCTGCGTGTCGGTGGGCGGAGTGACGAGCCGCACCCGGAAGGGGGGCCCCGCCAGAAGTTGTGCCGTGGCCGTGAAGGTGACCGACGGCAGGCCGGTGCCGGTCACCTGCCACTGTTGCGTCCCGATGCTGTCGCCCAGTGTCGCGATCACCTGGGCAAAACCCAGGGAGTCGGTATAGACGGTGTCGGGCACCACCGGTCCCGCCACGCCGAGAGGGTGGAACACCAGCCGTACCCCCGCCACTCCGAGGCTGTCGGCGGCGTTGACCCGCACCCGGAGCGGGAGCGGGAGCACGGCGCTGATGGAGGCGGTCTGGGTGTCGCCACTGACCTTGGCGAGCGCCACTGGCTTCGGAACGAAGGTGATGGTGGTGCTGTCCGCCAGGCCGTTCGGCGCCTGCCCCTTGATCCACGCACTGAGCCGCTGGCTCGGCGCGTGGATCATCCCGTCGGGCCGAATCCTGGCGGTGGCCTGCGAAGAACTCCACGACAGGTAGAACGCCGTCTCCGGCTGCTCCACCGCGTTGCTTCCCGCGGCGCCGAACTGGAGCGAGTCGCCGAAGGTGAGGACCGTGTCCCGCGGAAAGATGTTCAGGAACGCGATATCGTACCCAGGGCCGTTGTAATACACCGAGAGCGGCGGCACCTGCGCCGCAACGCCGGCCTGGATGATCACCGACGTGTCACCCGAAAAGAGCGTCTGCCCCGCGCCGAGAAGGTCGAAATGGACCTCGAGTGTTTCGGGAGACTGCTGCAGCGTGAATGACAGCTGCATCCGGATCGAATCCTGGGTCAGCGCAAAGGGTGCGGTGGCGCCGGCCACGCTGTCCGGGGAGCAGTCACAGCTGAGCTGACGGTAGACGATGAGCCGCGCCTCGTCGATCGGCAGTGCTGAGCTGAGTACCACCCCCGCCTTGAACCTGGGCGAGACCGAAAGGTGCACCGTTCCGCCCACCGTGGGACCGGTGGGATTGTCGGTGCAGGTCACGAGCAGGAGCGCCGCAACAGCGACCAGCAGCTGGTTGCGGAGCAGACGGAACCGGGTCATCGGCGGAAAGCTGGGAAGCATGATCGCTAACTTACCGCCCGGAACTCCGTACGGCTACGGACCCGGTCGCAAGGGGATTGTGACGTGGGTCACCGGTACGGTCCCGGGGGCGACCCCGCCGGACTGGAGCCCCGGCGCTACCGCACTACGTCTTGGCCGGTGCCGGGGTGGGCGGGGTCGGCGGGTGCTTCTTCCGGCGCTCCTCCGAGATGAGCCATTGCTGGGGGACGCTCGCCAGGTTGCTCACCACATAATAGAGGTTGAGCCCGGCCGCGAAGCGGAAGCCGAAGACGGTGAACATCACCGGCGCCATCCACATCATCATCTTGGCCTGCGGATTGGGTGGGATCGACCGCTGGCCGATCCAGCTCAGGAGCAGCATCGAGAGCCCGGTCAGGATCGGGATGATGCGGAGCTGGTCGGGTTGGGACAGGTCGACGAACCACCAGAACGGCACTCCCCGCATCTCGATGGTGCTCTCGAACACGAAGAAGAGCGCAAAGAGGATCGGCATCGGGAGCAGCATCGGGAGGCAGCCACCCAGCGGGTTGGCATTGTGCTCCTTGTACAGCTTCATCATCTCCTGCTGCAACCGTGGCGCGTCACCCTTGTGCTTTTCCTGCAGCGCCTTCATGTGCGGCTGGATGGCCTGCATCGCCATCGCCGAGCGCATCGCCTTCTGGTTGAGCGGCCAGAGGGCCAGCCGGATCAGGAGCCCCAGCAGGATGATGGCAAAGCCGTACGAGATGCCGAGGTGCGTGTGCATCCACACGAACACCTGGCGGAAGAAGAGCGCAAAGGGACGGATGACGGTGCGGAATCCGACGATGCCGTACGGATTCACGTCGTCGAAGTCCTGACCGATCGCGGAGAGGCGGTTGTACTCCATCGGGCCGGCATAGAGCTGGTAGCGGAATGTTCCCGCCCCGGTGACCGGCTGCGACACCTGGATCGACGCATGACCGGCGTACTTGCTGGTCCCCGCCGGGATGGTGGCGCGGGCCCCGGCCCACTCGGCCGCTGTGTCGGTGGCAAAGAGCCCGAGCACGAAATACTCCGACTTGCTCGCCACCCAACGGAACGGCCCCGCCACGTCGCGTGACGTGCCGGCGTCGATCTTGTAGAACGGGATGAGGTTGGTGCTCTTCCCCACCGGCTTGACCACGAGGGCGTGGCTGCGGCCGTTGGCGAGGGAATCGGCCTCGGTATTCGGAACGCCGTGCCCCAACCCCACCAACAGCACTCCACCGGAAGGGCCGAGCCCCACGACCTTCCCCGCCACGTCGAAGCGGTAATCCGACGGTTGGAAGGTGTACGTCACGGTGACGGTGACGCCACGCCGCTCCGCGGTGAAGGTGAGCGGTACCGTCCCGACGCTCGGTACCGTGACGCTCTTGGCCGACGGCGTGAAGGTCCAGTCCGAGAGCGGCACGCTGTCCGGCCCCGACACCAGGGTCAGATCGAGCACCCCGCCGCCGGGCCGGATCAGGTCGACCGGAGCGCCGGCGGAGGACTTGGCCATCGAGCGATACTGCGTCAACGTCGCGGAGATGAGCCGGGCGCCACGGGTGCTGAAGCCGTACTGATAGAGGCCGGAGGAGACGAGCACCGTGTCCTCGTGCGCCGGCGGGGTCTTGGCTGGGCCGGCGAGCGCGGCGACCGGGGCGCGGGATACCTGTGGTGCGGGACTGGGCGCCGGTACGGCGGCGGGAGCCTTCGCGGGCGTCGTCGTGTCGGCGGCCGCAGAACCCGGTGCCGTGGCGACCGGCCGGGACGGCGGCGCCTTGAAGATCAGCGCCGGGACCACCGCCACCAGCATCATCAGGAATACGGCCGCTATGATCCGACGATCCATCGGAAATTTCTCGTGTCAGGGGACCGGGTCGAAACCGCCGGGATGGAACGGGTGGCAGCGCAGGAGCCGCCGACCACCGAGCCAGGTCCCGCGAATGAGGCCGTAGCGCACCACCGCCTCGAGCGCATACTCCGAGCACGATGGCGTGAAGCGGCAGGACGGCGGGAACATCGGTGAAACGAAGCGCTGGTAGCCGCGGATCAGGTACCAGCCGACCAGCCGCGGCCAGCTCGCCATCGAGGTGGAGGGTCGGAGGATCGGAGAGCCGGAGACCTCGGTTCCCTCCGCGTTCATCCCGTCACCGCCTCCCGCCACCCCTGCAACTCCGAGCGGATGGCGGCAAAGGAGGCTGCATACGCCTCCCGCCGCGCCCGCACCACCAGGTCGCATCCGGGTTGGGTCGGCCGGATCTCCCGCCGCCACACTTCCCGGATCCGCCGCCGCAAACGATTGCGGGCCACAGCGGAGAACTGAAAACGGGGAACGATCATCCCCATCCGCGGGTGGCCCGATATGTTGTCCAGCCAGAACATCTCAAGGTGCGCCGCGCGGCGCCGGCGTCCATCCGAAAGACAGCGCCGCAACTCCGACGCCCGCGCGAGCCGGTCGGCCCGCAGCAGACGTTCCGTCGTCAGCGGCCCCCGTGCTTCGACGGCAACTTCACCGTCAACTGCCTGCGGCCCTTCTTGCGCCGACGGCTCAGCGTCGCACGACCCCAACGGGTCGCCATCCGGGCGCGAAATCCATGCTTGTTGATCCGGCGCCGGTTGCGCGGACGATACGACGGTTTCATGACGGTTCCCGAGTCTCCAGTGAGGCCGCAAACGTAGTCGCGTCATTGGGTTGGGGCAAGGGGGAGCTTGGAGCGTGGAGTCGGGAGCGGGAAGCGGATCAGCCCCCCCGAACGCCGCCGTCCCGTGACCGCCACCAACGCGCTCCGAGGCCTAAATATCGAGCGCTCCGCTCCCAGCCTCAGACTCCACGCTCCTGTCTTTCCTCGGGTTGGGGCCAGGGGCTGGATGGGGCGGGAGTGCCCGCCGATCCGGCCCGCTCCCGCTCCCGATCCCTGCGATCTCACCCGCGCCATCTACCGGGTGCCACGTATACCGCCCGTGACCAGCTGTACCCGATTTCCTCTCATTTGACTTTTCCACATTCCGGGCCTATTCTCTCCGTCCCTTGCTCATCTGCTTCAGCGACGCTCCCTGAGAACCGATGCCGCAGCTGTCCGCCAAAGACGCTTGGTCCCGCATACTCGACGAGGCGCAGCGCCAGTTACCAACGGAAGCGATGCGGTCATGGCTCCAACCCACTGAAGCGGTGGTGCTGGAGGATGGCCAGCTCACCGTGGCCGCCCCGGATCAGTTCGCGGTCCAGTGGAATCAGGAGAAGTACGCATCGGTCCTCGGTCGCCTCGCTGAAGGGGTGGTCGGCCAGCCGACATCGGTGGTCTTCCGGGTCCAGGAAGCACGCCTCCAGCGCCCCCAGATGGATTTCTTCGTCCAGCAGCCCCGCCCCGCCGGCGAGGCAACTGGCGCGCAAGGCAATGCACAGCAACCACTTAACGAACGCTACACCTTTGACACTTTCGTCATCGGCAAGTCCAACGAACTGGCCGCCGCCGCCGCCCACGCGGTGTCGGAATCGCCCGGCAAGACCTACAACCCTCTCTTCATCTACGGTGCCACCGGGCTCGGCAAGACCCACTTGATGCAGGCGGTGGCGCACGCCGTGGTCCAGCGCAATCCGGAGACCCGGATCCTGTACCTCGGTGCTGAACAGTTCATGAACGAGGTCATCGAGGGGATCGGCAAGGGGACGATGGAGCAGTTCCGGCGCCGCTACCGGAACGGGGTCGACCTCCTGCTCGTCGACGACGTGCACTTCCTCCAGGGGAAGGTCCAGACCCAGGAGGAGTTCTTCCATACGTTCAACGCCCTGTACGACAACAAGAAGCAGGTCGTCCTGACCTCGGACCGACCCCCCAAGGAGCTCCAGGGCCTCGAGGCGAGGTTGGTGACCCGGTTCGAGTGGGGAATGGTGGCCGACGTCGGCCACCCGGACCTCGAGCACCGGATCGCCATCCTGAAGAAGAAGCAGGAACAGGACCACCTCGAGACCACGATCCCCGATGAGGTCCTCCGGTTCATCGCCGAGCACGTGCGCAGCAATGTCCGCGAGCTTGAAGGGTGCATCATCAAGCTCCTGCTCTTCGCCTCGCTCCGGCACCGCGAGGTGTCGATCGACCTGGCCCGCGAGGCCCTGGCCGACAAGATCCGCGACGCCGACGACGCCGCCGAGGCCATCCGCGCGCTCCCGTCGATCGACAAGATCCAGGACGTCGTGGCGCGGCGCTGGGGGGTCACCACGGAGGGGCTCCGCTCCAAGACCCGGATCAAGACGCTCACGGTGCCGCGCCAGATCGCGATGTACCTGTCGCGCCACCTGCTGGAGATGCCGCTGGTCGAGATCGGCCAGGCCTTCGGCGGCCGCGACCACTCGACCGTCATCCACAGCGTCGAGAAGGTGGAGCGCCAGATGCAGCGCGATCGCTCCTTCCGCGACCGGATCGAGGCGGCGCGTCAGGAATTGGTCACCAACTGACACGATGTCCACGGCACCGTCCACACTGTGGATGGACCGCGTTGGCCGGTGGGGATGTTTTGCGGTCCACGGTGCGATGGCCCACATTTCATCCAGAACCCCGACAGTCAGTCGACAGCGGGGACCGGGGTCAGGTGGTTGCGGTCACGGGTGTTACGGCAGGCGTCCACATTTCCAGATGTACTACTGCTACTACTAGTTACTTATAAACGGTTAGAAGTAGGTTGTTCTGGCCACCAGCGGGGAACGCATGAAGTTCACCATCACGCGCGAGCAGCTCCACCAGGGACTCACCAACGTCGCGGCCAGCATTCCGGCCAAGACGACCCTGCCGGTGCTTTCCAACATCCTCGTCGAGGCGTCGAAGGAGGGCCTGCGGCTCTCCGGCACGGACCTCGACATCGCGGTGAGCACGCTGATCCAGGCATCGGTGGACCAGGAAGGGGCCATCACCCTCCCGGCCAAGAAGCTGCAGGAGATCGTGCGGGAGCTTCCCAGCGGGTCGATCCGGGTCACCAGTTCCGGGGAACAGCGCGTCAGCATCGAATCGGGCCGGGCCAAGTTCAAGCTCCTGGGCCTGCCGCGGGAGGAGTATCCGGCGTTCCCGGCGGTCAAGTTCGACGGCGGCTGGCGCTGTAGCTCCGGCGACCTCCAGAAGCTCATTTCCCACGTGGCATTTGCGGCAAGCACCGAGGAGAGCCGGCCCATCCTGAACGGCGTCCATTGGGAGCTCCGTCCCGACCGGATGCGGATGGTGGCCACCAACGGCCACCGGCTCGCCAAGATGGACATCCCCCTCAAGACGGGGGTCGCCGAAGAGGCCAAGCTCATCGTGCCACCCAAGGCGCTCGACCAGATCCGCCGGCTCTTTGCCGCCGACGAGGAGATCGAGATCGCCAAGAGCGAGAACCACCTGGGTTTCCGCTCGGCCACGACCCAGGTGTTCACTCGGCTGATCGAAGGGCCCTACCCGAATTACGAGCAGGTCATCCCCCGGGAGAACGACAAGGTCGCCACCGCCGACCGCGCCTCGCTCACCGCGGCGCTCCGCCGGATGAGCATCGTGGCCAGCGACCAGACCCACCGGATCCGGATGACGCTCAGCAACGGCTCCTGCAAGCTCTCCGTGCAGACCCCGGACCTGGGCGAGGCCCAGGAAGAGGTGGCGATCGCCTATGACGGCGAGTCCCTCGACATCGGCTTCAACGCCACATACCTGCTCGAGATCTTCAAGTTCATGCCCACCGACGAGATCCGGCTCACCTTCAAGGGACCCGAGCGCGCCGCGACCTGCGAACCCGTCGGCTGGGACGATCCGTCGAGCTACATGACGCTGGTGATGCCGCTGCGCCTGGTGGACTGAGGGGGCAGCGCGGCACGTTCTAGGGCCCTGTCGTACCGCTATCCGGTCTTCCCGCCACTCCGCTGTCTCCTTGCCCCGCTTTCCCGCTGTCATTTTGTAGTAGTGGCACTAACGACTCCGCTTGCACCGGCGGCAGGGAATCGATCGTCGGTGCCGGCACGATCGTGTCCGGAACATCACCGAGTCCCGAGTCGGGCGGGATGACCACCGATTCGCCGCGCAAGTGGGCCAGGATCAGCTGCTGTCGGTGAAGCATCCGCGCCGGCCGATATCCCGGGTTCGAGCGCAGCGGGAAGGGCAGCTCCCCGGCCAACTCGGTGGACTCGAACAGCGTCAGCCGCCGAGCGGGGTGGTGGAAGTACAGTTCACTTGCCGCTTCAGCTCCCCACACCTCCGGCCCCAGCTCCACGGTGTTGAGGTAGAGCTCCATGATACGGTCCTTGTCGAGCGCAGCCTCCAACCGCCACGCGGTCACCGCCTCCTTCACCTTGCGGAGTGGATTGCGCGAGGGCGACAGGTACAGGTTCTTGGCCAACTGCTGGGTGATGGTGCTGGCGCCCCGGAGCTGGTCGCGGCGCGCCCAGGCATGCGAGAGGGCCCGTGCCAGGTCGCGCCGGTCGCGGGCAGAGGCCCAGTGGAAGTCGTCGCGGTCGTAGCCGAGGGCATGCCGGAGGCTGACCCAGTCGATCCCGTGGTGATCCCGGAAGCGCTGGTCCTCCCCCGCCATCACAGCGTCCACCATCGACGGGGCGATCGAATCAAGCGGGACGGGGTGGTAGAGGCGCGCCTGCGTTTCTGCGCCTCTGCGCCCCAGCGACTTTGCGCTCCTGCGCCCCTGCGCCTCTCCCCGCCTCATCTCCTGGAACGCCGTTTCCGCCGGCCAGTGGGTCCGATACCACACGGGGGGCGGCCAGGCCGCGAAGAGCCACAACACGAAGGCTCCTGCGAGTCCTGCCACCCCCCGGAGGAGGTATGCGGGCCAGCGGATCATCCCGTCACGGCCGCCGGGTCACGGTGAAGTGGCCGACCTGTCCGACGACGACGGACTGACCCACGGCCTTGACCGAGAGCTTCATCAGCATCGAATCGGCGCCGCCGGCCGCCACCAGGGCGCCGCTGTCGTTCAGGGTGTAATGCGCGCTCCGGGTGCCGCTGCCCAGGAGCGTCACCATTCCGCTGGTGCCGCTGCGCGTGAGGGTGCCCGACGATGCCAGGTCCACGGTCTGTGATGCGCTCCCGTCACTCGCGTTCCATCCGGCGATGAGCGTCTCCGCCACCTGAAGGCTCAGGTTGGAGAACGGGTACGACGACACCAGCGTGTCGGTCCACGTGTCGCCGGCCCGCACGCCGGCGGCGGGGAGGATCGGCATCCAGCGTTCCAGGTCGGGGGTTACCGCCTCCGAGCCGGCGGAGCGACGATCGGGGGTCAGGTCGGAGATGACCCCGGTGGCGCTCACGGTGCCGTTCCACGTCGTACCCGCCATCCCGACAAATGGCGCACGCGCGACCTCGGGTGCATCGGGGTCGACGATGACCGAATCGAGATGGATCGTGATGTGGGGGTCGGTCGCGGTCCCCGGTGGCGGTGGTGTGATCGATACGGTGATGAGCAACGTGCGCCCGATCACCTGGGGGGTCTCGGTCCCGTTGGGCAGCCGTGTGGTGACGCTGTCCAGCCGGTAAAAGGCGTAACTCACCGGCGGTGTGGCCTGGATGTGCACCGGCGCCATCGCTCGCTCGAGCCCTTGACCCGATCGGGGCGTCACCCCGGATGCTCCGCCGCCGGTGCCGCTGCTGCAGGCGGCCAGCGCCGCCGCCAGGAGGGCGACGTGCGGCCTCACTTGACGCTGGAGATGGTGACGACGTTCGTCGACTTGACCGGGATCGGCGCCGGGGCCTGCTCCACCGTGATGGTCATCGCGGCGTTCTCGTTCATCGTGGCCCCGACCATCCGGCCATCCACCGCCACCCAGTAGGTGGCCGCTCCCGTGGCGGTGCCGTCGAGCGACACCTTCCCCTGCGCGCCGTTCATCGTGCCGTTGCGGGCCCAACTGTAGGCGCTCTGGACCTTGCGGGTCTTCACGCCGTCGTGCTGTTCCTCCGCCGTCACGACCCAGTTGGCCACCACCTTGGTGTGGACGTCACCGGCGGTCCCCTGCGGCGTGGAATAATCGAGGGTGTCAGTCCACTTGTCGCCGACCTTGGCCGTGCTCTTCATCCGCGGATAGAAGTTCTGGAAGAGCGGCAGCAACTGCTGGGCCAGCGGGTTCTCGGTCGCCACCGCCAGGTTCGACAGGACGCCTCCGGCGCTCAGGAAGGCGGTCGCAGTGGCGCCACGGGCGCTGTCGGCCATCGCGGCTGGCGGCGGCGAGGAGGAGCTGTCGGTGTCCACCTGTACCGAGTCGAGGGTGGCGCGCAACGCCTTGCCGATGGCACTGTCGGTCAGCGCGACGGTGTAGAAGCTCGACAGCTTCGCACCCTGGTGCTGGATCTGTCCGCCGAGGGCGGTCAAGTCCAGTTCCGCGGTATTGGTGGTGTCCACCCGGTACCGCTGGGTGGTGGTGGCGTCAGTGGCAAAACCGGCAAGGACACCGACGGTGAGCGCTGCAAGCGCGATGGGACGAACCAGCATGGTGACTCCGGTGGGGGTGTGACGGATGGGTGGGCGGGGCGCTCAGTCGTCCCGGCCGGTCAGTTCAGGTTTGGTCTTTCCGAACACGGCCACGAGTTCGGTGGAGTCGCTCGTGACGCGCAACAATCGCCAGCCGCGCTTGCGCATGTCCGCCCGCCACGCGATGAGCCGCTCCCACGCGGCCAATGGCGTCCGGAACACCCGCAACTCGGCCACTCGCTCCCACGCGTTGGGGTAGCCTCGATCGTCCGCGGGTGCACCCCCGCCCCGACCAGCCACACGAACTTCGCGGGAACGACGGTCGCTCGACACGCGGAGGATTCTACGGACTGCGGCCGGGGGGGGCAAGTTGCCGGCCCATGACCCACAAATGGAGTCCCCCGCCCTCGTTTCCGGGGGCGGGGGACACGGGTCAAGCCGTAAGCCGAGTTCTGTTTCCCGCGCCTTGCGGCGTGGAAGATGGTCATCTGTCTGGGACGGCGGTCGCCCGACGCCTCAAGCAGCCTACCCGCGGCTCACCGTTGCCGGTGTTGTCGGTGCGGGCCGCACCTCGCCGCTTATTTGGCCTTGCTCCGACCGGGGGTTACCGTGCCATCCCTGTTGCCAGGGATGCGGTGGGCTCTTACCCCACCGTTTCACCCTTGCCTGTGTCCCTCGCTTGCGCTCGGGACCATCGGCGGTCTGCTCTCTGTTGCCCTGTCCGTCGCCTCGCGGCGCCCAGGCGTTACCTGGCGATCTGCCCTGTGGAGCTCGGACTTTCCTCGACGGGATCTCTCCCGCCGCGACCATCGCGCTCGGCCCGTGCGACAAAACTAACCACGTGAACGGGAAAGGGTAAACAGTGAACGGGAACAGGTCGTCTATCCTCCAGCCCGTTCCCCGTTCACTGTTCACCTTTTACCGTTCACACCCCTCACCCCTCCCCCGTCACCCGTCCCAGTCCCGCCCTGGCCTGCAGCACCAGCGGCACCTTGGCGGGGTCGGCGTCCTTCCACTGGGCCAACACCGACCTGAACTCGCGTTCGGCATCGGCCTTTCGTCCCAGCCGCTCATCGGCAAGTCCGCGGACCAACCGGGCCCAGCCGATGGCGGCCCAACGGGGGTCGAGGCTGTTCGGCTGGAGGTAGTCCGGCGTGTACGTGCTCAGCAGGTCGAGGGTGCGCGCGTAGTCGCCCAGTTCGTAGTGTGCATACGCCGTGAGCAGGCGGGGTGTCCCCACCCAGCCGCCGAGTCCCCAGCGATACGTTGCGCCGGGCACCGGTCCCTGATCGGCCAGGCTCCGGCGGGCCTCTGTTGTGTCACCCCGGGCAATGGCGACGAGCGCGGCCACGTCGCCGGGGAGCGCGTCACCGGTGAGCGCGCGGAGTTCGGTGACGGGCAAGGTGTCCCCCGTGGGCGAGAGCAGAAGCCCCACCGCTGCCGCCGCCCCCGCCCGGGCGATGGCGGCACGTCCCTGCGGCCTCGAGTTCCGTGCCGCCTCGGCCACGGTGCGCCAGGCCGCCCGCAGTTCCCGGCTGGATCCTGCCGGTCCGTAGTACTGTCCTTCCTGCACCCAGTCGAAATAGCGCCAATCCACAGTGGTGTCGCGCATCTCCACGGGCATCAGCCGCTGGCGGGCGGTCCGGGTGAGCGCGATGACCCGGCTTGCCGTCCCCAGCTCGCCGGCGTACAGGAAGGGGTTCACCGTGGCCAGCAACATCTGATAGTCGGAACCGGAGAGCTGGCGGATGCGCTCCGGGTCGTCGTTCAGCGAGTCGTACGCCGGTCTGAGTGTCGCGATCGCTCCGCTCACGTCGCCCGCGGCGAACCGGGCGCGCCCTTCGAGCAACGCCGCAGTCACCGCATCGGTCTGGCCCGGTGGGATCCGGAGCCGATCGATCTCCTGGACCGCGTCGGGGACGTCGTGGGCCGCGGCGTACGCATCGATGAGCGCGCGATGCGCCCGCTCCGTCCCGGGTTGGGCCGCGATCCAGTCGCGCGACAGCTGGACCCCCGCGCGACGGGCCCGCTGGATCGCCCGGGCTCGCGCCGCGGTGTCGAGGGGGGCCCCCGGCGCGAACGAATCGTTGGTCACCAGCGCGAAGAAGGGCCGGTCGCGGGAGGCGTCGGTGTACATCATCGCCACGTGCTCGTAGGCAAGGGCATACGCCGGGTCGAGCGCCAGCGCCCGGCGGAAGGCCCGCAGCGAACTGGTCATTTTCTTCGCGCGGCCCGCGGCGGTCGAGTCGGGGTCGTGGAACCAGGCGTCGCCGAGCGCGTACCAGGCATCGGTGTCGATGCTGTCCCGGGCCAGCAGTCGGGTGTACTGCTCGCGCGCGTGCGGCAGATCGCCGTCGAGGAAGCTCTGGTAGGCGCTCACCAGCGATCGTTGCCGCTCGGGGAGCCGCTGGGCGTAGCGGGAGGCGTACGCGATGGCCTGTCGCCCAGCCGGATCGTCCGCGCCGCCGATCCACCCTCGGGTGAGCGAGAGCTTGAAATACGCGAGCGCGAACGTGCTGTCGAGCGCGACGGCCCGGCGGAGTGCCGTGTCGGCGGATTCCAGGTCCCAGTGGTTGAGCCGGTCGATGCCGGTCAGGTATGACCGATACGCCTCGAGCGAGGACGTGGTGGCACCCGCGAGCCCTGGCCGGAGCCCGCCGGGAGCACCGGAGATGTCGAGGAGGCGGGCCGCCAGCTGGTCGAAGGCGGGACGCACATCGCTGTCCACGGGGACGGAGGCCTGGGCCACGTCCACCCGCGTGCCCGTCGCGACATCGAGGAGCCGTGCCGTGACCTGAAGAGAATCGTCGGTCCGCTCGAAGTCGCCCAGCACCAGCGTCCAGACGCCGGCATCCCGGGCGAACTGACGGGCCAGGTCGAGGCCCACCGCGCTCCCCGGCTCAAGTCCGTGCTTGACGAAGAGATCGTGGACACGCTCCTGGTCGACCACGGTGAGGTCGTTCCACTGCGCCAGATCGAGCGCCAGCATGCTCACGCTGCCCTGCTCCAGCCAGGCGAGCGTCGAATCCCGCCGAAGGTTGTCGAACGGCAACACCAGGATCGAGTGTCTCGGATCGACCCCGCGAGGCGGCCCGCCGCTCCGCCACATCGGGAGGGTGAGCACCACGCCGACCACCAGCGCCGCTGCGATCCCCGTCGGCCACCACCGCCGCCGTCGTGGTGCCGGCGAGGCCACGCCGAGCACCGCCTGCCGGAACGCCAGCCCGTCGGTCCACCGCTCGGCCGGCGCCTTGGCCAGCGCCCGCATCACCGCTCCCGCCAAGGCTGGCGGGGTGTCGGGCCTCACCCGCTGGATCGGGACCGGTGTTTCGGAGACCTGCATCGCGACGACCGCGGCGGGACTGGGGCTCTGGAAGGGTGGATGGCCGGCGAGCATCTCATATGCGACGATGCCGAGGGCGTACAGGTCGCTGCGGTGGTCGACGTCATCTCCGGAGGCCTGCTCGGGGCTCATATATGTCGGCGTGCCGATCGCGATCCCCTGCCCGGTGGTGATGGCGTTGGCACCCTCCGCCGCCATCGCCCGCGCGATGCCGAAATCGGTCAGGAGTGCGCGCCCGGTATCCCGGTCGAGGAGCACGTTCTCCGGCTTGACGTCGCGGTGGACCACTCCCTGGCGGCCGGCGGCGGCCAGCGCATCGGCCACGTCCGCCACGATCCGCGTCACGTCGTCGATGGGCAGCTTCCCGGCGCGCGTCAGGCGCTGTCGCAGGCTCTCGCCCGGGACAAGGTCCATCACATAGTAGAAAAGTCCATCGGCCTCGCCGGCCGTGTGCACGGTGACGATGCTCGGATGTCGCAACCGCGCCACCACCCGCGCCTCGGCCAGGAAGCGCTGGGTGATCGACGAATGGATGGCGAGCTCGGGACGGATGACCTTTACCGCCACCGGCCGGTCGAGGGTGACGTCGCGGGCGAGGAACACCACGCCCATCCCTCCCTGCCCCAGTTCGCCCTCAAGGCGATAGTGGGGGCCCAGGGCGGCCTGGAGCCGGCGCTGCAGTTCGCTGATGTCGACGGTCACCCGGTTCGGCCCCCACTCCGATCGGTCGGGGCCGGAAGCGGCCCCGCCAGGATCGTGAAGATACGCACTGGACCGCCCGGGGCCAGAGAAGCCCGCCTCCCCACGGACGCACCGGCGGAGGAAAAGGTTGCGTTCTGCACCTCCCGTGGACGCCTCTGCGCCGGAGCACGATTGACCACGCGTTGAGCCATTCCCGGTAGGGTGGCGTCGACCCATGAGTGGAGGAACCGGTGGCGACAGCGGTCCGGAACGGATCAGCGGCAGTGGCCGCGGTGCTGCTTCCGCACGAGCGGGCGAGAGTCGATGCGGCAATGGGCGGGGCGGTGGCGGTGGTCCACCGTGACTCGATCCCCGAGGCCATCCGCGTGGTGCGGGAGCGGCCCCTCCGCGCGGTGCTGGTGTCGGTGCACCGCTGCACCCCCGACACGCTGAGCGATGTGGACCGGCTGGTGCGCGGCTTCCCCGGTGTCCCTACGGTGGCGCTGGTCTCCGAACACGATACCGGCACCACCGAGACGCTGCTGCACTTCGGCGCCCGCGGGATCAGGGACGTGGTGGATGTCACCGATCCGGGTGGCTGGCAGCGTCTCCGGACATTGGTCGCTGGTCCGGTACCATTGGCCGGCGCACGGATCCAGGCCCCGATCCTGGAACTGCTCGCGGAGGCCCCGGCGGATACACAACTGTTCTTCGAGGTGCTGATCCGCATTGCGCCCACGATCACGACGGTCCGGAAACTCTGCTCGGCGCTCCAGGTCCGCCCCAGCACGTTGATGTCGCGCTTCGGTCGCGCCGGACTCCCCAGTCCCAAGAGCTATCTCGCGGCGATGCGGCTGCTGCACGCGTCACTGATGCTCGAGGAGACCGGGCTGTCCGTGGCCGATGTCGCGTATCGGCTCGACTACTCATCACCCCAGAGTTTCGGACGCCACCTCCGCGCCCTGATGGGCGTGAGCGGCACCGAATTCCGGCGCCGCTTCCCGTTCCCGGTGGCGCTGCGCCGCTACACCGACCTGATGATCCTCCCGTACCGGATCGTGCTCTGCGCCTTCCATCCCCTCTCTTCCGGGGCCTGGGACAGCGGACACTGAGTGTGCAGGCACGACACCGGGCGGGAGGATCCGACCAGCGGGCCCGAATATGCGTGTTGGGAGGACAACAGAAGAATGATGCGGCCAAGCGAGCGAATCGGCGGGCAGAAGCGGGCCGAGGCGTGGAGCGACGACGGGAAGCTGATACCGGTCTCCTTTTTCCCCCCTCTTCTCCTCTTTTCTTCCCCTCTCAGGCCTTCAAGTGCGCCGTGGCCGTCCGGAGCCGTTCGGCAAGGAAGGTGAGGCGTTGGGCGGAGGCCGTGAGCTCGGTCATTGCCTGGATCTGCTGCTGGGCGGAGCGGGCCGCCGCGTCTGAACTGCTTGCGGCGCCGTGGCTCACGTCGCTGACCCGATCGAGGACCTGACGCAGCGCGGTCTGGTGTTCCGCCTGGGTCCGGGTGCCTTCCGCCGCCGCCGCCACCCGCTCGGCGGAGCGCCGGACGCCGGCGGTGAGGTCGAGCAATGCGGCGTCGGCCTCCCGCGCCACCCGCGCGATGTCCTCCACCTGAGACCCCCCCGAGCTCATTGCGTGTTCCGCCGCGGCGATCCCTGCCTGCAGTTCCCCGACCAGTTCGCCGACCTCGCGTGCCGATCGTCCCGCCTGGGCGGCAAGGGCGCGTACCTGCTCCGCCACCACACTGAATCCGTGGCCATCACCCTCTGCCCGTGCCGCCTCGATGGCGGCGTTGAGCGACAGGAGGTGCGTCTGCCGGGCGATGCGTGCAATGGTCTCCGCAAACCCGCCGATGTTGGTGCTCATCGCCGTCAGTTCCGACACGATCCGTCCGGTGGTGGCCACCTCGTTGCCGACCGACACCAACGTATCGCTCGCGCGGGCCACCTGCTCACGGGCTCGTTCCGCCACGGCCACCAATCGTGCCTCTTCCCCCTCCAGAACGCGGAACCGCTCTCGCTGGAGCTCCGACTCGGCGGCGGCGCCCTCGCCCTGACGCCGGCTGTCCTCCGCCATCAGTCGCTGTTGCTGCAGGTCGTGGGCAAGGCGGGCTGCAGCCCCGGAAAGCACGTCGGCCGAGCGCTGCAACGCGCCCGTTGCGGCTGATAACTCTCCCGCAACGGTGGCCGCTTCGCCGGAGTCCCGCTGCACCGCCGTGAGCAAGGTCGCAGTGACTGAGGACATCTGGTCGAACGCAGCCTCGACGATTCCCACGGGATCGAGCGCGTTGCTGGACAGTGGGGAGGAGAGATCACCGACGCTTGCACGCCGGAGCCCCTCCGCGATGCGGCGGAGTCGTGCTTCGGTGAGGGCCGCGCGGTCGCGGAGGCCGATGCCCACGACACTCACGATGGCACCCTCGACGATGGCCGCCGCGGACAGGTCGCCCCCGTTCGCGATCCATTGCGCCAGCAACACGGTGATCCCACCGGAGAGCGCGGCAAAGGCGCCGGGAAGACCTTCGTCGTCGGAGGCGTACGGGAGTGTCGCGACCAACGGCAGCACGGCGATCCCCACCAGCCCTGACAGCGCGATCGGCGTTCCGGTGATGATGAGATCGAGCACCAGGGCACCGATCCATGCCGAACGTCCCGTGAGTCCGCGGCGTCCCAGGATCCCCGCTCCGAGATTTGCGGCGCCGCCGAGGAGGAGGAGTTCCGCCACCTGGCTCCACGCCACGTCAGTGCCTGTCGCCGGGCCGGCACAGATGAGTGCAGCCACGGCGCCGAGGACAAGCCACCAGCGGCGACGGACGGCACGCTGGAACAAGGAAGAGGTGTTGGGAAGAGGGGCCATCGGAAGCTCTGGTGGCGTCAGGCGGAGGTGAGGCCGAGCGCGGACGCCGTGATGAGGGCCTGGACCGGGTAGCCCGCCGCTTCGATCGCCGCCCGGCCCCCCTCTTCGCGGTCCACCACCGCCAGGACACCGAGCACCTTGGCACCCGCTGCCTCGACTGACCGGGCCGCCTGAAGCGCCGATCCGCCGGAGGTGATGACATCCTCGACGATCACGATGGCGTCGCCGGTGGACAGGTTGCCCTCGATCAAGCGGCCGGTGCCGTGGTCCTTGGCCTGCTTGCGCACGCTGAAGGCGTCGATCGTCGGCGGGGCGTCGGCGCTCGCGCGCGCGATGGCGCACGCCACCGGGTCGGCGCCCATCGTGAGTCCCCCCACCGCCCGCGGCTGCCATCCGGCGGCGATGAGCGCGGCGCGCCCCAGCCGGCCGATGATCGCCTGACCTTCAGCGGACATCGTGGTGAGGCGGCAATCGATGTAGAAGGAAGACCGGGCACCGGAAGCGAGCACGAAATCCCCGCGTCGGACCGAGCGGCGCCGGAGGAGCGTCGCGAGCGCCGCGTCGTTCACGATCGGTCTCGGCGGAGCCACCCCGAGAGCAGTCCTGGCCGCTTGGCCGGGGCGGTGGATCGTGCCGCGGTGCAAAATGCGGTGGCGAACGCGTCCACTGACTGAAAGCGCTTGCTCCGCTCGCGCTCGAGTCCCCCCATCACCGCGGCCTCGAGCTCGGCCGGGAACTTCAGACCACGCACTGCCTGGTTGAGGGGGGTCGGCGGCTCCTGGAGCAGTTGCTGGAAGAGCTCTCGGGGGGAACGGCCCGGGAACGGATGGGTGCCCGTGAGGAGGTAGTACGCGATCACCGCAAGGCTGTAGACGTCCGCCTGCTCGCTGACGAGCTCGCCGCTCAGCGTCTCCGGCGCCACGTACTGCAGGGTCCCGACGAAGAATCCCGCGCGGGTCAATCGCTCCTCCGGCGCCGCCTTCTCGTCTCGTGCAATGCCGAAGTCCAAGAGCTTGGCGGTGCGCGTCGCCGGATCGTACATGATGTTGGCGGGCTTCAGGTCGCGGTGGATGATCCCTTCGGCGTGTGCCGCCGCCAGCGCCCGCCCCAGTTGCTCGATGATGTCGGCCACCACCGCGGGCGCCAGCGTCGTGGTCTTGCCCGCGAACGTGGCCAACGGCTCCCCGGCCGCCCATTCGAGCGCCAGGTAGTAGATGTCGTCGACCTGCCCGAATCCGCGGGTCTCCACGATATTCGGGTTCCGCACCCGCCGGCCGAACTCGGCCTCGCGGAGGAACCGCTTCACGGCGACCGGATCCTGGGCCAGGCGGTTGCGAAGGATCTTCACCGCACTGGCACCATGCTCCGGATGCTCGGCACGGTAGACTTCGGCGGTGCCGCCTTCGCCAACGTGCTCAATGAGCCGGTACCCGGCGATGGTCCGGCCGATCAGGCTGTCTTGATTCATGGGGATGCCCAAAGCTATCGCGCCCGCTGGGCCGCGACAAGCACCATGCGCTTGACGCGCCGATTCACCGGCCGCTAACCTACGGCCCACCAGGAGCCCCAGATGCGGCAGTCTTCGCGCGCGACCCGCCGGTACCTCGGCGCATTGCTGGTGTTGTCCTTCGCCTCCGGGTGCGGGCCCTGGCAACGCGTCGGCGATCCCGCGCCCAAGCCGACACCGGCCCAGACCCTCACCGACATCCTCGACGAGACCGCGGTGTTCCGGCGGATGGGTCGCCTCACCTCCGCCACCGGCATCCCGTTCGTGGGCGTGGTGGATGTGCTTCCGGGGCCGGCGGACACCGGGATCGGAGTCCTCGCGCTGTCGCTCGAGAACCGCCATTTCAGCTTCGAGCGGCAGGGGACGGGGTTCGAGGCACGCTATCGCGTCGACATCGTCCTCCAGCGCCCGGAGCTGCCGCCGATCATCATCGGGCGGGAGCAGTCCCTCCGTGTGGGCACCTTCAAGGAAACGCTGCGGAACGAGGAAAGCGTCGTGTTCCAGGAGCCCCTCCGGCTCGCGGCCGGGAAGTACCACCTCATCGTGACGCTCACGGACCGCCGCACCAACGACCAGGGACGCACCGAAGCGGATGTGACCATCCCGGCGGTCCGGCCGGGATCGGTCACGGCACCGATCTTCGTCTATGAGGTGACCCCGCGGACCGACCCGTCCCAACCCATCAACGCCATCATCAATCCCCGCGGGACCGTCGCGTACGGGTCCGACACGCTCGGGGTGTACGTCGAGGGATACCGGATGCCGGCCGGTGCACGCGTGCCCGTGTCCGTCGTGGATTCCCGCGACAGCGTGATCGAACGCGACACCATCGTCTTCACTGGCGCCACGACGATCGAGGGCCGGATGGCCAAGATCGTCCCCGACAGCGCCCCACTCGGCGAGTTGCACGTGGTGGTGGGCGATTCCACCAGCCACGATGAATCGATCGCGCTGGTGTCGTTCTCCAATGCGTGGGCGCTCACCAACTACGACCAGATGGCGGATCTGCTCCGGTACTTCGGACACGACGAGCAGCTCGTCGCGATCAAGAAGGCGGCGCCCGCCGACCGACCGGCGATGTGGCGGAAGTTCTGGAAGGACACCGACCCGAACCCCGCCACCCCCGAGAACGAGGCCATCGACGCGTACTTCACGCGGATCGCCGCCGCCAACAAGCAGTTCACCGACGAAGGCGTCCCTGGCTGGCTCACCGATCGCGGCGAGGTCTTCATCACCCTTGGCGAACCCGACCAGACCCTCGACCAGAGCGGATATAACCAGGGCCGCATCATCCGGTGGGACTACACCTTGCAGCGGCTCACGCTGTACTTCGTCGACGAGACGGGATTCGGCCGCTTCCGCCTGACGATCGCCTCGCGCGCCGACTTCCAGCGCGTGACCGACCGCATCCGGCGGCTGGGCCACTGAGCGCGACGCGAAGGGAACCGCCCGCCTCCGGGCGGGACCCTTGGGTTGCCCACCCCTTACCGCCCTCCGTCCACCTCTTACCTTCTTGCGATGCCTGACGCCCCCTCCCGTCTCTTCCTCATCGATGGCTATGCGCTGATCTACCGCGCCCACCACGCGCTGCGGGACCGCCCCCTCCGGAACAAGCGGGGTGAGAACACCTCGATCCCACGTGCGGTGCTCACTTTCCTCACCAAGCTCATCGCCGAGTACCATCCCGAAGCCCTCGTGTGGATCAACGATGCCGGCGACTCGGGCCGTACGGCGGAGTACCCCGCGTACAAGGCCACTCGCGTTCCGATGGAGGAGGTCGAGCAGCAGGAGTTCGACCGGGGCGTCGAGCGGGTGCAGGAGCTTCTCGCCGCACTCCGCGTCCCGCTGGTCGCGGTCGATGGCTGGGAGGCCGATGACGTGATCGGTTCGCTGGCCGAGCAGGCCCGGCAAGCGCGCTGGCAGGCGGTCATCGTCTCGGGAGACAAGGACTTCTATCAACTGATCGGTGGCGGCGTCGTGGTGCTCAATCCGGGGCGCGGCGGGGCGGCGAGCGTCGACCCGATCTGGGTCGACGAATCGAATGCACAGGATCGGCTCGGTGTCCCGCCCGCGCAGGTCGCGGACTATCTCGCGCTCGTGGGCGACACCGCCGACAACGTGCCGGGGGTCCGTGGCATCGGAGAGAAGGGGGCGGCGGAACTCCTGCGCCAATACGGGGATCTGGAGACGCTGCTGGCACACGCGGGGGAGATCAAGCAGAAGCGCTACCGCGAAGGACTCGAACAGCACGCCGCGGAAGCCCGGCTCTCCCGCCGGCTCGTGACCATCCGCCACGATGCGCCGGTCCGGTTCGACGTCGAGTCCTTCGCGAAGCGCGCCCCGGATCCCGATGCACTCGCCCGCGTCTACGCCGAACTCGAGTTCACGTCCCTCCTGCGTCAGCTCGGCGCCGAAGTGGCCACCGCACCGGCAGCACCGACCGATGAGCCCGTGGCCGTGACACCGGGTGTGCCAGGCACCGGCCCCGCCGTCAGCGTGGTCGATGACGTCAGCGGGCTCCCGGCACTCATCGACCGGCTCCGGCGTGCCCCGTTGCTGGCGCTCGACACCGAGACCAGCTCGCTCGACCCGCACAGCGCGGAGCTGATCGGACTCTCGCTCGCGGCGTCACCGACCGAGGTGTGGTACCTGCCATTCGGCCACCGGCCCGCGGGCGGCGAACTCGCGGCACCCGCACCGGTGCGCAATCTGCCGGCGATCACCGACCCGGCGTGCCGGGCGGTGGCCGAGCTCCTGCGCGATGCGGCGGTGCCCAAGGCAGGCCACAACATCAAGTACGACTGGCAGGTCCTCCGACGGGCGGGCATCGAACTGGGTGGGGTGACGTACGACTCGATGCTGGCGAGCTTCGTGCTCGATCCGGGACGCCGCTCGCATGCGATCGACGTGCTGAGCCTCGAACACCTGAACACCCCGATGCGGAGCTACACCGATGTCGCCGGCAAGGGGAAGATGCAGGTCCCCTTCGCGGAGGTGCCGGTGACCGATGCGGCCGCCTATTGCGGTCACGACAGCGCCGCGGTGCTGGCACTCCACGCCTTCTTTGCACCCCGCCTGGCCGCGACGGGCTTGGCGCACCTGCTGACCGATCTGGAGATGCCGTTGGTGCCGGTGCTGGTGGACATGGAGTGGACCGGGATCGCCATCGACCGGAAGCTCTTTGCGAAGATCTCCGGCGAGCTGGCCCACGACCTGCAGGACCTTGAATCGCGCATCGCGAAGGCCGCGGGCGCGAGCGTCAACCTCAACTCGCCCAAGCAACTCGGCGCGCTCCTCTTCGAGAAGCTGCAGCTGCCGGTGCTGAAGAAGACCAAGACCGGCGCCTCGACCGACGCAGAGGTGCTCGACGAACTCGCCGGGATGGGGCACGAGGTGCCCAAGCTCATCCTCGAGTATCGCGAGGTCCAGAAGCTCAAGAGCACCTACGTCGACGTGCTCCCCGCCGCCGTCCATCCGGACACCGGCCGGATCCACACCAGCTTCCACCAGACCGGGGCCGCCACCGGCCGACTCTCCTCCTCCGATCCGAACCTGCAGAACATCCCGGTCCGCACCCCGCGCGGCGAAGAGATCCGTCGCGCCTTCGTGCCGGCAAGCGGGTGCAAGTTCATCGTGGCCGACTACAGCCAGATCGAGCTCCGGTTGCTGGCGCACTTTTCGGAGGACCCGGCGTTCATCGAGGCGTTCCACGCCGGCGGCGACATTCATCGCGGCACCGCGGCGATCATCTTCGGCGTGCCGGAGTCGGCGGTGACACCCGAAATGCGCTCGCGCGCCAAGACCATCAACTTCGGCACCATCTACGGTCAGGGCCCCTTCGCGCTCTCGCGACAGCTCGGCATATCGCAGGAGGAGGCCAAGGCATTCATCACCCAGTACTTCGAACGCTTTTCGGGGGTCCGCGCCTGGCTCGACCAGATGGTGGAGCTCGCCCGCGCACAGGGGTACGTCGAGACGCTCTTCGGGCGCCGCCGCTACATCCCCGAGGTCAAGGACCGCAACTTCAGCGTCCGCTCCTTCGGCGAACGGGTCGCGACCAATTCCCCCCTGCAGGGCTCTGCGGCCGATCTCCTCAAGCTCGGAATGATCCGCCTGCACCACGCGCTCCTCGAGCAGCGCCTCGACGCGCACATCCTGCTGCAGGTGCACGACGAGCTGGTGGTCGAGGCGCCCGCGGCGGTCGTGCCGGAGGTGGAGCGGTTGGTGCGGGAAAAAATGGAAGGTGCGGCGGAACTGCGGGTGCCGCTGGTGGTGTCGGTCGGCGTCGGCGACAACTGGCTCGACGCCAAGCACTGATCCACCGTTACGATCGATCGGTTCGTTGTGTCACTGTGCGGGGCATAAAGATTCGCCCCGCGAGCGGCGACGGCGGGTCCGTCCTTTCCAACTGACGCGTATGCCGACCGGTCAGCTCCCCGGCGGCGGCGGGATGCGCCGCCGGGGCACGCCGGGCCACCAGTTCCAGCGGCCCGCGAGGTGCATGAACGCCGGCACCAGCACCATCCGGATGAGCGTGGCATCGAGCAGCACCGCCACCGCCAGCCCGAAACCCAGGAACTGCACCACCAGCACCCGCGCAAAGGCGAACACGCCGAACACCAGGATCATGATGAGCGCCGCGGAGGTGATGGTCGATGCGGTGGCGGAGAGTCCCTCCATCGTGGCCTGGGAGTTCCGGCCGTGGGTGTCGAAGGCCTCCTTGATCCGTGCCAGCAGGAACACCTCGTAGTCCATCGACAATCCGAACACCACCGCAAAGACCAGCACCGGGACCGCGACGAAGATCGCGTCGGCCGGGCCGTCGAGTCCGAAGATCCGCGCACCGTACCCGTACTGGAATACCAGGACGATGACCCCGAAGGTGGCGCTCACCGACAACGTGTTCATGATCACGGCCTTGATGGGCACCAGCAGCGACTTGAAGGCGATGGCCAGCATCACGCCGGTGGAGCCCAGGATCATCAGGACCATCAGCGGGAACCGGGAGAGCAGGTCATCCTGGAAGTCGACGCTCGCGGCCTGGTAGCCGCCCACCCTGATGGTGGCGCCCCGCAGGCCCTTCGGCGGATGCATCGCAAGCGTGCGTACGTGCCGCACCAGATCCATGGTGGACGTGAGCGAGGTGGTGTCCTTCACCAGCACGTCGAGCAGCGTGACCCGCGCGTCGGTGCTCAGGTAGGCATCGAGGTAGGACCCGTACTGGTCCCGGGCGGAGCCGAGGTCGCTGTACAGCATTGAATATCCCAGGAGCGAGCCATCGTGCTGGAGCGACACGATGCTCCGCACGTCCGCCACCCTGCCATCGGCCCGGAGCGAGTCGCTCAACTGCATCAGGCCCCGCAAGCTGGTGACGTCGACGGCGCTGCGCCCATCGGGGAACTGCACCACGACCCGGACGGGGAGGATGACCCCCGCCGCGCCGATCTCCTGCATCGTCTGCACCCCCCGACCGGCCTCGGTGGCGAGCGGCCACCAGTTCCGCGCGGGCAGCCCGATGCGGATGAGCACCACGGGCGCGGTGAGGAGCGCCACGCCGAGCCCGCCGAGCGTCAGGGCGCGCCGCGGATGGCGGGCCAGACTGCGGGCCCATTTTTCCCAGATGGTCGGTGCGTGATACCACGCCAGCCGCCGTGCCAGCCAGCGGGGCCGGTCGATCTGACGACCGAACACCGCCAGCAACGCCGGCAGCAGCGTGGTGGCCAGGAGCACGGCGGTCACCACCACCACCAACCCGCCGATCCCGACGCTCTGCGTCTCGATGAGCGGAGTGAAGAGGAGGGCCGCGAAGCCGACCACCACGGTGAGGCCGGAGGTGACCACGGCGGCCCCTGCCGAGCGGAGCGTGGCGACCGCGGCCTGGGTCCGGGTAAGTCCCCGGGTCAGCTCTTCCCGGAACCGGGTCACCACCAGGAGCGAATAGTCGATCCCGACGCCCAGGCCGATCATCGACGTCATGTTGAGAACGAACACCGACATCGGCATGTGATGCGCGAGCACGCCGACGATGGCCAGCGTCACGGCGATGGCCAGGAAGCCCACGACGAGCGGCAGCACCGCCGCCACCAGCGCGCCGAACGCGAGCACGAGGATGATGAGAGTGAGCGGCAGCAGCCGCTGCTCGCTGCGGGCGCTGTCCTGGGCGCTGACGTTCCGGATGTCCACGTCGAGCGGGGCGCGGCCCGTCACCTGGATGGTGTACTGCTCGTGTCCCGGCTGGGCACGGAACACGGCACCGAGCGACCCGCGGAATGGCTCCACCAGCGCCCCGGCGCTGTCGGAGGTCGGGACGTCGAGCGCCACGACGAAGAAGGCGGTCCGCCCGTCGTGGCTGGCGAACATCGAATCGTTGGTCGAGCCGAGGCCGAAGACGTCGCGCACATACGGGAGCCGTCGGGAGGCTGCTGCCAGGGTGTCGAGGAGCGCTCGGCCCGCGCCATCGGTGAGACGGACGGGACCCTGCACGGTCACGGCGAAGTATTCGCTGAGGGGTTGGGGAAACCGCGTGCGGATGAGCGAATCGGCCTGGGAGGCCTCGGTCGGGTGGCGGCTCCCGCCCCGCGTGTTGAGGAGCGCGGGCGTCCGTGGCGCGGCGCGGAACGCGAAGAACCCCGCCACGATCCACGCGAGGATCACGCCCCACCGCCATCGGACCAGCGCTTCCGCCACAGACCCCATCGACCTGTTGTCTCCTGACATTCGCCGGATGATCGACCGCCGGCCCGGAGGCGCTGCGGCGGCCCAATGTTAGGCGCCGCCTGCCCGGGGCGCTAGCGGATGTGCGGGTCTCGGCCGTATCCTCCGGGGTGCTCCGGGTCCGCGCGCTGTCGATCGTCGCTCTCTTTCTTTGTGTCGCCATCATCGGCGACCGGCTCTACCGCGCCCGGATGGCGCACCGCGGCCCCACACCACCGGACACGCCATCCACTCCCACCGAGGTTCGCTCCTCCCTGCCGGCACGGAGCGTTCCGATCCCGGCCCTGCGCGCGGACACCCTCACGTCCACCGACCGCTCCAATGCGCGGAGCTCGATCAGGGACGCCGGTGCCACGGTGTACTTCGATTCGCTCCTGGCCGAGACGGATTCCACCCTCCGTCGCTGGCCCGATTCCACTCTGCGTGCGCTCGCGGTCGCGATCAACAGCGGCGGCCCCGCCGAGTGGCGTCCCGATATGGCGGACCAGGTGCGCAGCGCCCTGCGCGAGTGGGAAACGGTGGTTCCGGGACTCCACTTCACGGAACCGCTCGACGCCACCGGCGCCTCCATCACGGTGCACTGGGTCGAACATCTCCGTGGTAACCGCACCGGCCAGGCCGACCTCGTGTGGGACCGCGCCGGGCGCATCCACCATGTCGATGTGTCGCTCGCGCTGCTGGGACCGAATGGCCAGCCGCTCGATGACACGGCCCTCCGCGCCGTCGCCGCGCACGAGATGGGTCATGCGCTGGGCCTGGCCCATTCCGGTGACTCCACCGACGTCCTCTTTGCCGCGACCCACACCAGCACGCTCTCCCCGCGCGACGTGGCCACCGTGCAGTTGCTCTACCAGCTGCGACCCGGGAACATCAAGCAGTGACCACGGCCTGGCGATCCTGGTCGGCGCTCGGACTCCTGCTGCTCGTGGGTCCATCGGCAGCGGCACAGTCCTTCGCCGCCGCCGATGCCGTGGTGGCCGCCGGCATCCGCGCGGGCGTGTACCCGGGAGCGGTCCTGCTGGTCGGGACCGGTGATCGCATCGTCCATTCCCGCGGCTTCGGGCACCTCACCTGGAGCCTGCACTCGGCTGCGGTCTCGCCCGATTCCACCGTATGGGACCTGGCCTCGCTCACGAAGGTCGTGGCCACGATGCCGGCGGTGATGCTTCTCGTCGACCGGGGCCAGGTCGATCTCGATGCACCGGTGGTCCGCTACCTGCCGCGGTTCACCGGTCCCGGCAAGGCCCGGGTCACGGTACGGATGCTGCTCGATCACACCAGCGGCGAACCGGCGTGGCTCCCCTTCTCGCGGCTGGCCCCGGACCGGGACAGCGCCATCACGATCCTGTATGCGACACCACTCGTCCGTCCGAGCGGCGCCACACCCGTCTACAGCGACCTGAACGCGATGTTGCTGGGACTGCTGGTCGAGCGCGTCACCGGCGTTCCGCTCGGCGTATTCGTCGACCGCGAACTCTTTGCCCCGCTCGGGATGCACGACACCCGATTCCTCCCGCCCGCATCGTGGCGTCGGCGCGTTGCACCCACCGGCCGGTTCCGCGGCCGACCCGTCGCCGGCGTCGTCAACGACCAGAACGCCGCCCGCCTCGGAGGCGTCGCCGGGCACGCCGGCCTGTTCGCCACCGGTCCCGACGTGGCGCGTTACGCCCAGTTCTGGCTGCGTGCCGGTACCCTTCCCGATGGATCGCGATTGGTCGCGGCGGCCACGATGCGCACGTTCCTCATCGCCGGCGCCCACAGCGGCCACCGGCTCCTCGGATGGGAACGCCCCGACCCGGCGGAATACACGCCTGATCCGTACGGGTCGCTGCTCTCCGATTCCGCCTATGGCCACACCGGGTGGACCGGGACGCAGGTCTGGATCGATCCGGCGCGGGATCTCTTCGTGGTGCTGCTCACCAACCGGAGCTATGACCCGCGGGTGCGGAAGCCGTTCACCGCCCTCCACGCCATCCGGGGGCGCGTGGCCGATGCGGTGGTGCGCGCCTGGACCGTTGATGGGTCCGGGACAGCGCACTAGGTTGCGACAGGTCCCGTTGGATCGATGACCGGAGGGAGAGAGGCGATGCTGACCGAAGAGACCGTCCGCAAGGCGCTGCGCGGCGTGAAGGACCCGGAACTCAACTTGAACGTCGTGGATATCGGGCTGATCTATGGCGTGACCGTGAACGACGCCGGCGACGTCCACGTCACGATGACGCTCACCTCGCCAGGATGCCCGTCGGGCCCCGAGATCATGGGTGATGTCGAACAGGTGATCAAGGGCCTGGAAGAGGTCGGGACGGTCGAGGTGGAGCTGGTCTGGGATCCCTACTGGACACCGGAAAAGATGGATCCGCGGATCCGCGCCTTCCTGGGGTGAACCGGGTGGGTCGCGCGCAACACTGACGAGGTGGACCGCGCCACCCGCCATTCGCCCTGGTCACCCGGTCTGCACGGCCCCCAGCAGTTCCGCGCCGATCGTCTCTGCCTGCCAACGCCGAAGCTCCGGGACCGTCCGCAGCCCCTCCATCGACATCGGTGCCGCTCGCGCGATGGACTCCAATGTCCCGTTCGGACAGAGGACGCCCGGTGCCAGTCCGATCCGCTCCGCCGCCTTGGTGCGGGCCACCTTGAGGCGCTCCAGGCGCGCGTCGAATGCCGGGTCGGGGGGTAGGCGCTTGCCCCGTTCGATCCGGGGCCACGCCGATTCGGGGAGCGCCACCGCCCGCGCGACGGCCTGCAGCAGATCCGCGCCATACCGCTCCGCCTGCCCCGGCGAGATCCCCTTGATCTCCCGCAACTGCTCGATATTCCCCGGCGCGGCCAGCGCGATCGCCAGCAACACGTCGGGGTTGATGACACGAAATGCGGCACGGTCGAGGGTCCGGGCCGTGGCATCCCGCCAGTCATACACTTCCCGCAGGACCGCCAACGGTCTGCCACGCAACTTTCCCGCGCCCTTCACCCGCAGGAAGGCGAACGATGGATCCTCGGGCTCCCAATGCACCGACGCCTGTCGCTCGAACTCCTCGACCGCCCAGCTCCACCGCCCCGCGGCGACCAGCAGGTCGTGCATCCGGTCGCGCAGCAGCGGGAGGTGGCGGGTGTCGGCGGCGGCATACTCGAGCATCCCGGGCAGCAGGGGGCGGATCGACCAGTCCGCCCGCTGGAATTTCTTGTCCACGGAAATGCCCAGGTACTTCTCCAGGAGCGCTGCGAGACCGATCGCCGGTTCGTTCAGGAGCTGCGCCGCGACCCGGGTGTCGAACAGGTGGGTACAATGGAAGTTGTGGTCACGCGCGAGGAGCCGGAGGTCATAGTCCGCGTCGTGGAAGACCACTTCGACCGCCGGGTCCGCCATCAGGGCACCGATGCCGCCGAGGTCGGGCACGGCGAGCGGGTCGATGATGACGGTGACGTCGCGCGTCGACGCCTGCAGCAGGCAGACCGCGTCCGAATAGCGGTGGAAACTGGCGGCTTCGGTGTCGAGCGCCAGCAGCGGCGGACGACCGATCCGGGCCAGGAACGCAGCCAGGGCCGCCGGCGTGGCGATCAGCTCGGCGCCGCTACTCGGCACGCGATACCATCTCCAGGCCGGCGGCGGCCTCGTCGAGCGCCTTGGCGAGGGTCTTCCAGAATTCAGCGTCGGGTTGCGCGCCACCACCGGTGGCGGCGTCCATCTGGAGCTTCCGCGTGAGCTTGGCGGCGTGGCGGAGGTACTCGGTCGGTGGTCGCATGGCGAGGGTCTCCCAGGGGCCGGCGGCTATCCCGATGGCGTGCGGCGCCATATTATCCCGTCAGAACCTAGCCGATCCGCGCACCTCGAAGAAATCACCGGTCATCGGATCCCATGCCGACCCCCGATATCGACCTCACGGTCTACCCTGACGAGTGTGACGCCTTCGGGCACCTCAACCAGGCCTCATTCCTCTCCCTCTTCGAGCGGGCCCGGTGGGAGATGTTCGCCCGTGGTCCCGGAATGGACGTGTTCAGCCGGGGCGGTACCTGGCCCGCCGTACGAAAGACGACGATCGACTACCACGCCCCCGCCCTCCCCGGCGACGTGCTGCGCTTCCAGCAGGCGCTCACCCACCACGGCCAGACCAGTTTCACGATGCGCCAGACGGCGCGGCGGGTGGGAGATGACTCGCTGATCGCCACGGCCGAGTTCGTGTTCGTCTGCATCAACGCGGAGGGCCGCCCGGTGCCGGTGCCGGTCGAGGTGGCGCGCTTCATGAATGCGCGCCCCTCCAGTCGCGGCGAGATGACCCGCCTCACGGTCAACGGGGTCAACCTGGCGGTCGACATCCGGGGCGATGGGCCGGCCATCCTCTTCGTGCACGGCTATCCCCTGGACCGTACCATCTGGCAGCACCAGATCGGCGCGCTCACGGGGTGGCGCCGCATCGCGCCGGACCTGCGCGGCTTCGGTCTCTCCGACGCACCCGACCTCGGCTATTCGATGGCCACCTACGCCGACGACCTCGCGGCGCTCCTTGACGCGCTCGGCGTCCGGCAGGCGGTGGTGTGCGGCCATTCGATGGGCGGGTACGTCGCCTTCGAATTTGCGCGCCGCTTCCGCGACCGGTTGCAGGCGTTGATCCTGGTCGACACCCGCGCGGAAGCGGATTCGGTCGACGGCCGAAAGGCACGGGAGGCCGCGATGGTCATCGCCCGGGAGCAGGGGGCGCGCGCGATCGCCGAACAGATGCTGCCATCGATGCTTGCCGTCGGCGCCGCCCACCTGATGCCCCAGATCGCCGACCGGGTCCGTGGCATCATGGAATCGGCGCCGGTCAGCGGGATCCTCGGCGCCCTCGGCGCGATGCGCGATCGGCCCGACAGCACTCCCCTGCTGCCGACGCTCGCGGGGGTACCATCGCTCGTGATCGTCGGCGACCAGGATCAGCTTACCCCACCGGTGATGTCCCGGTCCATCGTCGGCGGGATCCCGGGCGCCGTGCTCGGCGTCATCCCGAACGCCGGACACCTCCCCTCGGTCGAGCAACCCCTGGCCACCACCCGCGTCATCAACGAGTTCCTCGAATCGCTCCGATGAAACCATCCGGAGCTTCCGGGCGTCTAGAGAAGTGGCGGTCGGGCCCTAATCCCTTGGGTCCACGCCACTCGAAGTAAGTGGTTCCTCCTGATCGGGCCCCGGGGTCGCGGCCAAGGCAGTACGATCCCGGGGCCTGCCACGTCCGGGAGCGTCATCCCCCGATGCAAGAGCCCCCCGCCGTACGGGCGGGGGGCCAAGGGTCGGGCCGATCGGTCGCTCACCGTCACCGTTTCGGGCGGCCCGGCGGCGTGTCCGAACCGAACACCACTTTATTCTTCTCGATGTACTGCACCAGGTTGGTGGGCACGTCCTCTTCCGGGAAGATCGCCGTGACCGGGCATTCCGGCTCGCATGCACCGCAATCGATGCACTCGTCGGGGTGGATGTAGAGCTGGTCCTCGCCTTCATAGATGCAGTCGACCGGGCAGACGTCGACGCAGGCGCGATCCTTCACGCCGATGCACGCTTCGGTGATGACGTACGTCATTCCTGCCAGACCTCCCGCCGGATCGATTGCCAATGCTCAACGACGACGCTCATAAGTATGAGGGGGCCGCGTGGCGCGCAAGGGGAGCAGGAGTGCCGGCGACCTTCCGATATCACGGTATCTTCCTCCGATGCGCGTGATCACCCTCGGTGCGACGATGATGCTCGCCGTTGCGGTGGGTGCCAGGGCCCAAACACCCTGCGTCCGCGGGGGCACCGCGCTCGTGCTCTCGGGCGGCGGCGCCAAGGGACTGGCGCACATCGGCGTCTTGCGCGCCCTCGACAGCCTGGGGATCCACCCGGACCTGATCGTCGGCTCGAGCATGGGTGCGGTCATCGGCGCACTCTACGCCAGCGGACACTCTCCCACCCAGATCGATTCCCTCTTCCGTGCCATCCCGTCATCTTCGGCGTTCCACAGCGACACCCGGGTCACGCCCAGGGCGCTGGGCGCCCTCCGGCCGGTGGTATCCTGGGAGCAGACCGATCACGGGCTCGAACTTCAGCGATCGGCGGTGAAGGATGGGCCGATCAACGCCCTGCTGAGCGCCACACTCCTCACCGGCGACCTCGCCGCCCGCGGAGATTTTTGCCGCCTCCCGATCCCATTCTACGCCGTCGCGACCGACCTGCGGCGCCGCCAACCCGTGGCGCTCGGCACCGGCGACCTGGCGCTGGCCGTCCGCGCCAGCATGGCCATCCCGCTGGTCTTCGAGCCGGTCAGTCTCGACGGCCGCTATCTGGCCGATGGCGGCCTCACCGCCAACACGCCGGCCACGGTCGCCCGCCAACTCGGAGCCGACCGTCTCATCATCTCGGAGATGACCCAGCGTGACGAGGACTCGGTGGATCTGGCCTCTCCGCTGACCCTGGCCAACTATCTCCTGACCTTCCTCTTCCGGCAGCCGGGCGACACCGCGTTCCCGCCGGACGTGGTGGTCCGCTCCGACGTCACCGGCATCGGGAACCTCGATTTCACCGTCGCCAACCTCGACACCGCGGAGGCACGCGGATACGCCGCCGCTCTCGCCGCCCTTTCCGGATCCCGCACCATCGGAGAGGGTCGACGTACCTTCGGACCGATCGTCCAGGGACCGATCCTGGCCGCTGTTTCCACCTCTGGACTGAACGACGCCGACGCGCGCGGCCTGCTCCAGGCGTTGTCGCTCCGGCCGGGAACGGTGGTCGACACGGTGCGCCTGCGGCGCGGGCTCCTGGAGTTGGCGCAGTCCGACCGGTTTCGCGGAGTCTGGCTCCATCCCGATCCGGGTGCGCCGGGCGACTCGCTGCACCTCCGGCTCGAGGTCCAGAAGGCGCCGACCCGGGTGGCGGGATTGGGGCTCGCCTACGACAACGAATTGGGGGTCCGCCTGTGGATCGGCGGGGTCGACTGGCGGATCGTCGACCGGGCCGCGGAGGCGAGCGCGGCGGCGTTCTTCGGTGGCCTGGAGACCAGGATCGCCCTGGGCCTCAGGCGCACCTGGCGGAGCAACGCCATCCCCCGGCCGACCATCACCCTGACCCTGACCGACCAGCGGATACCGGCGTTCGATGGCGATGGGAACGAGTTGGCCAGACTCGATGCGGAACAGGCGGTCGGATTTGCCGGCCTTGAAAAGTCGTTCGGGGCGCAGTGGGTGGTGGATGCCGGCCTGGAGGGGCGGGCGTGGGCGGAACCGGTGGCATCGCACCAGCGCTCCGGTGGGATCGTGTTCCGGGTGCTGCGCGCGGACCCGGAGCGCGATTCGCGTGTCGACCTGTCGCTGGAGTGGGCTGACCGATATCGGCGCGCCTCGTTCGCCTGGCAGGAGCCGATCCGCTGGGGTCGGGTCACCCTCACGCCAGGATTCAGGGCCGGGATCGGCGATTCACTCCCGCTCCAGCTCACTTTTGCACTGGGCGGCGACGACGGCTTCCCGGGATTGCATATCTACGAGCTGCGCGGCGATCGCGAATTGTTCGGGTCGATGACCGTCGCGATACCGATCGCGGGGTCGCTTGACCTGCGCGCCGAGGGCGCCACCGGGCAGGTGGCATTCGGCAACGCCGGTATGGCACTGGATGAATGGCACGTGGGGGGGCGGATCGGACTTGGCATCAGCACACCGCTCGGGCCCGCTCGGCTGGAGTACGGCGTGACCCGTGGATTCCGCAATCAGGTGGTGCTGCGAGTGGGGCGGTGGTTTTAAGTAAGAAGTAAGAAGTGACAAGTAAGAAGTAAAAAGGGGGTCCCCGAGCACCTGGGAGTCCCCTTTTCACTTTTCACTTCTACAGTAGCCCCGTGAGCGGCGTGGCGTAGTGATTTGCGCGGGGCTCCGGGGCGCCGTACCGGCCCTGGTCCTTGTAGAACCGCTCCCACTCGGCGCGGTAGCAGAACGGGTCGAGGCCGTGCGGCCGATCCACCGGCAGCACGCCATCGAGGTGGTCGATCTCGTGCTGCAGCAGCTCGGCCCGATCGCCCTCGAGGTCGACCGAATGCTCGACGCCCTTCAAGTCCTGGTATTGGACCTTGATGCGGTAGGCCCGCACCACCCGGACCATCAGTTCCGGGATCGACAAGCAGTCGTCCCACACCGTGAAGTCGTCGGTGCCGATGTCGACGATCTCCGGGTTGAGGAGCGGCCACGGCTGGTCGATCTCCACATACACCAGGCGCACCGGGGCGCCGATCTGGGGCGCGGCGATGGCCCGCCCGAATCCCACGTGGCCGCGGACGTCCCGGAGCGTGTCCTTCAGGTCATCGAGGACGACGCGTACCGCGGACGATCGCGGCTTGGCGATCGGTTCGCAGCGGGCCCGGAGCACCGGGTCGCCGAGCAGTCGGATGCGGTGTACGCTCATCGTCGATCCGTTCGGGAGAATGGGACCGAGGCCAATATACGGGTTCGGGCGGAAATCGCACCTACTAGAACGTAGTTGTTACACAAACTCCTAATTGGTGCTATTGGCTCCGACACGAGACCACCATTGCCGCCGGCGCAGCTGGTCCCCGGCAGCCTGATACCGCGAGTCGGGGCATTAAGCTCTTCTCGTTTCAGCGATTAGCCATTGAGCGTTCGGCGCAGCGCGTCCGATTGACAATCCCGACTTCCCAACATAGGATTCACGGTTCACGGGCCAGTCGTGTCGTCGGAGGCAGGTCGCCATGAGTTCATCGGTCGAGTCCCTGGTCAACCAGGAATACAAGTACGGCTTCGTCACCGATATCGCGGCGGATTCCTTCCCGCCGGGCCTGAACGAAGACGTCATTCGCGCCATCTCCGCCAAGAAGCAGGAGCCGCCCTTCCTCCTCGAATGGCGGCTGCAGGCGTATCGGAAATGGCTCACCCTGCGGGAGCCGCATTGGGCCAACGTGACCTACGGCCCCATCGACTACCAGGGCATCCGTTACTACTCGGCACCGCAGACCAAGAAGCCCCTGGGATCCCTCGACGAGGTGGATCCCGAGCTCCTCTCGACCTACGAGAAGCTTGGCATCTCCCTCTCGGAGCAGAAGCGCCTGACCGGGGTGGCGGTCGACGCCATCTTCGACAGCGTGTCCGTCGCCACGACGTTCAAGGACAAGCTCAAGGAGCACGGGATCATCTTCTGCTCGTTCTCGGACGCCGTCCGGGAACACCCCGACCTGGTGCAGAAGTACCTGGGTTCCGTGGTCCCCGCGGGCGACAACTTCTTTGCCGCCCTCAACGCCTCCGTGTTCAGCGACGGCTCGTTCGTGTACATCCCGAAGGGCGTCAAGTGCCCGATGGAGCTCTCGACCTACTTCCGCATCAACACCGCGGATGTGGGCCAGTTCGAGCGCACGCTCATCGTGGCGGATGAGGGTGCTCAGGTGAGCTATCTCGAGGGATGCACCGCGCCCAAGCGCGACAAGAACCAGCTTCACGCCGCCGTCGTGGAGCTGGTGGCGCTCGATGGCGCCACGATCAAGTATTCCACCGTCCAGAACTGGTACGCAGGAGACAAGGACGGGAAGGGCGGCATCTACAACTTCGTCACCAAGCGCGGCAAGGCGGGCCGCCGCTCCAAGATCTCGTGGATCCAGGTCGAGACCGGATCGGCCATCACCTGGAAGTATCCCAGCGTCATCCTCCAGGGCGATGACGCGGTGGGCGAGTTCTACTCGGTGGCGGTCGTCAACAACCATCAGCAGGCCGACACCGGCACCAAGATGATCCACGTCGGCAAGCGGACCCGCTCCACCATCGTGTCCAAGGGGATCTCCGCCGGCCACGGCAACAACAGCTACCGGGGCCAGGTCAAGGTATTGCCCCGGGCGGAAGGGGCCCGCAACTACACCCAGTGCGACTCGATGCTGATCGGGAACCGCTGCGGTGCACACACGTTCCCCTATATCGACATCCAGAACCCGACCGCCACGCTCGAGCACGAGGCCAGCACGTCGAAGATCAGCGAGGATCAGATCTTCTACCTGAAGCAGCGGGGCCTCAACACCGAGAACGCGATCTCGATCATCGTGAACGGATTCTGCAAGGAAGTGTTCCTGAACCTTCCCACCGAGTTCGCCGTCGAGGCGCAGAAGCTCCTTGGCGTGTCGCTCGAGGGGAGCGTGGGGTAGAGGTCGTTGGTCGCGTGGGTCTCCGATGCCGGAACGCCCAACGCCCAACGACCAGTGACCAACGACCAATGACCGGACTATCCATGCTCGAGATCAAGAACCTCACCGCCAACGTCGGCGACAAGCCGATCCTCAAGGGCATCGACCTGACCGTGCAGGCGGGCGAGGTCCACGCCGTGATGGGGCCCAACGGATCGGGCAAGAGCACGCTGGCCCAGGTGATCGCCGGCCATCCGGCCTACACGGTCACCGGCGGGCAGGTGCTCTTCCAGGGCCAGGACCTCCTCGCCCTGGAGCCGGAGCTCCGCGCACAGGCGGGGGTCTTCCTCGCGTTCCAGTACCCGGTCGAGATCCCCGGTGTCACCAACGCCTACTTCCTCCGCGCCGCCTATAACGAGATCCGCAAGGCGCACGGCGAAGAGGAGATGGACCCGATCGACTTCCTCGACCTCCTCGAAGAGAAGCTCGCGCTGGTCGAGTGGGGCCCCGAGATCATGCAGCGCGCCGTGAACTTCGGGTTCTCCGGTGGCGAGAAGAAGCGCAACGAGATCCTGCAGATGGCGGTCCTGGCGCCCAAACTCGCCATCCTTGATGAGACGGATTCGGGCCTCGACATCGACGCCCTGCGGATCGTCGCCAACGGCGTCAACAAGCTCAAGCGTCCCGACAGCGCCACCATCGTGGTGACCCACTACCAGCGCCTGCTCGACCATATCATCCCCGATCGGGTCCACGTGCTGGCCGGCGGCCGGATCGTCCGATCGGGCGGCAAGGAGCTGGCCCTCGAGCTCGAGGCGAAGGGCTACGAATGGCTGGAATCGGGCGCGGAGGCGCTGGCGTGACCCAGGTGTTCCAGGAACAGTTCGCCCGCACCCGCGGGAGCGGCTCGCCGACGTGGCTCACGGCGCTCCGTGAATCGGGGATGGCCCGGTTCACCGAGGTCGGCTTCCCCACCCTGCACGATGAAGACTGGCGCTTCACCGATATCGGTCCGATCGCCAAGGCGGCGTTCACCGCGGCCAACGCAGGTGCCGCAGTCTCTCCCGGTGCCATCGCGCCGTTCACCTTCGGAGCGAATGAGGGGGTGCGCCTCACCTTCGTGGATGGGCACTTCGTGCCAGGGCTCTCACTCCGGCCTGCGCGCCTCGCCGGGGTGACGGTGGCGCCCCTGTCCGAGATCATCGACACGCCTGCCGGTGCCGCGTTGTTGGCGCAACGCCTTGGCCACCTCACGCCGGTCGAAATGACGCCGTTCGTCGCCCTCAACGCCGCGCTCTTCAGCGATGGGGCGGCGGTCCACGTCGCCGCAGGCGTGGCCGACGCGCCGACGATCCACCTGCTGTTCGTATCGAGCGGTGCCGCCGCCGGCACGATGGCGCACCTCCGCAACGTGCTCGTGGTCGAGCGGGGCGCGTCCGCACGCGTGGTGGAGCACTATGTGTCCCTCTCCGACGGGGAATACCTCGTCAACGCCGCCACCGAGGTCGAGCTGGGCGACAACGCCGAGCTCACCCACTACCAGGTGCAGCGGCAGGGCGCCGGCGCCTTCCAGCTGGCGGCGATCCACGCCCGCCAGGGACGCGACAGCCGGTATCACGGCTTCTCGGCCGCCATCGGCGGGCGGATCGGCCGGAATGACACCCGCACCGTCTTCGCCGGGCCCGGTGGTGAGTGCACCCTCAATGGCCTCTACCTGGCGCGGGCCGATCAGCTGATCGACAACCACACCGCCATCGAGCACCGCGAACCGAACTGCGGCAGCCGCCAGCTCTACAAGGGTGTCCTGTCGGGCAGGGCGCACGCGGTGTTCAACGGCAAGGTGCTGGTGACCCCGGAGGCCCAGAAGACCGACGGGAAGCAGACCAACCGGAACCTGATCCTCTCCGATCACGCCCGGGTCGACACCAAGCCCCAGCTCGAGATCTTTGCCGACGACGTGAAGTGCACCCACGGGGCCACGGTCGGCCGGCTGGAGGAGCTTCCGCTCTTCTATCTCGAGAGCCGGGGCATCGGCCCGGTACTGGGCCAGAAGATCCTCACCTACGCATTCGCCGCGGAGATGCTCACCAGCCTCACCATCGATCCGGTGCGGGCGCAACTCGAAGCCCTGGTGGGCGCGTGGCTGGAGTGATCGGGTCCGCCCCGCCGGTCGGTGCGTCGAAGCGCACCCTGACCTCCGACCCCGCCACCATTCGCGCGGCCTTTCCGGTGCTTGGCCGCCAGGTCCGCGGCCGTCCGCTGGTGTACCTCGACAGCGCGGCCTCGGCCCAGATGCCCAAGGTGGCCGTCGATGCGATGGTCCGGCACCAGACCGAGGGGCACGCCAATGTCCACCGCGGCGTCCACACGCTGAGCTACGAGGCCACCGAGGCCTACGACGCGGTGCGCGAACAGGTCCGGACGTTCTTCAACGCCCCATCGGTCAATGAGATCGTCCTTGCCCACGGCACGACCAGCGCCATCAATCTCGTGGCCCGCAGCTGGGGCGATGCGCACGTGCAGCGGGGCGACGAGATCCTTGTCCCCCTGCTGGAGCATCACAGCAATTTCGTCCCCTGGCAGATGCTGGCGCAGCGGACCGGAGCCACGCTCAAGGTGGCGCCGCTCCTGGCCGATGGCGCGCTCGACCAGGACGCATTCGAACGGCTCCTGACCGATCGCACCCGTATGGTCGCGGTGGCCCACGTCTCCAACGTCCTGGGCACGCAGCTGCCGATCCGGTGGATCGCGGACCTTGCCCACCGGCGTGGCGCCGTCGTGCTCGTGGATGGCGCGCAGTCAGCACCGCATTTTCCCGTCGACGTGCAGGCGCTCGGGTGCGACTTCTTCGTCTGTTCCGGCCACAAGCTCTATGGCCCCACGGGCGTCGGGGTCCTCTGGGGCAGGCTCCCGCTCCTCGAGTCGATGGCGCCGTACGAGACCGGTGGCGGGATGATCGAGCGCGTCACCGTGGAGCGCACGACCTTTGTGCCGCCGCCGGGGCGCTTCGAGGCCGGGACGCCACCGATCCTCCCGGTGGTGGGGTTGGGTGCTGCGATCGAATGGCTGTCGAGCCTGGACCGGACCGCGGTGGCCGCACACGAACACACGCTCCTGACCCGCGCCACTGAGCGCCTGGCCGAGCTGCCGGGGCTCCGGATCGTGGGGACGGCGCCGGGCAAGGTGAGTGTCCTGTCGTTCGTGATCGACGGCGTCCACCCGCATGACATCGGTACGGTGCTCGACGCTGAAGGGATCGCCATCCGCGCCGGGCATCACTGCGCCCAGCCGCTGATGCATCAGCTCGGCCTCCCCGGCACGGCGCGCGCGTCCTTCGGCGCCTACAACACCGCCGCCGACGTCGATGCCCTGGTGCAGGGGGTGGCGCGCGTTCGGAAGGTGTTCGCGTGACGCCCGACCTCGCCGAGCTGTATCAGTCCTTGATCCTGGACCACAACCGGTCTCCCAGGAACTTCCGGGCAATGGAAGGGGCCGACGGGCGGGCCGAGGGCTACAACCCCCTCTGTGGCGATGAGATCACGGTCTGGGTCAAGCGGGATGCCGATCGGATCGTCGACATCAGCTTCCAGGGCCAGGGCTGCGCGATTTCCAGGGCCTCGGCCTCGCTGATGACCGCCGCGGTCAAGGGAAAGACCATCGCGGAAGCGGAGCGCCTCTTCAGCGGCTTCCACGCGTTGATCACCGGCGACGGGCCCCCTGCCCCGGCACCGGAACTCGGCAAACTCGCTGCGCTCGCCGGTGTCGCCGAGTTCCCGATCCGCGTCAAATGCGCCAGCCTGAGTTGGCACGCGCTCCATGCGGCGTTGCAGCAGAAGGATGGGGTCGTGTCGTCGGAGTAGAAGGAGCTAGCAGCTGTCAGCTGTCAGCTATCAGTGACTCGGTGCGATGTGCACCCCCGTTCACTGTTCACTATTCACCGTTCACTGCCCTGAGGTCTCGATGCCGTATTCCGAAATGATGGTCAAGCCGATGCGTGAGGAGGTCACCCGCCTTGGTGTGCAGGAATTGAAGTCGGCGCCCGACGTCGATGCCGCCCTTGGCAACGAGTCCGGCACGGCGCTGGTCTTCGTCAACTCCGTCTGCGGTTGTGCCGCTGGCACCGCACGGCCCGGGCTGGCGCTGGCGCTCAAGCACTCGATCCTCCCGCAGAAGCTCTACACCGTCTTCGCGGGCCAGGATATCGAGTCGACCCAGCGCGCCCGCAGCTACTTCGGCGAGTACCAGCCGAGCTCTCCGTCGATCGCGTTGATGCGCGATGGCGAGGTCCTGCACTTCGTGCATCGGCATATGATCGAGGGACGTTCCCCGGAGCAGATCGCCGCCGATCTGGTCGCAGCCTTCGACAAGTACTGCGCGGTCGCGGTCTGAGATGACCGGTCACGTGTTCCACCCGGGGCACCACGAACTGCATGGCGTCACTGTGGTGGTCGATGCCGGCGCGCGCACCTTCGTGGGCCGTTTCGATCGGGTCGAAGAGGGGATGGTACAGCTCCTCAACGTCGCCGTGCATGATGCGACCGCCACCCCGCGGGAGGAGTTTCTTCGGAAGAGCCACACGTTCGGGGTCCGGGTGGACCTCAAGCACCTGGCCCTGCCTGAATCGGAAGTTCGCTCGCTGGTTCCGCTCTCTGAATTGACGACGTAGCTTGGCAGAGGTCGTGGCCCAGAACGGGGCGGCACGCGCCGCCCCGTTTTATTGTGTTCCGGTGTGAAACAACCGGGCCAGCTTCCCCGTATGCGCCCTGTTCCCTTCCCCAATCTGGAGCCTTATGTCGGAGCCTGTCATCGTCGTGGATCGGGTGACCAAGCGATTTGCCGGTCACACCGCCGTCCGGGACCTCTCCTTGGCCGTGCCCCAAGGGGGGATCTTCGGCCTTCTGGGCCCTAATGGCGCCGGGAAGAGCACGACCATCCGTATGATGCTCGATATCATCGAGCCCGATGAAGGGAAGATCTCGATCTTGGGTGGCGCGCTGGGCGCGCGCGACCTGTCGACGCGCATCGGATTCCTCCCCGAGGAGCGCGGTCTTTACAAGAAGATGAAGGTGCTGGATCAGCTGGTATTCATGGGCGAGATCCGCGGTCTTTCCGCCGGACATGCACGCGAACGTGCCACGTGGTGGCTGGGCCAGCTTGGGTTGAGCGCCTGGACCGGCAAGAAGATCGAGGACCTCTCAAAGGGCATGCAGCAGAAGGTCCAATTCGCCGGTGCCCTGGTGCACGACCCGGAACTGCTGATCCTCGATGAGCCGTTCAGTGGCCTGGATCCGGTCAATTCGCAGATCCTGGAGGAGACCGTGGTGCGGCTGTCCCGGAGCGGGCACACCGTGCTCTTCTCCACGCACAACATGGAGCAGGCCGAAAAGATGTGCGATCGGGTGGCGATCATCGCACGGGGGCAGAAGGTGGTGGATGGGTCGGTGGCAGAGGTGAAGGCGGGGTATGGTGATCGCTACGTGGCGCTGGCGTTCACTCATGATCGCGCCGTGGCCGAACGGATCCTGGCGGACCACTCGCTGGTGGCGAGCGTCAAGGATGATGGGGCATCAGCGGAGGTCGAGCTGGCACCAGGGGCGGCGGGCGAAGTTCTGCTGCGAGCGCTGGTCCAGGCCGGTGTCGGAATGAGCCGCTTTGAAGTGATCTCCCCTTCCCTGCGCACCATCTTCATTGCCAAGGTCGGCGCCGAGGCTGCAACGGCCCCGGCCTCAGAGGAGCCAGCCCATGCATAAGCTTGCCGCCATCATCCGGCGTGAGTTCCTCGCCAGGGTCCGCACCAAGGCGTTCCTGATCAGCACCCTTCTCGGGCCGATCTTCTTCATCGCGATCTTCGCGCTGCCGATCCTGATCTTTGGCAAAGGATCGGCGAAGATCAACCTCGTAGTGCTCGACGCCGCCAGTGGCGATCTGGGGAGTCGTGCAGTAGCTGCAATCTCGCAAGTCAATGTCACCAAATTAGATACGGTGCATTACGTATATGACGTGACTCGGGTTGTTGCCCCCGCGGACCGGCTCATCGCAGTGCGGGACTCCCTGATCAAGCTGGTCGACGTTGGGGGGAACGCTGCTACCCGGTATGACGGGATCCTGGTGATCACCGATTCAGGGTTCCAACAAGGGCGACTCGACTACCTCGGTTCGAATGTCAGCAGTATGCAGGATATGGATGGCCTGGAGCGCTTGCTGCACGGCGTGGTCCTTCAGGAACGGCTGATCAGGGCGGGGGTAACGCCAGAGTCGGCCAAACTGGCCGAATCCACCTTTGCCATGAACACCATAAAGATCACCCACGGTGCGCTCACCGGTGAGAGCGGCGAGATGGCGTTCATGGTTGGGTATGTCATGTCGTTCATCTTGTACTTCGCCATCCTGGTCTCGGGGATCCAGATCATGAGCGCCGTGGTGGAGGAGAAATCGACCCGGATCATGGAAGTGCTGATCTCGAGTGTCCGGCCCTTCGACCTTCTTCTTGGCAAGGTGATCGGGGTAGGGGGGGCTGTCCTGCTGCAGCTCGCCATCTGGGCGGGGAGCGCCACCATACTGAGCGTCTTTCGGGCGCCGATCGCAGGTTCGATGGGGATGCCGGCACCGCAGGCCGCGAACATCTCAATGCCGACGATCTCGCCGAACATGCTGATCATCCTCCTGGCCTTTTTCCTCCTTGGGTTCTTCCTGTTCGCCTCCGCCTATGCAGCGGTCGGCTCGATGTGCAACTCAACCCAGGAGACCCAGCAGTTCGCGCAGCCGTTGACGGTGCTGGTCCTCATCGGGTTCTTCGGGGCGTTGGCCGCGATCAAGCATCCCGATGCGCCGGCGGCACAGATCATGAGCTTCATTCCATTCACCTCGCCATTTGTGGTCCCGGTGCGCTATGCCATATCGCCACTGCCGTGGACAGAGGTCATCGGGTCGATGCTGGTGACTTTGGCGGGAGGGTTGGCAGTGATCTGGATAGCTGGACGGATCTATCGGATCGGTGTCCTGGCATACGGCAAGCGGCCGACTCCGAAGGAGATCTTCCGATGGATCCGGGCTAGCTGACAGCGATCCCCGCCTGAACCAGAACCCCGGTGACCAAGCCGGGGTTCTGTTTTTCAGGGTGTCGGCCTCTTCCAATGGTGGAGGTCGTCACCCGCGCCCCTGTTTCACGTGAAACAGGGTGGAATCGGTTGGCCTTCTGATATTGGAACCGGTATATTGGTCCCATCGGCCCATCATCACGCCGTAGCGGCTGGCAATTTTATAAATGTAACTAATTGCAATAGAAAGACATATACACATGTCAAGGGTTATCGCGATCGCCAATCAGAAGGGCGGAGTGGGGAAGACCACCACCGCGGTGAATCTGGCGGCCTCCCTGGCGATCAGCGAGCGGCGGACCCTGCTCATCGATGCCGACCCGCAGGGGAACGGCACCAGTGGTGTCGGTATCGCGCGGAACTCGATCCGCTACTCGCTGTATGACTCGCTGATCGACGGCCGGCCGGCATCGGACGCGATCGTGCCGCATCCCCTCCTGCAGCACCTCTCGGTATTGCCCGCAACGCAGGACCTGGTCGGCGCGGAACTCGAGATGGTCGAACGTCCCGATCGGGAGACGACCCTGCGTCGGGTGCTGGAGCCGATCCGGGGCGAATACGAGTTCGTGCTGGTGGACTGTCCCCCTTCCCTGGGACTCATCACGCTCAACGTGCTGACGGCGGCGGATGGCGTCCTCATCCCGATCCAGTGCGAGTACTACGCGCTCGAGGGGATCAGCCAGCTGCTCAACACGATCAACCTGGTGCAGCAGAACTTCAATCCGACGCTCCAGATCGACGGCGTGCTCCTCACGATGTACGATCAGCGACTCAACCTGTCACGTCAGGTGGCGGACGAGGCGCGGGAGTATTTCGGCCCGAAGGTGATCCGCGCAGCGGTGCCCCGGAACATCCGCCTGGCAGAGGCGCCGAGTTTCGGCAAGCCGATCCTGCTCTATGATGTGCAGTCGGTCGGCGCCAAGAGCTACCTCGCCGCCGCGCAGGAATTGATGAAGCGTGTGGGCACTCCGGCGGCAGCGGCGCGGGGCGGGGAGGTGGCCAAGTGACGGATCGTCGCCTGGGCCGCGGGCTCGAAGCCCTGCTCGGCCCGGTCAACCGGGAGCAAGCTGAAAAGGCCGGCGCGCTTCGTGAAGTACCGGTGGCCAGCGTCCGCCCTAACCCCTTCCAGCCGCGGAAGAAGATCGATGATGCCGAGCTCGCCGAGCTCGCCGACTCGATCGCGGCCTCGGGGCTGCTACAGCCGGTGGTGGTGCGGGCGGTCGCGGGGGGGCAGTTCGAGTTGATCGCCGGTGAGCGGCGGTGGCGCGCCATCCAGCGGCTGGGGTGGAAGACGGTGCCGGTGGTGGTCAAGGAGGCCGACGACCGCACGCTGCTCACGCTGGCCATCGTCGAGAACATCCAGCGTTCCGACCTCTCGCCGCTGGAAGAGGCGGCGAGCTACCAGCGGCTCATCGAGGAGTTCCAGTCCTCCCAGGCCGACGTGGCCCGGCTGGTGGGCCGCGACCGGTCGACGGTGGCCAACGCACTCCGGCTGCTGCGACTCCCCGCCGACGTGCGCGAGATGGTCGACGACCGCCGACTCTCCGAGGGACATGCCCGCGCCCTCCTCGCGGTGGCCGATCCGCGCCAACTGCTGGCGCTCGCCCGACAGGCGATCCTCAGCAGCTGGTCGGTGCGCGAGCTGGAGGCGCGGGTCCGGGGCGAGCGTCCGACATCCAGGCGCCCCAAGGCGGGGCCCCGCGCCGCGAGCGCCGACGCCAAGCGGGTCGAAGAAAAACTTCGAGCGCATCTCGGCACCGAAGTGCGCCTGACCACCCGACGGCGCGGGCGCGGCTTTCTCACGTTGAATTATTACTCCAACGACGACCTCGCCCGGCTGCTCGAGCGGATCCTCGGCCGGCCGTTCGACGGATGAGGACACAGAAGGACAGCGTCACGATCATGATCCACCGGGACGGCGCCGTCGAATCGACGTCGATCCGGCTTCCGGGGTGGCTCGCCCGGCTCCTTGCGATATCGGGCATCGTGCTCGGGGCGGCGATCATCCTGGGCATCGCGTTCTATATCCCGATGGCACGGGCCGCCGCGCAGGTCCCAGGGCTCCATCGGCGGATCGCCGACCTCGAGACCGAGAATGGAAAGATCCGGGAGCTCGCCGCGGCCCTCGACAGCGCCGAGGCTCATTATGCCACGGTGCGCACGATGATCGGCGGTGACATCGTTCCGAGGGCCCGGCAGGAAGGGGGCACGCTCCCGGTGGCACTGCCACTCGCCGCCGTGGCGCCGGGCGTTGTGCCGACAGGGCCGGCGCCGGTCATTCCGGCCCGCTGGCCATTGGATGAGCCTGGATATGTGACCCGCGGGCAGGTCGGCACCGGCACCGCCGACGAAGCGCATCCCGGGATCGATATTGCCGTCCCGGAGGGGACGTTGGTGCGCGCGTCGGCGTCGGGAAGCGTCGCCGAGTCGGGGATCGATCCACAATACGGCAATTTCGTGCTCCTGCAGCACGAAGATGACTACCAGACCATGTACGGACATCTCTCCCGGATCCTGGTGCGCACCGGTGCCCAGGTCCAGGCGGGTCAGGTCATCGGCTTGTCGGGGAATACCGGGCGCTCGAGTGCGCCGCATCTTCATTTCGAGATCCGGCGCGACGGGAGCAGTGTCGATCCGACCACGATGGTGAAAGAGGGGGGCTGATGGCAGTCACCAACGGCAGGGCAGAATCCGCCACGATATCCATCATTGCCGCAGGCACGGTGGTGACCGGCGACGTGGCCACCGAAGGTGTCCTGAAGGTCGAAGGCCAGGTGATCGGGAACATCCGGGCCGGACAGCAGCTGCTGGTGGCGCGCGACGGATCGGTGCAGGGCAACATCGAGACCGGCCAGGCCGTGATCGGTGGTCTTGTCACCGGGAACGTGATCGCCAGCGATCGAGTCGAGATCCAGGGAGCCGCGTCGGTCGAAGGCGATATCATCGCCAAACGTCTGGTGGTGCTGGAGGGGGGGCGACTCAATGGATCGCTGGAGATGAGGGTCGAGCCGGCTGCGTAACCTTGCGGCAGGAGCTTCCACAAAAGTTGAAAAACAGGCCAAGTTTGTGGATATCAATCGCTTAGGAGCGTGGTAGTCGCTGTGTTTCACAGCAGATAAGGCAAATTCCTATACAATGAAATCATTGTCATCTCTGTGTATCGTCACTGTCTTGTCGGTGATTTCTGGCTGCTCAGCTCACCGCAAGCCGCTCGGTTTCCGGGTCGGTTTGGTCACCCCGGGATCAATCGCCGATGCCGCCTGGAACAGTGGCGCGTATCGTGGGCTGCGACAGATCGCCGACTCCCTCCACGTGACGGTGAGCAATGTGGAAGCGGGCTCGCCGGGAGCGCAGGAGGAAGCCCTGCGCAGCTACGCCGCCCAGGGTTATCAGCTGGTGTTCGCCCACGGCTTTGAGTTCCAGGGCGCCGCCGAACGCGTGTCGCACGACTACCCGAACACGGTCTTCATCATCACCTCGGGCGAGCGCCAGGTCGGGAACGTGGCCCCCCTGGTATTCCGGATCGAGGAGGCCACATATCTCTGCGGGATGGTGGCTGGCGGGATGACGAAGACCGGCAAGATCGGCTTCATCGGTGGCATCGAGTTGCCACCGATCAAGCGCGGCTATGAAGGGTGGTCGCGGGGGGCCCGCGCGATGGACGCCGGGGTCGAGAGTCGAGTGATCTATCTCAACAGCTTTGACGACGCCGCGGCCGGGCGCGAGGCCGCGATCCAGCTGATGGGCCTGGGGGTCGACATGCTGCACCACAACGCCGACGCCGCCGCCCTCGGCATCTTCCAGGCCGTGAAGGATCGCCCGGGGGTGTATGTGTTCGGCGCCAACGCCGATCAGCACGACCTGGCGCCGGGCCACGTGCTGGGGTCGGCGGTCATCGACCTCCCGCGCGCCCTGCTCCTGGTGGCGCGCGAGGTCCACGACGGCCGGTTCACGCCGCATGTGGAATCATTCGGCCTGGCAAGCGGCGTCGTGAAATACGTCCCCGATCCGGCACTCGCCGACCGCGTCCCCGCGATCGTCGCCCGGCGGGTGGCCGCCGCGGCGGACTCGATCGCCGCGGGCACACTCATCCCGGTGCCGGACTCCAATTGACCACCGTCACGCTCGCCGCGATGACCGCGTGGCTCGATGACTATCTCCGGATCGCCGACGCGCCGGACCACCCGAACGCGTTGAATGGGCTTCAGGTCGAGAACAGCGGCTCCGTCACCCGGTTGGTGGCGGCGGTCGACGCCAGCCTCGCGACGTTCGCAGGGCTCCGTCGAGGTGATCTCCTGCTGGTCCATCACGGCCTGTTCTGGGATGGAAACCAGCCGATCACCGGACGCCACTACCAGCGACTGAAGCTCCTGCTCGACACCGATGCGGCGCTCTACTCGGCCCACATCCCGCTCGACCTGCA
>DASSGV010000013.1:0-15190 GCA_035693225.1 Gemmatimonadales bacterium | reverse complement strand
CCGCTCCGCCTGACCTCGAAGCTCACCGACGCTGAGGGCGCGCGGCTTGGGCGCGCGCTCGTCGCTGTGCTCACCGAGTGGACCGATCGGCTCCGGCGGGAGATGGGCGACACCTTTCCCGAGCGGGTCACCGCCTTCCGGTCGGAGATGGCCGTCCACGGCCGGTTCCGACTGCCCTGCCCCGTCTGCGGCACGCCCGTCCAGCGGATCCGGTACGCGGAGAACGAGACCAACTATTGCCCTACCTGCCAGACCGATGGACGGCTCCTCGCCGATCGGGCCATGTCGCGCCTGCTGAAGGAGGACTGGCCCAGGAGCCTGGAGGAGATGGACGAGCGGCTGGGCGGTCAAGCATAAGTAGCCGAGGCGCCGATCAAGTCACGCCGGTAGTCATTCAACGCCAAGCAAGTCCGCAAGTCTACGCCGATACCCACTGGAGTTCCTCCGCAAGACGGCTGTGACTCGCTGGGTTCCCATCATCGATCACAGCGTCCGCGTCCTGTTGCCACAAATGTTTGATGTACTCGCCAGCCTCCGAAACCTCTTGGTCCCGGCCATGGGCTGCGAGCCCTATGATCCCAACAGTTCGGATGTCCACACCCGCGATGCTATGAATCTCGTCTCGTAGTCGCCGATATAACCAAAAGGCCTTACCAATTTTGGACGCAGCCAAACGAATGGCTTCCGTCTCCTTTCGCCCCTCCACCACGACACTGTCCAAGAGTACAATTCGCCTTTGGGCAATGACCGCCCGTGATAGGCCTGGCACCCGATGCTGCCTAGCCAAGCCAGCAAGGTCGTCGGACAGTGCGCCTAGTGACACTCTCCGCTCATAGCGAAGGCCGCCGGCGGTCAGGAGGCCGCTTATTCTCTGATCAACTAAGTCACCAGCCTTGAGTCGTTGGTCGCGAAGTTCCCGAACAACTGCGCCTTGCGGGCGCTGGAGAAATTTTCGTTGAAGAATGTCGATTATTCGCTCACTTGGCTCAACAAGTAATCCCTTGGGCTGAGAGAATTGCACCTGCGGACCAACAAGCACGCGGAGCGTGTCAAGTGATGTTTCGCTGGTTATCCGCGCTCGCACCCGGTCGAGCAAATCCTCGTACATCATCAGTTCGCTTTGCGGTAGCAGGCCTACTAACCGGGGCAGCCCTGGCATGTACCGCAAATCACGCGGTGTTCCATTGCCAGTGACTATCCCGATATTTACCGCTTCGCCGGCCTCTGGAAGTGGCGATGCAGAAACCAAGGAATACCACCACGATTCAGCGTGCGCCGTCATGACCACGCCTCCTGTGTCAGCTCGTGAATTTTGTGCGCACGATCGGCCAACTGAGACACCGCACTGTCAAACCATGCAAGTGGCGGAATGTGCATATCTAGATGAACACCCTGGAGCAACCCATAGATACGAGCCTCATCGTAAGCCGAAACCACAGCACAGCAGCCCTCAGGAAATGGGAGTCCCTGACAAGTCGCACCAAGTTCCTCCCTGGGCCAAAATGACCGCCCATTCAGCATATTCACTTGAAACCGACTCTCGCCACGAAGCACTTGGGATTTCTCGAAATCGATAGCCAAGGGTCGCTTCACGATGGCACCCGAGTCAGAGATCGGATCAAGCACTATGTTGCCCATGTTGCGATCGGGGTTCGCTAACCAAATATCAATAACTATGCAAAGTTGTAGGAACGGTGCTACACCAAGGGGGTCGGCCCGAAGCAAGTCAACTACACCAGATCTAATTTGAATTTCTCGACTCGCAAAAAAAGTTGCGTTGTCGCGCGGATCGAGCCAGAACGCCCACTCTGGAACCGCCAAACCAGCTTCGCGAGCGAGGCAATACCCTGCAGCCTCAGCAAAAACAACTGGAGTTTTGGGGCCCTTCACGTAATAGCGCTGACCATCATCGGCGAGCCCAACCATCGGGGACGTGCTGTAAACGACCCCTTCAGCAGGAGTGACGGGCTCCGGAAGTTCGATCAGAGAGATCCACGGCACTAGGTCCGACGCCGCCAAGATGAGAGACGAACTGAAACGTACGAAGGGAGGACCGCGGAAATAGGCGAAGTTGGCATCTGATGATAGCCTAGGAAACCCGGCTCGGCTAGCAGCAACAAAGCCCCGCGCTGTGGCGGGGCCGTTCGCTTGAGCTCCCGAGGCAGGACTCGAACCTGCGACCCGCGGATTAACAGTCCGCTGCTCTACCAACTGAGCTACTCGGGAAGAGGCGGCAAGCTAAGGGCGCCTACCATCAGAATCAAGCTTCCGGGCGTTGCGGAAGCGACCGACCGGACGCGCCCCTACACCCCTTGCTGCGCAATGCACTGAGATCCAAGGCCGGGGTTCATCCCACTCGCGACGTCAGCGCCAGGCCCCCGTGGAAACGCTCGAGCCTCGCTTGCCACCAACTTGCCACCGTCGATACACCTGCCTTACAGCGATGGCACCACCGGCTGCCCCAACCCGCGCCGCGGCATTTTAAGCAAACTGCTTCAGTAGCAATGATTTACAGCATATGCGAGCAAACGCTCACTATTTATTATTGCGAGCATATGCTCACATACGATTATTGACCAGAATGCGGGGTGATTTGAGCGCATTTCGGCGCAGAAAAATGCGGATAAGTCGTTGTGGGAAAATCTGTTACGCTGACCCAGTTCCGCCGCGTCCCCATCCCACCTATCCTTATCCACGTGACTATGCACCCCCTGGCTGGCCACCACGACCTGCGACGGAAGCTCTCCGCCGCGCTCGCGGCTGACCACCTCCCCCAGCTCCTCCTCCTTACCGGCCCCACCGGTGTCGGAAAGCAGCGCCTCGCCCTGTGGCTGGGGCAGCTTTCACTCTGCGCCACCCCGATCGCCGGTGAGCCCTGCGGTACCTGCCCCTCCTGCCGGATGGCCCTGGAGCTCTCGCACCCCGATCTCCACTGGTTCTTCCCCCTCCCCCGCCCCAAGGCAGGTGAGTCCGACAAGCAGATGGCGGAACTGGAAGAGGCCCAGGCCAGCGCCCTCGCCGAACGTCGCACCAACCCTCTCTACGGCCGCCCCGACGGGATGTCCGGTCACTTCATGGCCACGGCCCAGCTGGTCGCTCGGCGCGCTTCCCTGACGCCCGCGGTGAGCCGCCGGAAGGTGATCATCCTTGGCGAGGCGGAGCGCCTGGTCCCCCAGGCGGCCAATCCCGAAGCGGCCAACGCCCTCCTCAAGCTCTTCGAGGAACCCCCGGCCGATACCTCGATCATCCTCACCGCCCACGATCTCTCGGCCATCCTCCCCACGATCGTCTCGCGGGCGGTCCCCCTCCGGGTGACTCCCCTGCCCGACGCCGATGTCAGGGAGTTCCTGAAGACCAACCTCTCGCCGACCCCCGCGCCGACGGATCTCGACGCCCGGGTCGCGCGCGCCGGCGGCGCCATCGGCCGCGCGGTCGACCCGAGTGATGATGCGGCCCGGGCCCGTACCGCTGCCGATGAACTCCTCGCCGCGATCCGGCGCGGACCCGGCCCGCGACTCGAGCGGGCGCTCGCGCAGGGCGCCTTCGCCGCTCGCGGCGACTTTACTGAGCTCCTCGATGCGCTGGCGGAGCGGATGCTGGAGACCGCCCGCGAGCGCCTCGGTCATCCTGCGCCCGTGGGCGGCCTCCCCGTCGCCGTGGAACGGATCGACGCCGCAGCTGCGGTCGGGGTCCTGGAGCGGATCCGCCTCGCCCGGGAAGCGGCACAGGGGAACGTCAATCCCCAGCTCATCCTGGCCTCGCTCAGCGCCGAGCTCGCGGGGGCGCTGTGAAGCTGAGCCATGTCGATGCCGCGGGCCGGGCCCGGATGGTGGATGTCGGCGACAAGCCGGTCACCGAGCGCGTCGCCATCGCCGAAGGCCGCGTGCGGATGTCTTCCGCGGCGTTCGTGCTCGTCCGGGATGGCGCGATGGCCAAGGGAGACGTGCTCGCCGTGGCCGAGACGGCGGGGACGATGGGCGCCAAGCGCACCGCTGATCTCATTCCGCTCTGCCACCCCTTGGGGCTCGATCTGGTCACCGTCAAGGCCACGCTGGACCCGGAGCTTCCGGGTGTGTCGGTCCGGGCGACGACGAAGGTGACGGGCAGGACCGGCGTCGAGATGGAGGCGCTGACCGCGGTAGCAGTGGCGTGCCTCACGGTGTACGACATGACCAAATCCGCCGACCGATCGGCCGTGATCGAGGAGATCCGGCTGCTGTCGAAGTCCGGCGGCAAGAACGGTGAGTGGCGCCGCGCGTAGGCCGCGCCCGCCGCTCCCTTATAGGAGGATCATTTGAGACACTCATTCGACGACGACGGCCCGAGACCGACCCCGAACCTCTGGCTCCGTGGCGCCGGCATCCTGGTTGCGGCGCTGGTGGTCAGCGGCATCGCGGGCAGCCTGCGCGGCCCCGAAGCGGTAGTGGCATCGGGTGTGAGCGTGGGTCCGATGCCGGAGATCCAGGGCCTGGAACACCGGCTCAACGCGGCCCAGAGCGCACTCGAGGTGGAGCGGACCAAGAACACCCGCGCCGAGGCGATCAGCCGCTTTTCGACCGCGTACCAGATCCCGGCCGACCTGACCGCCGCGATCTACGACAACGCGCTCAATGCCGGGATCGACCCGGCGCTGGGCTTCCAGCTGGTCAAGGTCGAGAGCGGCTTCCGCGCCAACGCCCGAAGCTCCGCCGGCGCCCTGGGCTACACCCAGCTCCAGCTTCCCACCGCGCGGACCTATGAGCCGTGGGTGGGAGAGTCCGACCTCGTCGACCCCAACACCAACCTGCGGATCGGCTTCCGCTTCCTGCGCGAACTGATCGGCCGGTATCACGGCGATGTCCGGCTGGCGCTCCTCGCCTACAACCGCGGCCCGAGCCGGATCAACGAGGCGCTCGCCTACGGCGACGACCCCGACAATGGATACTCCCGCGCGGTGCTGCATCACCGGCCGAAAATGCCCGGGAAGAAGTGAACGACCGGAACGAAGAACCCCCGCCGATGACGGCGGGGGTTCTTCACATCCGGACTCCACGTCGATCAGCCGCGCGGGATCTTGAGCACCGTACCCGAGCGGAGCGCCTCATCGGGCGCGAGCGCGTTGAACCGTCGCAGCGCCGAGATGCTCACACCATACCGTTCGGCGAGTGCTGAGAGCGTCTCGCCATACCGGACCTTGTGGGTGCCGGCCTTCGCCACGGCGGTGGAGTGCGTCGCCGGGCGTCGGTTGCGTCCATAGACCGCTCCCGGCGCCCCGACCTTGACGCGCTGCCCGATGCGGAGCCCGTCGGCGGGTCCGGCATCGTTCCAGCGGCGGAGGTCCGCGATCGTCACGCCGTAGCGGCGCGACAGCGTCCACCACGACTCGCCTGATTCGACCCGGTGGGTGCCGCCAGGTGTTGCATGCCGCCGACGGGGCTCATCCGGCGCCTCGGCCAGCGCCGCAGCGCGGGGATCGAAGGCGACGCCGGAGACCGGGATGATGAGCCGGGAGCCGAGCCGCAGCCGCCGGGGATCGACCCTCGGGTTGGCGAGGCGGATGTCCTCGAGCGTTACGTGGTAGCTCCGGGCGATCTGTCCCAGCGTTTCACCCCGCGCGATGAAGTGCTCGCGAAAGGTGAGTCGCTTCGAGGCCGGGAGGTCCGCATACCGTTCCGTCACCGAGGCCGCCGTCCCAGCGGGGATCCGCACCACCGACACGGTCTTGGGCGGGGTAGCCATCCGGAGGTACTGGGGATTGAGCTCCCGGATGGCCTGGATGGTGGTGTCGGCCAGGCGGGCGATCACGTCGAGCCCCGTCGCGTCGGGCACGATGAGCGAGTCGTAGGAGAACGGCGCCACCGCCGGGACCGGCGGGAAGCCGTAGCGCTCCGGTTCCTTGGCGATCAGCGCCGCGGCGATGAGCTTCGGCACGTAGTCCCGGGTCTCACGCCGGAGATACCGGGTGTCGTAGAGCCGGAAAAAGGTCGAGTCGCTGCCGGATTCGTCATCGACGCCGTCGGCGTCCTCCAGGCGCGAGATCCCCCGGGAGACCCGCCCGCCACCGGCATTGTAGGCCGCTGCCGCCAGGTAGAGCGATCCGAACCGATCCCGCAGGTCGCGGAGGTAGTGCGCGGCGGCAGGCGTTGCCTTGACCGGATCACGGCGCTCATCGACCCACTTGTCGATCTTGAGCCCGTACATCCGGCCGGTGCCCTTCATGAACTGCCACATCCCCACCGCACGGGCCCGACTGGTGGCGCTGTTGGAAAACCCGCTTTCGATGAGCGCCAAGTACTCGAGATCGCCGGGCAGGCTCTCGGCCGCAAATGCTGCGCGGATCATCGGCTCGTACCGGGGCATCCGCTGCAGCCAGATGGCCATCCGGTCGCGCGCCGGGCCCTGGAAGAAGTCGAGGTAGAACTGCACCCGCTCGTGGTTCGAGAAGGAATTGACGTCGATGTCCCAGGTGACCGCGGGGATCGCCTTCGCGCCGCCCGCGGGTGCCGGCTGGTCGCCGGGGGTGTCAGAGTCGCCGGGCGTCGCATTTGCCAGCTGCTCCAACGCCACCGCGTCCGCCGCCGAATCGGCCTCGTCGGCGGTGGCGGCGGAATCGTCGGCCGCCGCATCGGCCACCGCGGTGTCCACGGCGTCATCAGCCGTGTCCGCCGACGCACCGGCAGCGGCCAGCGCTGGCGGCTGGGCCTGGGCGGAAGGGGTCGAGATCGCGGTGGAGGTGGTTCCAGGCGCCGGGAGGACCGGGGTCGGCGGGTGGCCGGCGCAACCGGTGAGGACGGCAAGGAGCGCCAGCTTGAGCGCAACGCCCGGTCGGTACTCGTGCTTCAAACGCGCTCCTTGGAGGGTCGGATCGGCCACCGGCCGGGCGACTGGGAACGCTTGTAATGTAAGAAGTTACGCTGGGGGACCAAGTGCTTTCGGTCGATCTTCGGTCATTCACCGCATGAAGAATCGATTGCCGAGCACCCGGTTGGTGGCATTGAGGACGGCAAGGGCGGCACCGCGGGCGGAGTCGACGTCGGCCAGGAAGCACCCGACCAACCGCTGCCCTTCTCCCTTTTCCTGGTAGGCCAGTGAGACGATCACGACGTTGTTGTCGAACGCCTTGACCGCCTTGACGCCGAGGAGCTCGAGGGTGACCTCGCCGTGGACGGCACGATCGAGGGCGGTGACGCACGCCTCGGCGGCACACCGCAACTCACCGGCGGCCGAGGCGAGGCCTTCGCTTTCGCCGACGAACGATCCGTCGTCGCCCCACCCCAGCTCCACCCGCGCCTTGCACCGACTGCTGGGGAGCCGGTCCAGGACGAAGCTGCGGAACCGGAGGCGCTCCGGCAGGTCCGCGGTGCTCACCACCGCCCTCCCCCGACGCCGGGCTCGAACGGCACATCGAGCTGGTGGGTCGTCTCCTCGGCCGGCCGCACGATGTCGACCTCCAGGCGCCCGCGACCGTCGGCATCGGATGCGGCACCGACGACGAGGATGCTCCCGCCGGAGAAGGTGAGGCGGAACTGCCGGAGGTCGGCACGTACCGTGGCATCGAGCACCTCCTGGCCGCGGATTGCGTCCAACGCATCGGCCACCCGCCGGAGGTCCTGCACCGAGACCGCCAATTCGCCTCCTAGCGCAGGTGTTCGGCGAGGACCGCCGTCAGCCGATCGTGCGAGATCCGCTCGGCCTGGGCGAACAAGCTCGACTTGGAGCTCGACTCGAGGGGATACGCGGCCCAGAACGACGACTTGGGCGGCCGGGCCGATCGGAACGACAGGACCAGTTGCCACGACGAATTGTGCGCCCGGCGCTCGGCGGCACAGGTCACGTTCCAGACCGTATCTCCCAGTTCGAGCACGCGCCACGCCATTGCGTTGCCAAGCTCCCGAAGTGGTGAAAGAAGGACCCTCGCAATATGCCGGCCGCCGGAGGCGGGTCAAGTGCGCCGTCTCAACCCCGCACCAGCTGGTGGAAGCGCGTCGCGAGGTCCGTGGTCACCGGCCCGCGGGCGCCGGTGCCGATGATCCGTCCGTCGACCAGACGCGCGTGCACGATCTCCGCGCCCGTCCCCGAGAAGAACACCTCATCGGCGGTGTAGACGTCGAAGCGGTTGAGGATCGACTCCCCCACGGAATACCCGGCGGCGCGGGCAAGCTCGAGCACCGCGTCGCGCGTCACCCCCCTCAGGATACCGGACGCGACCGCCGGCGTCTGCACCACCCCTCGACGCACGATGAACAGATTGGAACCCGACGCCTCGGCCACCCAGCCGCTCGGGTCGAGCATCAGGACCTCGTCGGCCCCCGCCTGGACCCCCTCAATCTTGGCCAGGATGTGCGGCAGGTAGTTGAGCGACTTGACCCGGGGGGAGAGCGCCTCGCGGTGCGGCACCGGCGTCCCGGCGGTGACGACGACCAGTCCCTGTTCGTACTTCTCCTTCGGCCACAGTGCGATCGAGTCGACGATGACGATGACCGACGGCCGGGCGCACTTGCGCGGGTCGAGGCCAAGGTCGCCCACGCCGCGGGTCACCACCGTGCGGATGTACGCGTCGGCCAGCCCGGAGCGGCGGACCGCCTCGACGTGGATGTCAGCGAGCTCGGATTGCGGGATGGGGATCGAAAGCCAGATGGCCTTGGCCGAGTCGTAGAGGCGGTCGAGGTGCTCAGCGAGCCGGAAGATCTTGCCGTTGTAGACCCGGATCCCCTCGAAGATGCCGTCGCCGTAGAGGAGGCCATGATCGAACACCGAGACCTTGGCGGTGTCCCGATCGCACCATTTCCCGTCGAGCCAGATGGTGGTGGTCACGCGAGGACCTCGGAGGGAATGGGGAGGTGGGAAATGCGCCCGCCTGGGCTCGAACCAGGAACTGTCGGCTTAAAAGGCCGATGTGATACCATTTCACCACGGGCGCGGGGAGCGGGGAGTCTGAAGCTTGGAGTCGGGAGTCGGGAGCAAGGACTCGCCGCTCACTGCTCGGAGCTCCAAGCTCCTCGAAGATAATGCCCGATGACGGGAGGGGGGACTGCTTTCGTGTTCCCCGGTTGACGGCACGGATGCCATAACATAGACTGTCTATGTCATGACACCCTCATTACGTGAAGAGATCCCGCCCGGCACCCTCGACATGCTGGTGCTGCAGACTGTTGTCCGCGCCGGCGAGGTGCACGGCTTCGAGATCGCGGAGGCGATCGAGCGGGCCTCTTCGGAGGTGCTCCGCGTCGAGGAAGGGTCCTTGTATCCGGCGTTACAGCGCCTGCTCGTCAAGGGGTGGTTGGTCGCCCAATGGGGCCGGACGGCGGAGAATCGGCGAGCCCGCTATTACCGGATCACGGCAGCAGGACAGCGGCAACTGGTCCACGAAGTCGAATCGTACCGCCGGGTATCGCAGGCCATCGCGTCCATCCTCCGGCCCGCCTGATCGATGATCATCCACGAATGGTGGCGTCGAGTCGAACTGCTGCTGCACCGCGACCGTGCCACCCGTGAACTTGAAGAAGAGATGCGGCTCCACCGGGAACACCGCGCCGAACAGCTCCGGACCCAGGGGCTGGCACCGGCGGAGGCGGAGTTTGCGGCCCGGCGCCGGTTCGGCAATCAGGGGATGGTCCAGGAGGCGAGTCGCGATGCCTGGGGATTCCGGTGGATCGCTGACGCGGTACAGGACATCCGGTACGCCGCGCGTCGACTGCGCCAGCGGCCGGGGTTCACCTTCGCCGTCGTAGGCATTCTGGCGTTGGGCACCGGTGCCACGACGGCGATGTTCAGCGCCGTGGACGCGGCGATGCTGCGTCCGCTGCCATTTCTGCGGCCGGAGGAACTCGTCGCCCTCCCCAAGGTGCAGATCCCGTTCGATCCCGGCCCTGGGCAACGGTTCCCACAATCCCCCACGCACTTCACCAACATTGTCGACGTGTCGGCAATGTCCGCGGTGTTCCAGCATGTGGCCGCGTGGGCCTCGGGCGGGCTCAATCTTTCCGATCCGGACCGACCGATTCGGCTGAACGTCGGCGTCGTCAGCGCCGATTTCTTCCCCACCCTCGGGGTCCGCCCGCTCGTTGGCCGGGGCTTTGCGCCGGACGAAGGGAGATCCGGGGGGTCGCGCGTCGCCGTGGTGTCGTACGGGCTTTGGCAGCGGCAGTTCGGCGGCGCCGACCTGGTGAATCACACCATCAGATTGAACGACAAGACATTCCTCGTCATCGGTATCACGCCGCCCGGATTCTCCTTTCCGAATGAAAGCGATCTCTGGATCCCGATGACCGTGCCGACGACGTCCGAGACCTTCGAGCCCTTCCACGGGTTCTTCTCGGCCAAGGTCATCGCTCGGGTCGCTCGGAGAGTAACCGTGCGCGCCGCATCTCAGGCGCTTCTGGCTCGCTGGAACCGCGACCTCGGTCCAGGTGCGGCGGAGTCCAATGGGTCCTACAAACGGGGAATACTGGACGATCTGGCTACCCATGGTGCCGCGATTCCGCTACAACAGACCCTCGTCGGTGACCGGCGCACGGCGCTCATCGTACTGCTCGGCGCCACGGGGCTCCTCCTCCTGATCGCGTGCGCGAACGTGACCAACCTGCTCCTCTCGCAGGCAGTTATCCGGCGACGGGAGATCGCGATTCGAGAGGTACTCGGCGCTACCCGATCGCGGGTGGTACGGCAGCTCCTCTCTGAAAGCCTTCTGCTCACGTTCATGGGCGTGTTCTTCGGCATCGGGATCGCACCGATGTCGTTGAGCCTGCTGACCACCCTGTTGCCCGCGGAGCTCAGCGGGCTGGCGCCTGTGCACCTCGACCTCCGAGTCCTCGCCTTTGCGGTCCTTCTCGGAACTGCGACGGCGATCGCTTTCGGCCTCTGGCCCGCCCTGGCAACATCGGCGACGGCGCCCGGGGAGACCATTAAGTCCGGCGGCGGACATGGCGCCACAGCAGGCAGAACGGGCCGACTCCGTCGCGCACTCGTTGTCATGGAGCTGGCACTCACGGTCGTGCTCCTGATCGGAGCAGGACTCATGCTCCGTAGCTTCGAAAAGCTGATGGGGCTCGATCGAGGAATGGACACCGTCAATGTAGGCACAGTCGAATTGGCGACGCCACAACACGCCAGCCAAGGAACTCGACGTCAACTGATCAGGTCAGTCGTCGACCAGTTGAATGCAACGCATGGCATCGTCGCTGCGGGAGCGGTCAATGACCTCCCTCTCGGCGGCGGCGGCGGGATACTCCTCGACATCTCCATTGTTGGCGCGCCTGCAGCGCAAGCGAATGATCGGCCTGGTGCGGCCTATCTGATTGCATCCCCAGGGTATTTCGAGGCAATGGGTATCCAGCTGGTCGCGGGCCGAACATTCACCCCGGCTGATGACTCAGGAGCACCCAATGTGGCCGTCATCAATGAGAGCATGGCCAAGGCATATTGGCCCGGCATCGACCCGGTGGGACGGTCGTTCTCGGTGACCAACGACCCGCCGGCTACGATCGTGGGCGTTGTTCAGGATGTTCGCGAGTTCGATCTCGATGAAGACGCTTCCCCACAGATGTATCTCCCGATGTACCAGACGACGCCGAGTACGGTGGCGATAGTCGCGCGGGGTGTCCTTGCTCCCAATACGCTCCTCGCTTCCATGCAGGCTGCGGTCCGCGCGGTCGATCCCTCCCAGGCCGTCTACCACCTCCGGACCATGGATCAGGTGCTCAGCACATCCGTGGCTCCTCGCCGTACCAACACGATCCTGATCTCGCTCTTTGCCGCGCTGGCGCTCCTGCTGGCATCGTTCGGCGTCTACGCAGTGGTCGCGTACGGAGTGGCTCAACGCTCCCACGAGTTCGGGATTCGCTCCGCCCTCGGCGCGACTGGGGGGGATCTGGTCGGATTGGTCTCGCGCGAGATGGTCTGGGTCGCGGCACTGGGCCTTGCGGCGGGGCTCGGGGGTGCCTGGGCTCTCATGCGGATCGCCAACAGCCTGATCTACGGCGTCACCGTCCACGACCCGGTCACCTTCGTGGTCGTGCCGGTGCTGCTACTGCTCCCGGTCGTGATGGCGACCCTCATCCCGGCGCGCCGTGCGGCACGAGTCGACCCCGCGGAGGTGATGCGAGCGGATTGAAGCCTAGTGGGCCTCAGCCGAGCCAGATGATCGCGGCCACCGCACCCGCGGCGCCGAGCAGCTGCCCCATCAGCACGTCGGTCACGTAGTGCACCCGGAGGTAGACCCGCGAGGCGCCGACTGCGATCGCCGCACCGACTGCGATCAGGCCGATCGGGCCGCCGAGGATCGTGATCGGGAGTGCCACGGCCATCGCCGCTGCGGAGTGGCCCGATGGGAAGGAATAGGCGTCGGGGATCTTGGCGAGAGGCACGGGCCCGCCGTCCGCGAGACCGGGGCGGGCCCGCAGGACGGAGCGCTTGACCAGTTGCACGGCCAGGTGGGAGATCAGGTTGGCAACGAGCAGGACCTCGCCCAGGCGGCGGGTAGACGCGGGCACGAGGAGGGCGGCGCCGAGCCCGAGGGTGAATGACGCGCCACCCAGGTGGGTGATGACCCTGAGGCCGCGATCGAGCCAACGCGGTACCTGTCGGGCGGCGATCCCCTGCAACCACGCCCGGTCCAGCGCTCCCACCTGGGCGACGAACGCCCGCACCGCGAAGCCCTCTTCCATGTGAAGGGAAGCTCGCGTGCGGGCGTCACGTCATCCCCCTGGGGAGGTAACGACGCGGTAACGCTGCCGATTACCGGCGGCGGCTCATCGCCTGCTTGACCCAGTCGCGGACCCAGGGTCGGGCGTCATCGGCGTGGCGCTCGAGCATCGCCTTGGCCGCCGTGTCGCCCTGGCCGGCGAGTGCGGCCAGGACGAAGGCCGTGCTCTGGATATCACCGAGCTTGCCTTCCACCGCCGCGAGCGTGGTCGAATCGACGGGCCCGAGGAGGAGGGAGCGGAGGCCGGCCAACGCGATGTCGTCCCGATAGGACGGCGTCGCCAATGCCGCGCGGATCGTGGCACCCCGTTCGTCGGGCACCAGGCGTGCCAGCGCCAGCACCGCGGCGGCCCGGACCCCGTAGCTCTTGTCGGAGCCCCAGGCCGTCCGCGCTGCGGTGACCGCCGCATCACCGCCATCCTTGAGCATCCCGATCGCCGTGATCGCGGCGGTGCGCACCTGCGCGGACGTGTCGTGCGCCGCGGCGGTGAGCGCCGGGAGCACCGCCGCGGCGGGGAACTCGCCCAGCGTGGTGGCGGCGATCGCACGGGTGAACGGATAGTCGGCATGCTGCGCCGCATCGGCCACCGCCGCCACCGCTTCGGGATCGGTTGGCCGCTCGGCCAGCTGTCCCAGCACCCACTCCCGGTCCCAGAGATCGGGATCGTGGGCCAGCTGCGCCGCCAGCATCGCGGTCGGCTGGTCGAAGGTGAGCTTCTTGAGGATACGGTTGCCATCATCAAAGATCACGTAGGTCGGCGTTGAGGTCACGCCGGAGACGGTGATCGTATCGCTCCGCGCATCGATCCACTCGTGCGCAACAACGCTGCCGGCACCGGTACCGACCCGCACCGTCACCGGCATCCGGAAGACGGCGGGGGTCGTGAACCGGATGCCGGTCGCAGAATCGGGCTTGGAGCTATCCACCTGCGTCTGGGTGGCGATCAGGGTCACCCGATGGGCCGCGGAGTCGTACGACTGGGTGACGGTGAACTCCGGGTACCCGGCCTGGTAAATCCACTCGTCAAAGAACCAATCGAGGTTCTCCCCGGTGGCCGCGAGCACCGCCTGACGGAGGTCGTCGGTGGTGGCGTTGCCGTACTGATGGTCGGTCAGGTAGCGGTGCAGCGACGCCCAGAACGGCTCGGACCCCAGGTACCCCTTCAGCATCTCGAGGACGAGGGCGCCCTTGGGATAGATGTTGTTCGATCCGTCGGAAGCGAGCGGCATCCGCTTGCGATGGTCGATGCTCATGAACTGCCGGTACTCGTCGGCGTAGTAATCCTCTCCCGCGTGGGCGCCGAGCCGGGAGTTCCAGTACTGGCCCGGCATGAACTCGGCAAAGCCCTCGTTGAGCCAGGTGTTGGCCCAGTTCTCGGTGGTGACCAGGTCGCCGAACCACTGGTGGGCCAGCTCGTGCGGAATGAGGATGTACTGGTACCAGGGACGGTCGGCGTAGGCGCGGGCGTCGGGGAGCCAGTCCACCAGCGTCGTGGCGCTCACGTTCTCCATCCCGCCGAAGAAGTCGGCCACGGTGGTCTGGGCGTACTTCTGCCAGGGATATGCCACGCCGGTCAGGCGGGAGTAGGTGTCGATCATGTCGGGCGTCACGTGGAAGAGCGGCCGGGCCAGCGCGCTGTCCTCCGGGTATACGTAGTAGTCGACCGGCACGCCGTGCCACTGATCGTGGATCCGGACCAGCGGCGCCACCACCAGCGACACCAGGTAGGTCGACGCCGGCTTGTCCTCCGACCACCGGACCGTCCGGCCTCCCTTGGCCACGACGTTCGACACCAGCCGGCCGTTGGAGACCGCCATATCCCTGGCGGGTACGGTGGCGGTCAGGGTCCAGGTGGCCTTGTCGTTGGGAAAGTCGTAGGTGGGGAACCAGAAGTGATTGTCCATCGCCTCGCCCTGGCTCCAGATCTGGTCGGGGCGGTGGGGCCGGCCTTCCCCCTTGAGGAAGGTGAGACCCTTCCCGTTGTCGATGCGCGCGTCATAGGTGATGACAAACCGCACGGTATCCCCGAAGCCCGCCGCGTGCGCCAGGTGCACCACCAGGGTGTCGCCGCGCTGGCCGAAGTCGAGCTTCCCGGTCGCGGCGCGGACCTCGGCCACGTGGATCCGATGCCCGGCGTCGAGGATCACCGAGTCCATCCCCGGCTTCAACGCCACCAGCGTCGTCGCCACCCGCCCCTTCAATCCGAGGGAGTCCCAGTCGAAATCCCGGACCTCGATGTCCTGGTGGACGAGGTCGTAATCATGCGACCGGGTGTAATGATCATTGAGGATCCGCTCGGCGTTGCTCTGCGCGGCCAGCGGAGCGGCGAGGAGAGCGAGTGCGGTGAGGCAAGCGAAAGAGCGCATGGCAGTCTCGGGCTGGAAGGGCTTAGGGCTTAGGGCTTAGGGCTTAGGGCTTAGGGCTTAGGGCTTAGGGCTTAGGGCTTAGGGCTTAGGGCTTAGGGCTTAGGGCTTAGGGCTTAGGGCTTAGGGCTTAGGGCTTAGGGCT